>CANQKB010000001.1 GCA_947624405.1 uncultured Clostridia bacterium
ATTGCTATTGGTTCAAATGTTCCTTCTCTATCTCTCGGTGCATTTATTGGTATTTCTCCATATGTAGTTTTTAATGTCTTATTTGTATATCCATTTCTACGATTTTGAGTTGATTTATATTCGTGGCTATTATTTTCATTTCTTAAGTGTGCCTCCATTTCTTCCTGTAACATTCCTCAAATATTGTTCCAAATATATCTTTCATTGCATCTTGAACGTCTACACTTGTTTTTGTTCTATATTGTTCTAATATTGCATTTGCTAGTGCTACACTTTGTGGATTTCTTTGTATTTTCTTTCCCATATTTATTTTTTCCTCCGTTTTTCTTATATTATATTTTTTTATTAAAAAAGTAAAGTGCATAAGTTTTGTTACCGGTAACTTACACACTTTATTTTACACTATTCCATTCCCTTTTGATTTATTCACAATCCCTTTCGTTATTATATTAAATTTATTGAGCAGTTAGTTGTTTATCTATATTTACTTGATAAATAATGCCACTCTCATTATATATATATTCCACATTATACATAGTGTTATTTCCTATTTCATTTTGTTTTAATTCTTTTATATTATCAATAATATTATTATTGTATTTTACAATTATATCAACTTCAAGCGGTATATTACCATATGACATTATATTTGTAAGTAATTCTTTTACATAAACTCCTCTCATACTATTTTCATTATTAGGGATTCCCTTAGTAATTCTATCATTGAACGACATACACTCAGTTTCACCATTATGGTTATTTACTTCGTTTTTCATTTTCTGTAGATGTATAATTCTAATTATTACACTGTTTGCTACAATAATAATTAAAACGATTATTAACCATAAATAATGTTTCATCTTTATATATCTCTCCTCTCTATATTTTATTCAATTATTTTAATAATTTATTTTTCAGTAATTTTATTACGTATTTGTGCATTTTTATAATTCATATATTATTGGTATTTTCTTTATATATAACAATTATGTTTTCTTCTTTCCCTCTGTTGTCTTTGCTAGATTTATTGAAGGATTTTCTATAATTGCTCTCATCTTTTTTCTAACTTCAACAATTTTATTATTATCATTACAAATATCATAAAGTTTCTCTTCTCCATTAGTCGGTTTTTGCAATTCACAAATCAACTTCATTATTGTTGTCTTTCCTGCTCCATTTTCACCTACAATTTCATAGATTGCATTTTCTTTTATATGCATATTTACATCTATAATAGCTTTAAATTTTTTATATCTTTTCTCAATGTTATGGCTTTCTAATACTTACTTCATTTATTACTCCCCCCTTTATTATTCATTTTATCAAAAAGAAATTATCATGTCAACATTTCTATAGATTATTAATAGCCATTTCATCGTTTATCATAAAATTTACTTTACAATTTATATACCATATTTTAATCTTAAATATTTTTTATTCTTCTTATCTTTACTTAAAATTTTCACTATTTTTTAACTATACCTTAAATTCAAACCCAATTATACTTTTTTTATTTCTTCTTATTAGGTAGAAGGGCTAACCCCCCTCTATTTGTTTTTATATTTATACTTTGCCTACTATCAGCTATTATAATAGTAGTTTTTCCTTTATTACTTGCTTTCTTTCTGTAAATTTCCATACAATATCTTTCCATAAGCATGTGCAAACCTACTGAATATAAATCATTTGGTGTTTTTATATATTCTTTTTTTATAACTGCTTTCCTTATCCATAACTATTCCCACTACTGACTTTTTGTATTTAGCAATAATTTCAATAATTTCCATTTTCATTTTTTATATTGTTCAAAAGTCAACCCCAGCTTTGAATATGTAGTATGCCATTTTATCTCGTAGTCTTCGTTTAAACTATATTTTATTTTTATATTTCTTAATTTTTTCTCTATTTCTAGGATATTGTCTGCCTCAATCATAAATCTACCTAAAGTAAAATATTGGCTTACATTTTCTCCTAATTTATTATTTTTTTGGCTAAATCCCCACGGTTGTCCAGATTCATCAAGAAATACTATATACGTTATTATTCCTATTTTCTCCCTTTTGTGCTATTTACATTTGAACATTTTATTTTTCATTACCATTTATAAAAACTTCATATCTATCTTTCCTTTATACTTTTACTAGAAAGCAAAGTTACAATAATAGATATTAAGAACATCATTGTTATAAAAGTCAAAATACTCTCGAATGGAATTAATACTTTATTTAAAATAATAATATTTGCCATATATTTTATAATTGCATAACATATTGGTACTGACAAAATCACAGATATTATAGTAGATTTAATGAACATATATATACATTCATATATTAATATCTTATTTATATTTTTTTTAGTAGCACCTAAACTATATAATATTTTAAATTCTTGTTTTCTTTCGCACAAACTTGCATTTATAATATTGATTGTACTTACAACTCCTATTACTATTATTGCTACTATTATTGTTTTTAATATCAATTGTATTATGTTTATGTAGATTATTTTTTCTTGATTTTGCAATGTAAAAAATTCTACATCAATTTTGTCATTCTGCACTGCATTAATCTCTTCGATATAATTTGAAAATTGCACTATATTTTTACATTTTATTCTAATAGATAATGAATCCATATCACCAAATATCCAGTTTTTTATTCCATTATTATTGTTCGAAACATAACTTTTGAAATTTTCTTCTATTTGATTGTAATCATTCATATTAATAAAAATTATAGGTACTCTATAAGTTATTTTCAAGTCTTTATACTCTTCTATTAATTCATCTGTAAATACAAAATTACCATTTAGACTTTTATCATCAATTATATTATATTCAGATTTATTATTTTCATAATCATTATACCTTTCTATAATGCTTAATTTTAAATTATCATCGGTTTCTAATGCTGGATAATATGAGTAAGTTAAATTATCTTTTCCATTTATTTCCATTACATTATTGTAAATTATAAAATCACCATAATTAGCTTTTATTTTATTTATGTAACCACTATATGTTTTATCATCTAATCCAATAACTAACATTGAAATACTTTTTTTATTATTAGGATATATACTGACCATATTGCTTGTTATAATATCTTCACTTGGTTCAACTAAAACAAATAATCCTAACTTTTTATATTCCATATACCTTAAATCATTATTATTTTTATATTTTACTTTATAATCATTCAATAACTTCTCATAATCTATGTTCAATGAAGAATCTGTACGTATTTCTGCATCTACATCATATTCACTTACTATTTCTGCTGATGCTTTTTCGTAACTAATATATACAGAAACTCCAATATAAGAAGTCATACATACAACAAGTAAAATAGTTATTATCCTATATTTATTTTTATTTCTCTTTATATTTCTTAATGCTATACTCCTCTCTACACCTACTTTCTTTTCCTTCTTTTTATTATTCTTTTTATATTTTATCTGATTAAGATTTTTAATATCTTGCATAATCGAAGTTGTACTAGCTTTTACACTTGGAATTATTGAAGCTATAAATATATTTGATATTACAATGCATAGCGATAGAAGTAGATATTTAGCATCAAATATCAATTTAAAATTATATCCTACACTATTTAAAATACTATTTAACAGTTTTAAAATGATATTCGTACTTAAAATAGAAATCAAACCGCCTATAATAATAGCTACCGCTCCCATAACAATTCCTTCTAGGAATATCATTGTTAATATCTGCCCTTGTTTTCCTCCTACACTATTTAAAATTGCATATTCTTTTTTTCTTTCATTTATAGTTATTAAAAAAGCATTATACAAAATAATTATAAAAAGGATTGAAAATGCAACCAATATTAATAATATCATTAAATCTATAACATAAGAATAATTAATTCTTGCTATACATATAGGTATTTGATTTTGCGTCATAATTCCAACATCTATCAGCCCATAAACCGTAAGCAATCTTTGATTGAATTCACATTTTTCTTCATTACGGCTTAATTCATCTGCTAGGTTTAACGTTTTAATAACATCATTAGAATAATTGCACACTTGCTTAATGTTTTTATATTTAATATATATATTAAAATTGTTTTCGGTTTCTAAAGAATTATATGGCTTCTCTAACTTCTGTAATTGTTTATCATCATTTTCTTCTATATATATTTTATCAATATATTGCTTATCTTTTAATTTATCAAAATCATCTTTACTTAAATTTCTTATTATAATGTGATAATCATTATATTCTGTTTCTATATTTTCAACAATTCCACTTTTTATACTAGATATTAATAAAATAGTAACAAATATAAAAACAGAACTTAATGCTATTGACATAGTAGTAAATATAGTTCTTTTTATATTTCTCTTAATATTACTAAAAGCTAGTTTAGTTTCTATTTTCATAAATTTTATTTGTATGATATATTTAATAACTTAAATACCATACACCCCTTCTGTAATATATTTAGGTTTTTAATTAAAGATTTACCTATAAACTTATTGCCACTATACACTCAGCAGGTCAATCTACCCTTATATGTTATTGTTGCTTTTCAGGCCGAAATTTTGCAACTAACTCTTTTTATTTTCTACATCATGATAAACACCCTTGTCATTAGCTAACAGATCTATACTATTAGTCATTGTAAGAAACTGTCACCCTCAAGTTGTTGTCTATACTGTGTAATATAAACCGTTTAACTTTCCTCTTTTACTCACTTAATTTACTGCATAAGCTTACGTATATCTTTTGATTTTCGGCTTGAATAGTTGTTTTCCTCTCTTATATATCCTTAGTATTAAGTTTTTGAACATCGAGCTACGATTTTGATACACACTTCATTTACTACCACCTCACGATGTATAGCTTGTGCATCTCTATGAGATTGATGATATATACCTTCTCTACGGACTTTCACTGATTAGTTAAACGACCTATCTGTCGTACCATATGAAAAAGGTAGCTTAGAAACCCAAGCTCCCATAAAATAAGTGCAATGTGAAAAATTACTTAACCTGAGGTTTCAGAAACCTACCTACAGTGACAACTTTAAATCCGGTTAACTGTAAAAGTAAATATCTGTATCATAGGTGAAATAGTCAGATGAATACTCCACCATCACGGTGTACCAACCATACGGCAAAGGAGTAACCCACGTTAGACTTTTCAGCGTATTGTCGGCCACAGCCGAAAGAAGCCTCTTCTCACCAGTAAGATTGCTAACCAGTCTAAGATTAACTAATCCAGATCCACCAGTCCTGCCAACAGTCCAGTTAACTGTCTTGGCATCCGCTGAAATATACACAGTTCCAAGCTCCTTATCAGCCGACAGCCGCCCCGTATAATGAAATTCTCCAACCAAAGTACTTGCAGGAGCAATCCCTTCAGCAGACATTTCGTTATCAGTAACAGGCATAGCAGGTGCAGCATACACACCCGGAACGCAGAATGATGTTAACAGAAACACACTCGTCAAAATTGCAATCAACTTAGAAACTTTAGTCATATTAATATCCTCCTAACAATTAATTGCACATTGCACTTACTTTTACCAAATATTTCAGACATTAAATGTTATTTAACTACATATTTTTATTTTTGTCAACTATTTTATTGCAATTGTTGTTAAAAAAATTTAAAGTTTAAGTGCATAAGTATTGTTACAATAGCTTTTGTAGTTATTGTAACAGATATTCTTTTCTTTAGGTATGCCATTGTTAATTTTGTTGTGATTTTCGTAACATTCATCACTTCCTTTTATTTTTCATCTTTTACAATCTTTCCATCTTGTATTGTAATAACCCTATCTGCCTCTTTCGCAATGTTTTCATCATGTGTTACAAGTATTATCGTTTGGTTATACTCTTTATTTGATTTCTTCAATAGCTCAATTATTTCTTTTGAATTTTGACTATCTAGGTTTCCTGTTGGTTCATCTGCAAGTAATATTTTAGGCTCTTGTAGTAAACTTCTTCCTATTGCTACCCTTTGCTGTTGTCCTCCTGATAATTCGTTTGGTAAATTTTTTCTTCTATCTTGCAAGCCTAATTTTTGTATTAATTCTTCTAGCTTTTGTTTATTTACTTGTTTCTTATCTAAATCAATCGGTAATGTCATATTTTCTTCTACATTAAGCACTGGTATTAAATTATAGAATTGATAAATAAGTGCAACTTCTCTCCTTCTAAACTGTGCCTGTTTTTCTTCACTCAATGAATAAACATCAACTCCGTTTATCTCTATATTTCCAGATGTAGGCTTGTCCACCCCACCTATCATATGTAATAGTGTTGATTTTCCGCTTCCACTTGCTCCAACTATTGCAACAAATTCTCCCTCTTCTACTTCAAAAGATACATTGTCTACAGCAACAGTTTTTGTGTCCTTTTCTCCATAAATTTTACTTAAATCTTTTACTTTTAAAATACTCATACATACCTCCTTTTAATATAATTATTTTATTATATTATATTAATCAAATTGTATCATATTTTTTATTATAATCAAGCATTTTAATTATTTATAATTATATCAATATATAATAAAAAAAGGTCAAAAGCCCAAAAAAGCCAAATTTTATATAAAAAATATAACCTTAACTATTTAAGTAAAGGCTATATTTTATTATGACTTTTATATTATATCTTATTTATAAAATTAACTATACCTTAAATTTAATCCCAATAATTGAAGTTGAATATTAATCTCTTTAATTTGTGATTGCTCTAATCCTATTTGCTTTAAATCACTATTTCGTTCATCACACAATTCTTCTAAAGTATTTATATTACTATTCTTTAATAAATTTATTACCTCCATACTTGTATCTAATCTTTCAATACTTTGTTTTGCAAATTTTTTATCCATCTTTTTCCTCCATTAATTATAAAATATTTATACTTTCTTATTTTAGCAAAAGATTTATTTTTTTCAACTATAATAAAACTTACTTTTGAACATTTTAGCAATTCATATATCATAATTTATTTGTTAATTTATCATATTGTTCTTTTGCATCTTCTCTAATTTCATTCGCTGTTTGAAACATAGCATTATATGGATAAATTCTTTATTTACTCCTGCATCTTCTAATAATCTTAATTTACTTTTTGTTAATTCTTTTACTAAATTCATTTTTTAATCCCCCTATTTCTTTACGGCTACCATAAGCTCATTTTCGTGTACTGTATTGCTTATATCTGCATATATGTATTTTTCTCCTGTTATATATGTGTTATATCCTAAATTTTTTAATCTAATTTGTGCTAATTCTAAAAATCTTTGAGTTTCTGTTTCTGATAAATTATTTTTTACTCTCAACTCATAAAAAGTAAATGTTAATATCTCTTGATTAGCACTTAATTTCTTATTTATATAATCAGTTATAAATTCTAATGTCATATAATAACAACTCCTTCTGTATTTTGTTATTATATCACATTATAATTACTTTTGTCGAATAATTTATTTTAATCTTTAATATAATTTTAAAAGCCACTATCTCAGCATATTATAGCTGAAATAATGACTTTTTATTTATATCAATTTATTCTATCTACAATTTTTAATGGTGGATATGTGCATATATAGCAAGGTCTCTTCGTCTTTATAATTTTTTTCATATATTGCTTTGTTTCTATAATAATTATAATTCTTTCTGATTCGGACATTTGATCAATATGTTCAAAAACATCCGTTATTTCTGCCTCTTTTATTGCTAAAATATCATAATTAAAAAAATCAGTTTGCATATTTACACATATAGGATGTTTTCCTACCTTTAGCTTTGGATTTCTGTCTAAATACTGCACAACAACATCAAATGCTACAACATTTCTATTATCTGCATTTCTTCCTCTATGTATTAATATTCCTGTATTATTATCTCTTTTAATAACTTTTTGTGCAATTAAGCAGCCGATATCACATTCTGTGCAATTACATATTTTCATAACTTGTTCTGCTCGTAGTGAATGAAAATCCCATAATAGTTTTGCTATTGCATTCTGAGTATCAGTCATTAGCATCACCACCTATTGTCCTTATAAGTGAACTATAAATCTTTCTTTTCTCAGGGATTATTTTATATATCTTAATTACTACTTTTTCTCCTGGAAGTGGTGGCCTATCAAGCCAAGTAGGCAATGTGCAAATAGTATCTACTCCTTGTGCTATATTTGCAAACATTCCACTATTTGTGTAACCCGTTATAGTTGCTAGATATTCTCCTTTTTCTGTAAAATCTTTTCTAATATTTTTAAAAGGATCTTCTAATAACTCTTTAACAGATATTTTAAAATTTTTCTTATCTTCAGATATTTCCTTAATACATACTTTTATTTGTTCATTCATTTTATATATTTTTGAAACATCTTCAATATAACCATATTGCAAATCTTGTGCCTTAATTATAAAGTCATTTCCTAAACATTCAAGTCTTACATATTTTCTCCATATTCCAATTACCTTTGCATAAACCTTATCTCCTTCTTCTAATTTCTTTAAACTAATTTCTTTTAATCTTTCCATAGCTTTTATTCTTGAAGCTATAGCTTTTGAGCCAATCATATCTAACTCAACGACAATAAATTTAATTTCTGCTCCCATCATATTTCTTAGTTGCTTTTTATCATTTTTTATATCAGTTGCTATTTCTGTAGCTGGTATTAAAATCTTTATTCCCTTAAAATCTACTATAGCACAAATTATATTATTCTCTTTGATTCTTTCACTTTCTATTGCTATAATCTTTCCTGTCAATATTTTTCCTTTTTCTTTAGATGAATTAATATTTTGCCATTTTATTTTTTCTTGTAATTCATCCGTCATACTTTTTCACCTTCTTACTTTTAAAATTTAGTTTTTAAAAGGTTTACCTATAACCTTTAGAAGTCTTTAAAACTATATTCTACTTGTTTTTGCCATTTATTTTTTTCACTTTCTACATTATCTTTGAAAATTATTCTTTGTTCTTCTACTGTCATATCTTCTAATTTTTCCGCTTCATCATGTTTAGAATAATCATATTTATTACAAATAAACGGTTTCCTTCCTCTTACTATAACAATTTCCTTATTATTATCCAGTTTCAACAATTCGTCTGGATTCATTAAATTTCTTTTATTTTTAGAAATGTTTTCTACTCCATAAGTAAATTTACCATCAAAACCTGCTGCTTTCTTTATCGCATTAGTTTCTACTGTTGCAATTCCTAAATATTCTGTTATGTATTCTGCCGTTAGTATGTCTCCAGCTCCCATACATATCTTTGTATCAGCATTTCCTAAAATTTCTTGCCATACATCATTATCATATCTATTTTTTAGTTGTGCTATGTTTTGAAATATCATAAATATATTAATCCCCCTACTTCTCGTTGTTGCTAACTTCTTTTCAAAATCTACAATTCTACCTATATTCGTAAACTCATCTAGTATAAATGAAGTTTCTACATTAAGTTTTCCATTTACATTCATATCAGCTTGTTTTATTAATTTTATAAATAAAAAAGAGAAAAACAATGTAGATAAGAAATCAAATGCACTATTGGTATCACTTGTAACAACAAAAACACAAGTTTTTTTATTTCCTATACTTTCAAAATTAATTTCGTCTTTATTAGTTATATTTCTAATTTTATCTGTTTGAAATATCTGAAGTCTTGTTGCAAGTCCTGTAACAACAGACTGCTTTACTATATCAGTTGCTTGTGCGTATATATTATAGCTTAATCTTGTTGGTCCAGATGTATCATAAAATATTTTATCAATTTCTTTTATATTTCCACTTGCCAAGATATCATAAATAAAGCCCAAACTTTTATCTTCTTCTTTTTTTACATAGTTTATAACATATAAAAGTAATGCTTTTAACAAATTTTGTTCTCCTCTGCTCCAGAACTCATCTCCACCTGACTTTCTATCTAATTGTGTACCTTCTATAACAATTTGACTAAAAATCTGTGCATCCGTTTCATCTTCAACAAAGTTAATAAACTTTGCACCATTTGAATATACAGGATTAACTAAATTAAATATCTTTACATCATAATTTTTGTATCCGAGATACTTTGCAAGTTTTCTATATAATTCTCCTTTTGGATCAGTAAAAACTAAACTCATATCTCTCTTTATTGCCTTTTGCAATTCTTCTTGTGCTAGTTCTATTCCGTTAGGTATTGCAAATCCTCTTGATTTTTTACTACCACTTGAACCAAATACTACAATATTTTTATTCAAATATGTATTCATAGGCAAGGTAATTATTTCATGTTCATCAGTTTCCCCTAAAATAATTCCATCTTTTTTTCCTATACTTAAATATTCTTCTATTTCTTCTCTATTTCCCCAGTCAGCTGTTCCAAATGTTCCATCTTTTTTCTTTAAATTTATTCCTTCAACTTCTATCTTTGCATTTTGTTTAGTAACCGTTATACTTTTTATAACTAATACTATAATCAAATTTAATATTAGCCAAATTAAACAAATAGTACCATTTCTAAATATAACTGTAAACAAATTAAAAATATTTATATCTATTGTTTTTAAATCAATTTGTAAGCATTTTTCTAATACCTCCATAAATCCATTGATTAAAGGTATTAATAAGACATAAGAACTCAAAAAAAATAAAAGCATTTTAGCTTTCTTCTTTATCATTTGCACCCCCAATCCAATTATCAATTTCTATGATTTTTGTCTTTTTTGTAAGCAATTCATTGATTTTTCCTATGTTTTCTTTTAATGTTATGAGTTCTAGCTTCTTACCTTGATTTTTATTACTATTATAAAATACATTAATTCCATGTACCTTTTCTGTATCTATAAAAGGCATTAGTACTATATATGTTCCATCTTCTTTCTTGTGAATTGCTTTAGTCCATTCTGATAATAATATTTCTGTATCTCCATATATTTGTTTTAGCAAACTGTAATTATCAATATTCTCTAATTCTCTCATAAAAGATAAGTTTTTTTCTGTCGGATTTATTATCATTGTTGATTCTTTTCCAAATACAAAACTTTTTCTATCTTTCAAAATATCCATATTTTCCATAAATATTATTACATTTTCATATTCTATAATCTTCTGTATATCATTTATCACTTGTTTTATATAAACTTTTCCATTATCTTTTGAAATATAATAAATAATTCTTTCACTACCTTTAAATATTAATTTTCCTATGTATTTTCTACCTACTTGTGTATATTCGCCTCTATCTTTCATATTCCAACTTGCTATGAAATCAATATCACTATTTATTGTAAGCCCTGCAATTTTTGCTACTGCACTCATTCTATCTATATATTTTTTCTTTCTACATGTAAAATGATAATTATATCCAAATTCTTTTACAAGCCTTGTTCCTTTATCATCTAATTTAATATATTTCTTATTTATTCTCATTATATATCTTTCTTGTTCTAAAGTCTTCAACCTCTTTCGTTCATAATCCTTTCCACTATATATCTTCCTGCAATCAACTCCTAACATCATTTTATATTTACCTAAAAATATCAAAACTTCTATATCTTTTTCTGTCAATTTTACACTCACATTATCCGTTTCCTCCTTTCTAAAATTTACACATAAGACACACCCTATTTTCTCTGTTTTCAACTTGCCCCGTTTCATACCTCTTAAACTCGACACATAGTAATTTGATGTTTTGCTATATTTTTCAAATTTCTTAATATGTCTAAAATATCCGTTTGCGTTTGCTCAAAAAAAGCCTCATTCGGATATTTTTTACATATCCGTTTGAAGCATATTTTGTATCCTCTCTAGCATTTTATTTCCTCTAAATACATATACCTCTGTATATGGCTTCTTATTTTTTTCTGTTGTTCCGAAAACACCATAAAACATATTTGATATATTATCATCTGCAATTACTTTTGATAGCACCAAACCATCTATAATAGGTTTTACAAACTTATTATCTATATCATTATTCCTTTGATTTTCAACTATTTTTATAAATACAAATACTAGCTCTTTATTAAAAAGATTTTCATATTTCTTTGTACTTTCCATTACATTAAACATAATATTTTTATAAGCATAGTTATTTATGTTTTTAAATTTTGGCATTACTTCTGGAATATATATTTTCAATACATCATTCTCTAATGTCGCATTATATCTTTTGTTTACAAAGTCAATTTTTTCTAAATCATTTACTTCATATTTATCTTGTATTTTTATTTTATTAAATATGTTATACCTAATTCTTTCTAAGTTTCTTAAAAATTTTTCTATATGCTTATTTTCTACTTCTTCTTTATTGTTTAAAACAAATTCTAGTTCATTTTGTAAATTTTCTAGTTCTGTCAATATTTCTTTTTGCATACTTTTCCCTCCTTTGTAAAAAGCAAAAGATACAGGCTTTAGTTGCTTGTATCTTTGCATATTATTTCTATGATTCTTTCAGTGAATAAGAATCAACTTTTTTTATAATTAAATTACCCATATAATGAACATTTAGACGTTACTAATACACATTTTTTTAAAATTTCTTGACTTTTTTATAGAAAATAGAGTATAATAAATATAGGAAATGGAGAAACCACAAACGTGGTTTGCCAGTAATTTGTAAAAACACATCTTACCGTTCAAAGTAACAGATGTGTTTTTTATTTGTCTATTTGCTTAAAAATATTACGAATATAATTAAGGCAAATACTATAATAGTTTCGACAACTAAAGCAAATAAAAGTAAGTATATTATTTCTAATAAAACTGCTTCTATCATAGCACCACCTCCATTCTAAAGGACAAGCCTTTATATGTAAAGTGGCAAACCACATCTGCTTATTCTCATTTCCTATAATAATTATTTTATAACATTATCTTTATTCTGTCTATATCATTCGTACATTTTTTCAAAAAAATTTTACCTCTAACAATTATTTATTTTATACTCTTTTCAAAATGCTGATAATCTTTTTTTCCACTCCATTCTCCTCCCCATGTCCAACCTCTTTTAATAAAAGCATTATAAAGCACATCCCCTTTTTTTATAACGCCCTTTTCATCAATATCTCTATCAACAAATCTACCTGCATTTACTGGAGAAACATATTCTCCTACAATATATGGATTATATAATGGATTAACATCAATAGCCACCCCTAAAGAATGCTCAGACAACTTATTTGTATTAGCAATTTTTCTATAACAAAAAGCAGATGTATTATTATTCTCCATCGATTCTTCGTCATTTGCATTATATTCATCAATTAACTTTATTTTTTCAATAGGATATTTTTCTTTATATACCTCTTTAAAAATATCTAATATCTCCTGTGCGACTTCCTTATTTACAATCATTTCACCAATATGAGTTTTATCATCAAATCCCCAATATGTTATTTTTAGATAAGACAAATTATTTACATCAACATCGTTTTGATTTTCTAAAGGTATAGACTTTCCTCTCATTTTATTTAAAACACTTTCTGGTATAGCAGAAACTTCAAAAACTTCATCCATACTATTCTCCTCAATATTATCATCTAATTGAGATTCTATATAATTTTCTTGTGTAAAAAAATTGGAATTAACATCATAACTATTTTGATTATTAATACTTAAAATAACTATAAAAAATAAAATTGAAACGAACAAAAAAGCTTTTTTTATATTAATCAACTCCACACTAAAATATATTACTAAAATCTTATTAATATAACTAAGCTATTTTAAATAAATTAAAGTAACACCTTTATTATATGGAATTACCTTTCTTTCTATTCTTTTATGTTTAAATTCTTTTCTAACCATATTTAAAATGGTTTGTCCTTTATGATATCCATGAATTACTACAATTTCCTTAATCTTATATGTTGCCGTATCTATTGCGTTTTCCAAATAAAATCGTGCCTCATCTACTTGCATATTATGCAAATCTAACACGATTTTTTCATCTTCTGCAATAAACATATCATCAAGCATCTCTACCTCCTCAAAATAAAAATTAGGGGTATAATACCCCTATATTTTTATAATTATACCCTAAATATAAAAGATTGATAACAAAATAGCAAGAACTGCAAAAGCTATTCCTAAAGTAATTGTTAATCTTTTCATTCTACCTTCTTTTGTTCTGCCTTTATTTTGATTATAGAAATTATTAGTACTTGAACCTGTTATTGTACTAGTTACACCACTACTTTCTTTGCTTTGAATTAAAGTAAGTACAATTAGCACCAATGTCACAACTACATATATAATTAATAATATATATTTTAAAAATCCCATTTTTATCTCATTCCTTTCTAAAGTTCAAACATAAAGTTGCTCTTTCTCATTTCATAGGAAAAAACAATAAATGCATATTTTATTTACACACTATTTCCTTACATTCTAATCGCAGAATATATTTTATCACAAAAAACTTAGAAATGCAATGTTTTTTGTATAAAAACTTTTATATTTCCAATTTTTGATATATTTTCTTGCCTTTTCTAAGTATAGCATATCCCTCACTAAAATCTTTTTCTGATAACTTATAATTTACATCTGTTATTTTTTCATCATTTAGAGAAATTCCTCCTTGTTCAATAAGCTTTCTTGCTTGCCCTTTAGAAGGTGCAATTTCTGCCAAAACAATTGCATCTACTAATAAAATATCTTTACTTTCAAGTTTTGTTTTAGGCATATTTTCTACACTACCATTTCCTTCAAACAAAGCCTTTGCAGTCTCTTCTGCTTTTTTAGCTTCATTTTCTCCATGTATTAACTTAGTTATTTCATATGCAAGCATTTTCTTAGTTTCATTTATTCTCTCATCTTTATAACTTGAAAGTTCTTCAACTTTTTCCATTGGAATATATGTCAACATACTCATTACTGTTTTTACATCTTGATCATCAATATTTCTCCAGTATTGATAAAACTCATATGGAGATGTTTTACTAGCATCAAGCCATAAAGCACCTTTTTCAGTTTTACCCATTTTTTTACCTTCTCTAGTAGTTAAAAGTTTAAATGTTAAACCAAATGCATCATTATGGCCAATTTTTCTAATTAGTTCAACTCCTCCAATTATATTTGACCACTGATCATTTCCTCCCATTTGCAATTTACAACCATATTTATCATGTAAATATAAAAAATCATATGATTGCATTACCATATATCCCATTTCAAAAAATGTTAACCCTGTTTCCAATCTTTGTTTATAACATTCTGCTGCTAACATCCTATTAATTGAAAAATGAACACCGATTTCTCTCATAAAATCTATATATTTCAATCCAAGTAACCAATCTGCATTATTAACAATTATTGCAGCGTTTTCACCTTCAAAAGATAAAAATTTAGCCATCTGTTTTTTGAAACACTCTACATTATGGTCAAGCTCTTCACGTGTTAGCATTTTTCTCATATCTTGCTTACCTGATGGATCCCCTATAGTAGCTGTTCCACCACCAATTAATATAATAGGCTTATGACCTGCTTTTTGTAGATGTGATGCAACCATTAGTGATATAAAATGTCCCACATGTAAACTATCTGCAGTTGGATCAAATCCAATATAAAAAGGCACACCTGGTTTTGATAACAATTCTTCTATTTCTTTTTCGTGTGTTAACTGTTCTATATATCCTCTCTCTCTTAAAGTATCTAGTACATTTGCCATACTCTCCATCCCTTTCTGCATAAATTTTACATCTATTTTAACACATTTCATAAAAAAATGGAATACTTCTTTTAAAGAAATATCCCATTTTTTCGACTTTTTTTTAATCAATTTGTATTAACTTCTTTCCCTCAATTTGTTTTTTATCTTCTTTTGGGAAAGTTAAAGTTAATGTACCATTTTTAAAGCTTGCTTTAATGTCCTCCTCTTTAACATCCTCCCCTGTATAAAAACTTCTTGAACATTCTCCAACAAATCTTTCTTTATATATATATCCTTCTTTTTCTTCATCTACTTTTGTATTAGCTTTTGCTGTTACTGTAAGATATCCATTTTCAAGCTCTATTTGTATATCTTCTTTGTTATATCCCGGTACATCAATTTCTATAATGTAATTTCCGTCTTTTTCCTTAACATCTGTTTTCATTACTCCGTGATTTTTTCTTCTTCCCTCTTCTTCAAAAAATGGATCATTAAAAAAACTGTCAAAAACATCGTAATTTCTTTTTCTTGGTACTAATAACATAATAAATCTACTTCCTTTCATTTATTTTATATTATTATTTGGAAAAGTACTTTTTCTTATGCATTTATTATATAATTTATTTTTAGCACTGTCAATAGTAGAGTGCTAAAAATATTGTAAATTTTTTGTGAACAAAGAAATTTTTTCCAAATAATCTCTTATTTGCTTTTTAAACTAATAAAAATTATTAAGTAGTTTACATATATTTCACTAATTTTCTCTCTTCATAATATAACATTATAGACAAATCTCTCTCAATAGCTTTATAAACTTAATATAATATTTATAATTTCTATTATGCATTATGTTTACAAAACTATTGACGAATATATTAAACTAGTATAAAATATGAATATTGAGAATAAAGTATTTTATAATTCTTTATTCTTTAAATTTTGAAAATATCAAAAGTTATAATATAATTTTAGGATACTTATATACTAAATATCCTAAAAAGGGGGAAATAGCATAATGAAAGTAAGAAAAGCCGTTATACCAATTGCAGGTTTTGCTACCAGATTTTTGCCAGCCTGCAAAGCAGTTCCAAAATGCATGCTTACTATACTAGATAAACCTATCATTCAATACATTGTTGATGAAGCAGTACAATCTGGTATCGAAGAAATTGTAATGATTATCGGAAGAAAAAAAGAAGTAATACAAGACTATTTTATGGAAGATGATGAACTTAGAAATTTCCTTATAGAACGAGACAAAGAGAAATTTATTCCACAAGTAACAAACCTTGCTCATGGTACAAAATTACACTTCATTGAACAAACTGGTGGTGCTAAAGGATTAGGTCATGCCATATATCAAGCAAAAGATATTATAGGTAATGAACCATTTGCTATATTATATGGTGACGTAGTTTTCCACGGTGAAAAACCTTGTTTAAAAGAAATAATTGAGAAACACGAATTATGTGGTGGCTCTGTAATAGGTGTAGAAAAAGTTGATTGGAAGGATGTACCAAAATATGGTAATGTTTCTGGTGTTCAAATTGAAGAAGGTTTTTATAAAGCTGAAAAATTACAAGAAAAACCTCAAATTGAAGAAACAAAATCAAATCTTGCAATCTCTGATAGACATGTATTAATGCCAGATATATTCAAGTTTTTAGAAAATACCAAACCAGGTAAAGGTGGCGAAATTCAAGTAACAGATGCATATAATGCTATGGTCAATACAAAAGAAGGCGTTTATGCATATGATTATAAAAGTACTAGATTTGATTCAGGAGATAAACTTGGATTTGTTATGGCTGCTGTTGATGAAACATTAAATAGACCAGAACTTCGTGAACCATTTATTAAATTCTTAAAAAGTTTAGATATTTAATTAATAACAAAAAATAAATATATATCGCAAAACCGATATATATTTATTTTTTATATATTAAAAATGTGCATTTTAACCCCAAAAAATTTTTTTCACAATCAAAGATTATGAATAATTTTGCCAATTTTTAAAATACCCATTTAAAATAAAAATTGCAGATTTTTTTAGTTTTTATACAAATGCACATATGTGTTATGAAAAATAGCTACACAATTTTTTAATACTTTTACAATATAAATAGCGCATATATTTCAATCTTATTATTCTTAACAGTTTTATCCAATTCTTTCCTTATATCATCATACTTTTTAATCAACTTTTCTCTTATATCCTCAGATAAACTCCTTACTTTAAATTTATAGGCTTCTTCATTGTCCTTTATTAAAACATGCAAATCAGCTTTATATATACCGTTGTATAACTCTGTTTTAGCACTTTCATAATCTTTTTCCTTGTAGTTTTCTTTTATAAAACTATTTAAAAGTATTTCTGGTAGTTCTGGTACTTTATAAAAATATCTTGCTATAAATTCACTACAAATATCTGAAGCATTTATTGTAAAAATACATTGGTCTTTTTCAATATTACAGTAATTCTTCAATAATTCAATTTCTTTATTTTCTCCATTAAATGTTGCTACATAAAATCCAATTTTTAAACTCATTTTCCCCTCTATCTTTTCATTTGAATTTATCCAAACATAAATTTTTGAACTTTCATTCAACATTGTTAGTATAACACATAATATATAACTTGCCAAGTATCTTTTTTTATCTTTTTAATTTGTCGTTTTTTGCGTTTTTTTGTTACAATTAGTATTTTTTAGTCTTTTTCGTGCAATATTTTTCGAAATTTTTTTGCATTATTTGTATTTTTTTATTCTAATTATTAACTTTTCGCTTTTATTATTACCAATAATTTCCTCAATGATTGCTTTTCCATATCCTCTAATTGCTAAAATATCTTTTTCATTTATTTCCTTAGATATCTTTTTTTCAACTTTCGTATTTACAAATATTTTTTCCTGTTTAATTAATTCTTCAGCTTTATTCCTAGAAACTTTAAGTAGGCTCGAAATAATTGCATCAATTCTCATGGAAACTACTGTAATTTTTATCATCTCAAATTCTTGCTCTTTTATTTCCACTTCCTTAAAATTTATAATTTCAATCTTTGCTTTTGCAAATCTAGTAAATTCCTTCAAACTTTTTAATATATATTCAGCATTTTCTTCTAAAACAAAAATACATGCCCCATCCTTCTCTACAACTATATCTCCTATTCTATTTCTATTTAATCCTGCTTTCATAACAGTACCTAAATAATCACGATGATTATATTTTCCTTCAACTTCTTTTGGTATTTTTATCTTTATTACTTTAATTATATTTTCTAAATTTTTATTTACTATATCCATTTCAAATTTTTCAGGATACAATACAAGTATCTTTCCTTCCGCTTCTTCATATCCACCAAAAAACAAATAGTTCTTTATTTTATTTTTATTCAATTCTTTTTGAATTATTTCTCTTTGATATGGTGTTAAAAATTCAGTATGTACAATTTTATTTCTACTTTTACATATTTTTACTTTATCCATAATTTTTGCAACAATTAATTTATCCTCAACTTGTTCCATAATTTCTCCTGCCATAAAACTTTAGTATATTATATACCTTATGTACTAATTAAAGCTTCAAATAACTGCTAATAATCATATATTAATACTAGAAAACTTTCATAACTTTGCAGATATTTTCTCAAACTAAATAGCCATAATTAAAACAATTTATTTAAATTCCCCATCAATATAATCAAAGACTATTGATGGGGAGACTTTGTATTTATTAATTAAAACACTTATATTTATTTTTCTATTCCATTATTCACAAAAAATATTTCATACCATTTTACAAAACTATATACAATCCAAACTTTTTTATAATTATCTTTTTTACGATTTTTGTGTTCATCTAATAACTTAATTAAATATTTTTGGTTAAATATTTCACCTACAAAATCCTGTTCAAAAGCTCTTTTTATTTCTCCATAAAATTCCTCTTCTCTCATCCATTCACGAATTGGTACAGGAAATCCTAATTTTTTCTTTTTATATGCCTCATTTGGTATAACTTTTTTTGCAGATTCTCTCAAGGCTACTTTTGTATTATCTTTTGTTACTTTATATTTTACAGGAATTGTTTTTGCAAGTTCAAAAACTTCTTTATCAGTAAATGGTGTTCTGCCTTCTATAGAACTTGCCATAGTCATTCTATCACATTTAAGTAATATATCATTTAATAACCAATTTCTAATATCTATTTTCTGCATTTTTACAATATTACTGCAATTTTTTACATTTTCAAATAAAGGAGCTGTTATATCCTTATTTTTGATATTATCCTCTATTTTTAAAAGCTTTTTTCTTTCCTTTTCACTAAATATTTTATTTACTCCAACATATTCATCTTCTATTTTTTTGCCTCTTCTAACAATAAAATTACGTCCCTTAAATTCTGGTAATGCTTCAAAACAAATAGCAAGCAAATGCCTTATGCAATACGGAATTTTATTATAAAATCCCATATCCACTTCTTCTCTATAATAATTATATCCACCAAAAAATTCATCTGCTCCTTCTCCAGAAAGTACTACTTTTACATCATTACTTGCCAATTTAGAAACAAAATAAAGTGAAATAGCAGATGGATCTGATGAAGGCTCGTCCATGTGATACAAAAACTTAGGAATTGCCTCAAGCCATTCTTCTTTTGTTATCTTTTTACTAACATTCGTAATACCTAACTGTTTTGTCAATTCTTTTGCATAATCTATCTCATTATACTTATCTTCTGCATAACCAACAGTATAAGTTTTATCTGGTCTTGCAAGAGAAACTAAATAAGAAGAATCTACACCAGATGATAGAAAAGAACCAACTTCCACATCAGCTATTTTATGATGTTCAACAGAATCCTGCATAATCTTTCCTATTTCATCTACAAGTTCTTCAAACTGATATTCTTTTTCATCAAAATTAACTTCATAAAATTCATTAATTTTAACTCCATTGGCATCTATGCTTAAACTTGTCCCAGGTAACAATCTATATACCCCTTCAAATAAAGTTTCATCTGTAGGTGTAAAACTAAACGATAAATATGGTCCTATCAATTTTTTATTTAACTTTTTTTCAAAATCTGGATATTCTAAAAAAGCTTTTATTTCCGAAGCAAAAGCAATTTCTCTACTTTCTTTAGTTTTCATATAATAATAAAATGGTTTTATTCCAAAATGATCTCTAGCACAAAATAATTTTTCATTTTCATTATCCCATATTGCAAACGCAAACATACCTCTTAATTTTTTAGGTAGCTCCTCTTTCCATTCTCTATATCCATATAGCAATACTTCTGTATCACTATTTGTTTTAAATTCATAATTTTTTTCTTTTAATTCATCTCTTAACTCGATATAATTATATATTTCCCCATTAAAAACTACAACTAATTTTTTATCCTCAGTAAACATTGGCTGTGTTCCCCCAGCCAAATCAATTATAGACAACCTACGATGCCCTAAAGCAATTTTTTCGTTTGTATAATAGCCTTCTCCATCTGGTCCTCTATGTTTTATTCTATCTGCCATCTTTTTTATAATATTCTCTTTATTTTTTTGTTCGCCATAAAATCCTACTATTCCACACATTTCTATACCTCCAATTACATCTACTACTTTTAAAGAGACTATTTTTCTTCCTTAAAATTACTAAGTAATTTTCCAAAACCATAAACTATTTTGGTTGAATTCTTATTTGCGAAATCTTTTCCTATTGCCTTACCACCTACTGTCAAAGCCGCAACTACGGCACTTACAAAAAACTGTAAATTATTTGGAAGGCCAAATTGTTCTGCAATTTTTATTGAAACCATAGCACTTATTGCTCCGACTTAATACTCCACATATATCTCCTATTACATCTGCACAGAAATTAGCAACTTTAACTGAATTTTTTATTAACTTTAAAGATGTTTTCGCACCTTTGGCTTTTTTAGTTGCTTTTGCATGAAATTCATGCTCATTTGCAACAGTTACCGCAACACCTATAATATCAAATAAAATACCCACAAAAATAACCAAAACTAATATAAATATAGCTGGTATTACATTTAATTGTGATACTACATTTGTTGAAATAAATGAGAAACAAATTGATAATATGAAAGTTATAATAAATATTTTTACAGTCCATTTCAGGTGACTATCTGCCTTTTTCTTATTTTTATTTTCTTCTCCATTATTTATTTTATCATTATTTTGCATTCTTCCTCTATCCTTTTCTAGCGTATTAGATGTTAGCATATTAGTGCATTAGATTTTGAGATTGTTCTTCTATTTTAACATATTCTATTTCCCTTGTAGCCTTGCCCTAGCTCTAATCTCTAACTTCTCAACTCTCACTTCTAATATGGCAAAAGTCCAAGTAAATTTTACGGTTTAGGTCTAGTCGAATTTCTCTATCGCCTACTATGTATTACTACAATAGCTGTTTCCATTTAAAAGCAATAATTAAACAATGTTTAATCACCAGATCACCACTTAAATCCGTACCTTAATCCCTGGACTTTCATGCTTCAATAATAAGCAAACATTCTAGAAGTTTTCCTTCCCCACTTGGTTATTGCTAGTCTCTTTTGCAAATGCAATTTCATGATAACATAATATAAAACATAGATTTTGGCCTTAATCTACATTGTCTCTATCAATCCCGATACACTCACTCAAGACAGGCTACGCTATACATTTCGTGTCTTGGCACTCAGCATAGGTTATACTTAAAAAATACTTTTAAGCCTCCGCGAAATAAGGGGTTCCATATACATGCCACTGTATATGTCCCGTATTTCTTACTTCCTGCTCACACACAAACTTGGCATTTCGCGCACAAACAAGAAACTTCATCGATATGCCTTTTAGTGGATTTTTAGCCCCACCCTCGTAATAACCAGTAATGACTAGAATAATGCGCCACTGATTTTATTATATCATAATTATATGATATTTTTCAAGTTTTATTCTGTACCTTCATCAATATTATTGCTGTAATTTGGTTCATTTTCATGTCCAATATTAGTTTTTACTAAATCATTAGAAAAATATCCAGCAATAAATCCTATTACAAATATTACTATAATAACAATTATCGTTCTTAATTTTTCCTGACTTATGTACATATCTTTATCATATATTTTAACTCTTTCTTGTTCATTTTCTTTCTTATTTTCTTCCATATGCACATCCTCCTATCTTGTGAATTGCTATGTATTAATATTATACTATTTTTATTTCTTAAAAGCAACCATTGAAAAGATTATTTTTTTCTTAAAAAGTTTTTCAATGTTACAATTCACCCCTTAACTAGCTAAGCGTGGGAAAATCATTTCTATTTAATATAATTAATTGCAAAGCCTGTAAAATAGTTGTTTTTACATTCACTTGGTGTCGCAATCTCCAAATTGTATTTTAATATGTCGATTGCTCCAAATCGCACTCGCTTTGCTCGTTTGATCGCTTACGCGTTCATTTCAAAACAACTATTTTCAGGCTTTTTATAAAATTTACTGTGAATTGTAACATTTCAATAATTCATACGCAAATTTTTCCCTTTATTTTTTCAAACTTCGCCTCACCAATGCCAGACACATTTTTTATCTCATCAATAGATTTAAACTTTCCATTTTCCTTTCTATACGCAATAATTTTTTCTGCAGTTGAGCTACCAATGCCTGGTAATTCATCAAGTTTCTCTACATTTGCAGTATTAATATTTACTAAGGCACCTGTTGTTTCTGTACCAATACCCGCCTTTTCTCCATCAACAATATCATTTCCTGCGCCTTGAATCACTACTTGTCCTTGAGTTTCTGAACCTCCATCCTCAGGGACATCATTTTTAGATGGAATATAAATTTTTTGTCCATCTTCAATAGTATATGCTAGATTTACATTTGTTAAATCTGCATCTTCTCTAACTCCACCAGCTGCTTCTATTGCATCATTAATCCTAGCATTTTCTTTTACTTGAACAATTCCCTCATTAACAACAGCTCCAGTAATATGAACAATAATTGTATTTTGCTCATTTTCCACATTTTCTACTTCATTTTCTTGTGATTCTTCCTCAAAATCGTCAAAGCCATAAACCTCTTTTGTACTAGTAAAATAATAATATCCAATTATAATCGCTACAACTATAATCCCTACTACTCCAATTATCTTTTGTTTTTGCGTTAACATTTCAAAACTCATTTTAATCATCCTTTCTTAATTTTTTTATAATTGATTTTTAATACAATCTGTGATAATATTAATTCATTATGAAAGAGAAAAAATTTTTAAAAATAATAACTATAATTATATTAATATTATCACCAATTTTTCCTGTAAACTGCTATGCTACAGAAGTTCCACAAACGGATATTTCTACTACAGAAACAAATGATATAAGTAAAAAATTATATTCGAACTGTTTAATACTAATTGAAGCAAACACTGGTGATATAATATATGAAAAAAATGCATATCAAAAAATGTATCCTGCTAGCACTACTAAAGTTTTAACAGCAATAATAGTATTAGAAAAATGTAATCTAGATGATTTGGTAACAGTTTCAGCAAGTGCAGTAAATGCAGTACCTCCAGATTATACCAAAGCACATTTACAGGCACGGTGAACAATTTACTGTAGATCAATTACTCCATGTATTACTTATTCCATCTGCAAATGATGCAGCAAATGTATTAGCTGAACATGTATCAGGTTCCATCGTTAATTTTGCAAATTTAATGAATGAAAAAGCTAAAGAAATAGGATTAAAAAATTCTAATTTTACAAATCCAAGTGGTTTACATGATGAAAATCTCTATACAACAGCATATGATTTATCTCTTCTTGGGAGATATGCAATGAGATTTGATAAATTTAGAGAAATAGTCAAAACTACAAGCTATTCATTGCCTGCAACTAATATTCACCCTCAAAATGATAGAAATTTCAGTATATCTAATTTACTTTTAGATAACACTAATTCAAACTATTATTATGAATATGCCACTGGTGTTAAAACTGGTTTTACAGATCCGGCTGGTGATTGTCTAATTGCTTCTGCTAAAAAAGATGGTATTGAATTTATTGCTGTGTGCCTAAATGGTGGTTATCTTTCAAACGGTTTACGAGAAAAATTTTTAGATTGTAAAACTTTGTTAGACTATGCTTTTGATAATTATACAACATACTACATTGAATTGCAAGAAAAATCTTTTGAAGATAATCAAAAAATTTTTAATAGCATAATTGAAAGTTCTAAACCTGTATTAAGCACAATATCTGTGGACTATTCTAGGCTTTATATAATATTTGGAATATACATATTTTTATTTTTCTTAGTTATTCTTAGAATAAAAAGTATAAGAAAAAAACAAAAAAAGAAAAAATCAAGGAAACATTAAATTATATTTGTTATTTATAATAACTTTAAATGTGATTTTGTAAATTACAAAATCACATTTAATATAATATTATTTTCATACATTACTTTACAAATATGAGACTCATTTATTGCAGAACTTATCGCATTATCGTTCATCATAGGTGAAATCATACTAAAAATTGCAAGCACAACATATATAACAACAAATCCTTCTAAAATTCCATATATTATTCCACCTGCTTTATTAAATTGCTTTATAATTGGTAATTTTCCAATTATATCTGCAAAAAATCTTACAAAAATCATAGCAACTTTAGTTACAAAAAATAATCCTATCCACGTTCCTATACGCACAATTGTAACTGCACCTTCTTGCGCAACTAAATCCACACTTTCTTGTTTTACTTCATTTGTATACTCATCTATATAATTTTCAATCGTATTAATTTCTTCATCATTATTTTTCTCAGTCTCTTCCTCTTGATTATACAATTTAGAATGTATAGCATTTGAAATATTAGGTACAACTTCAGTATTATTTATTATGTAATTTGAAATAGGATTATATAAAATAAGAGCTACAACTAATGCAACAATGAAGCTTAAAATTCTAACTGCAACTTTTATCAAGCCTCTTTTATAGCCCAAGAAAACACACAAAGCCATAACCAAGACTAAAATTAAATCGGCAATCATCACGAGACCTCCTTATTCCCTATTATTTTTCATTTGCAAATTTATATTATCATCTTACTCTCATTTAAAAAGCCAAAACTTTTATTTTGTCTCTATAAACAATTCCTGCAACAGATGTTCCAAGAACAATTTGTTTTGTTTCTTGCCTTGCAGTATATTTCTTTTCAAGCCATCCATTTAAATTAATAAAATGTATTTCTGTTCCTAAATTTATGGCTGATATTTGATTATAGCACACAATCTCTTTAATAGAGCTATCAACAGAATACAAAGTTTCAACTCCTGTCAATATATTTTTTAACTTAATATCTGTTTTTACGCTAAACAGCCCTGTAGATATTTCATCTGCCCTTACAATATTACTTTTTAAATTAATGTCTGCTATTTGCGTTGTTTTTTCAAACTCTGTAAGTACAGTATCTTCATCATTATAAATCATATGTATAGAATCATTATAAATGCATACTAATTGTCCTTTTTCTTGATATTTAATATCAGTTATAATTTTGCCTGAATCTGCCTTATGTATATAAACTGTAGAATTATCTTCTTCATTTAGTGCTTTTTCAATATCTACTACTTCAATGCTAGATTGTATTAAAGCACCACTTGTATCTACTTTAGCAATTGCTAAGTATTTTTCGTCAACAGAAATATCACTATCTATAACTATTGTATAAGGTACGAAAGATGTAAATAATTCTTTTCCATCTTTGTCAAAAACTTTTATTAAACTTTTATAACTTGTACCAGTTATTATCACTGAAGTCATACCATTTCTATTTACATTTATCTTACTTATATTACCTTCAAGTTTATTTTCCCATAAGATTTTATTATTAGAAATCAAATAAATATTTTGTCCATTTTTTTCTGCTATTCCAAGATAATCTCCATCTGTATCATAAATTGGATTACTTATTGAAATATCGAGTTCTGCAACTTCACTTGCATAACTATTGTATATCGATAACTTCCCATTATATAAAATTGTTATATTATTACTATATGCATACACAGACTCATTTTTGTCTACATCTAATTCAATTGTTGCTATATCATCTTCTGTTACCTCTTTTCTCAAAACGTACACATCTATCCAATTTCTTACTCCTTCATCACATATATAAATCACTATAACTGAAACTATAGCTATAGTTAATAAAACAGAAAATGATATCAAAATTTTACTTCTAAGTGGCATTTTCTCTTTGAACTCTACTACTTTCATATGTACAAAATCCTTTCACAAGATTTATTCATAAAACTTGCTTATATTGTATAACATTTCTTAGATTAATACAAGTTATTTACATCTTAAAATAAATATTAATTGTATTAACCCCAAAACTCCAAACAATGGATATAACATATTTACTAAATTAGAAAATCCAATAAAAGAAACAAATATCGCAATTATACATATTAAAAAATTAATTTTTTTATATTTTTGTTTCGTTTTAGAAATATTATTTAAAAAGCCATATGCTGACGAAATTGCTGTTGTTGTTATTGCGGAAATAATTATTATGCCATATAAATATTTATATATTTCTCCAAAATTACTAACTGCATATACAGTTGGTAATTCAATTTTTGAAATATCTTCATTTATAGTACAAAGTAAACCGTAAATAATTAAAGCTAATAAAAATATTATAAAAATACATAACAAAGAAATTATAATTATATATTTTTTTATTTTTATATATTTTTTCATTGGTATTAACATAGAAACTAAAGTTATTGAATTATAACTTGCATATAATATACTGCTAATAATCCAAAAAAAATTAAATTCTATATTTTCAAAAGAATAATTTTTTTCTACTGTAAATTTACTCAAAAAAATTAATACAAAAATAATTATAGGTATTAAAATTAAATTTAAAGCAAATATTCCATTAATATTTTTATTTAAAATAAAATAACTAAATATTGAGATAAAAATACTCGAAAAAATAATTTCTACACCAAATTCTTGTTTAAAATATGCAGAAAATCCTGCACACATTACAAAAAAAGATATAATTAAAAATATATTAATTACAAAATCTATTATTATTTTTATATCTATTTGTTTTATTAGATATTCAAAAAAATTATTAGATTTTTTTGAATAATATTTATTTGTTGTAGATACTCTTTTTATTTTTACATTTCCCATTATTACATCTAAAAAATCATCATAATTATTTACATCATATTTTTTTATAATTTTTAATGTTTTAAAAATTACATATCCAATAAAAATAATTGAAATTACAATTCCCAAAACACCATACCAGCCATATATATAAAAAAATGTATAAATTTCTTTTCCTGAAGCGAATCCAGCTCCTATTATTACTCCAATTATAACAAATACACAATTTATAATATTAAAAAAATCTTTCATATATTTAAATATATGAAAGATTTTTTTATTTATTAATTATATAGAAAACTATATAAAACTTTTTGTTTTGTAATACAATGTAAAAATAAATTATCTTTTTCTTCTCCTTAACCACCAAACTATTCCACCAATTATTACAATTAAAACTGGATATGCAAATATAAGTATTGTTACCACTCTATCTTGTGTTTCATCAGCAGTATACGCTATAATATTTACTGGTTTACTTAGTTTCAAAGCACCTTCAATTTCTGTTGCATGCTCAATTAAATCCAAAGAAAATATTCCATTATGTAATACTGCAATTACTGGCACTGTTTGGCTAGTTCCTAAAAATATGGGTCTATCTATGGCAAAAGCATTATTCGCTACAACAATTAATTTTGAATTTGCATTACCATCTTGTACAGATTTATCCATCTCTGCCGCAAGTACTGCTCTTCCAACTTGCTCTCCCTCTTGTGGAGTAAAATCAGGAATACTTGTATCTGTTCTAAAGAAAGCCATATCTGATGAATGTAGAATCTCCTGTTTTTTTACGCCCAATGTTTGTAATTCTTCATCAGACTTAAATTCTAATTTTCCAGAATTTATAAAAAGTATTGCCATAACATTATTTATATAATCTAATTCCTCTGCTATTGGTACAATTAAATTTGGTGAATCTGTAGCATACATTCTCGATGTATCCTGCTCAACAACACATCCATCTTGTCTAATTGTAACTCCATATAAATCTAATATTGAGTTAATATTTGGTGTTTCTGTCGTAGCAGAATATGAATCATTAAGCCAAATAAGATTTCCTCCTCTATTTATATAATCTTTCATTTTATTTGTTTCATCTTCACTAAAATCACTTTTTGGTGATGTAACAAGTATACTCTTACAATCCTCTGGCACTGATTCCACTTCTGATAAATTTAAACTCTTTAATTCATAATTTTCCATATCTGCATATGTACTAAGGAAAACCATATTAGAATTCATGTCTACTTCATTATGTCCAGTCAACACATAAACTGGTGTTGTTTTTCCTATAGACGATACTGCTATAATCGCATTTGTAAATCTTTGTTCTGATATGTCTGAATTTTTCTTAGCAATATAATCAGTAGAATAAAAATTATCTACCATATATGTTTTATTTTTTTCTCCACATGTAAATACTACTGTGCCATATCCTGCTTCAACATTGTATGCAGCTGCTAAATCTGGTCTTCCTTCAACTGTGACAACTTGTACATTTATATTGTTTTTTATCTTTTCGTATTGCTTTGCCACAACAACTAAAGCGTCTTTTTCATCATAATCAAACATATATATATTAATTTTGTCTTCATCTGGTATTTGAGCAATTTTTTCTTTTGATTCTTTTGTTATACTATACAATCCATTCTCTGACAAGTCTATATTTCCTGGCTTTAGAATTTGCACTGCAATATTAATTGCCAAAAATATAACTATAATAATTGCAATAAGTATAGCTGTCATACTTTTATCTTTTAACCATTTTGAAGTTAATACATTTATAATTTTATTCAAATTTCTCACCTCTTTATTTTAGATTTCTTCTTCTCTGTAAAACAGTAATTGTTAGTAATGTAAATAACAAAAACTGAGAAAGCAGAACTATTGTATCACTAATTGAAACGACACCATTTAAAAAATTTTGAAATGCATATATTGGTGATAGCATTACAAGAACTTCTGTTATATTTGGTAAAAACCAAGTTGCTACCAATAAAACTACTGTAGCTATTGCAGATATTATTTGATTTTCTGTAAGACTTGACATAAAGCCTCCAAAAGATATATATACTAATGAAAGTAATAAAAATCCACCTAACATTACTAATGTTGGTACAACTTCAATTAATCCTCCAGCAAAATAGCAAAATATAGCATAATACAATAAAGATAAAATCTCAGTAACAACTATAACAACTAATGCTGCTAAAAATTTACCTAAAACTATACTTGTCATACTCTTTGAAGATGTAAATAATAACATTTCTGTTCCATTTTTTCTTTCAGTTGCAAACATTCCCATTGTTAAAAACGCTATTGAAAATGTTAAAAGTTCAGCTCCATACATAAACAACCCAGTATATTCAACAATTCCTTGATTCTTTAAAAACATATTAAAAAATACTGATGATAAAAGCAAAAATGCTCCTATAAATATGTATCCTACAGGAGAATAAAAATAACTCTTAACTTCTTTTTTTATTATTGCCCACATTATTTTTTTCCTCCTTTATTCTTCTTTTTCTTTGACTTTTTTGAATTATTATCATTATCAACTTTTTTTATTTCTTGTTTTACTTCATTCTTCTTTTCTTTACTTTCTTCTTTCTTCTCTTCTTTATTTAAGTTCTCTATCTTATCGCTATCTATTAAATTAATAAATGCTTCTTCTAATGTTGTTTCAGATTGTTTTAATTCAAAAATAGTAATACCTTCTCTTGCAAATGTTTCAAAAATCTCTTTTCTTATATCCGCATCATTTATTGATGTAATACCATATTGCTTTGTACCATCTGCAAGTTCTTTCATAAGTTGTACACCTTTTGCTCTTTTCATCTGTTTTACAACTTCTTTTATCTTATTTTCAGGATCTTCTATTGTAACTAAGAAAATATTCTCTTCTTTTACTTTTCCCTCTAAGTTAGATGGTGTATCTATTGCTACAATTTTACCTTTATTAATAATAATAACTTTCTCACAAATTTGACTTATTTCTGATAGTATATGCGAACTCAAAATTACAGTATGTTCTTTTCCAAGTTCCTTTATCAAATTTCTAAACTGTATTACTTGTTTTGGGTCTAACCCTACAGTAGGTTCATCAAGTATAAGAACTTTTGGATTTCCTACAAGTGCACCTGCTAAACTTACACGTTGCTTATATCCTCTTGAAAGGTTCCTTATTAGTTTATTTTGTACATCTTCTACATTTACCTCTTTTAGTATTTTCTGCACCTCTTCTTTTCTCTTTTTCCTTGGAACTCCCTTTAATTCTGCTACATAACTTATAAATTCCCTAGGTGTTAAATCTTGATACATTGGTGTTGTCTCCGGCATATATCCAATCGACTTTTTTGCTTTTCTAGGTTTTGTACTTATATCATAGCCTTCTACTTCTATGCTTCCTGAACTTGGTTCTATAAATCCAGTTATCATATTCATTGTAGTCGTTTTGCCTGCTCCATTAGGTCCCAAAAAGCCAACTATTTCTCCGTCTTTTATCTTAAAACTCACATCTTTAACGGCTACATATCCTCCGTACTTTTTAGTAACATTTTCTACTTTAATCAAAGTACTTCCTCCTTTTTTCTATAAAATCACATTAATATTACCACGTGTAGCAAATAATTGCAAGTTTTTTACATGAAATTCACAAATTTTATTTACGGAAAGTTGCAATTCACAGTTTAAAAAATTCGAACTAATCAAATTACAATTGTTTGCTTTTAACATAAGTAATAGAAAAAATCTGTACAAATTTTTTATTATTTTATATCTTTTCCTTCCAAATAAAAAAATTTTTGCTATAATTATATCGTGATTTAATTGAATTGAGCCTCGTCAACTCAATTTGATATCAGTTGTAAGAGGAGTCCCTATACAGGGGCTCCTCTCTCCTTTTTACACGATTAAAAAATATCAAAGTATATTATTTGCTATAGTCAATACAATATTTTTAGTAGTTGGTTTCATATCACTTTCGCATTGAAAATATTGTTCCAATTTTTCTATATCTCCATCATAATACATCGTCTCCGTTGCCTTATTTATACTGCTCTTTATGTTTAATATAGTTTTACCATACTTCTTAGATAAAACTGGATATATATCTTTTTGGAAATTATTTATAATTCTTTCTTTGTGTAAATATACCTGCATTACTGCATCTGCTAAATATTGAGTTCCTTTATATTTTTCTTTGTAACCTAATTTTACCAATTCATTTACTACCATTTCTCTTTTCATATCTACATCTACTTCTTTTATTAAAGCCTTAATATTATCTATAGTGTTTTTAGAAATGAAACCATTTTTATTATTTCTAATTGTTGCAGACCTTATATTAAATGTTTTAAAGAAATTTCTATCATAATCTTGCCTTACTGTTTCATCAAAAAGTACTAAATCTGGTTCTGCAAATTCTAAATACTTTAACGTATCCTCCTTACTCGTGGATATTTTAACTAAATGAATCTTCATTTTGTGTTTCTCAAATTCTCCTATTAACCTATCTAGGAGATAGATGTCATTTGTGATAACCATTGTTTTCACCATAGTTTTTTCCTCCTTTAAATAATTTAAGCTTTTTTCGCTTCATACAGTAGTGCCTTTTGCTTACAAAAAAAGTTTCAATTTTTTTATTTTTTTTATTTTTTGTCGAATTTTGTCAAATGGTGATATAATGGGCTTGTAAAAATTTTTATTTAAAGGAGGTACAAATTATGAAAAAAATTTGTAATAAAATTTTATCTTGTGCTATATTAGCACTATTAATTCTTTCAACATTCTCAATGTTTGTTCCAGTAAGAGCCGCAGTGATTGACTCTCCTGTTTCACCTGCGTCATATGAACAATATAACTTTTCATTTAAAGGAACATATGGACTTGCATCTGATTTTTATGGAATGTTTATGGATGTAACAGTTCGTGGAACAGCCGCTAATAATAATAATGAAACAATTACTTTAGATGTATTTATAAATAACAGAAATGTAACTAAATCTTATACCTTCTTAACAGATGGTCAAAATCATGTATTTAAAAATATTTATTTAGGTTTATCAGGTGGAAGTAATGTCCATTTTAAATTTACCGGAGCTAATCCAAATGTAGAAATATATATGTTTATGGATGCAATGAGTTAAAATAAAAAATAATCTCCATTTAGCTAAATACTAAATGGAGATTATTTTTTAAAATTTTTTCAATTCATACATCCTTCCATCTATTTTTATTTTTATCAGTTCACATTCCGTATTATCAAAATTTACAATTATTATATTCTTTACTTCATTAGTTTTATTATTATCATTTAAATATGCAGAATATCCTTCATATATTTTTCCTTTTTCATCTATTAATTCTACCTCTGTTAATTTAAAATTATTAGTATTAACAATTGCATAAAATCCTGTTTCAGTCACTATAGCCTTTTCAACATCTTCATTATCACAAGTATATTCTACATAATTTCTCGTAATAAATTTATCATCCAAATCAATTTCAAACTCAACATTCTTTGCTAATTCTTCATATTTATTATTTCCAAACATTGATTTTCCTGTTAACATTACCTTTGAAAAACTTATATGCAAAGTTCTTGATTTTGGGAAACTATCAGTAAACATATATGTCAATTCTTTTATGCTATGTTTATCACCTTCAATCGGTTTCGTTGCAGTCTTTTTACTATATTGTTCTATTGCAATATTTGCTTTATCACAAATCACATTTCCATTTTCATCTACTATTTTCAAATCTGGAATAGAAATATCATCATATTTACCAATATCATTCTCTGACTGCAACTCATACACCATATACAAATTCATTTCATCCATTAGTAAATACTCAACTCTAAGTTTATATCCATCTCCCAAATCAATATAATCCATATCAACCTGTTGGAACCATTCCGAAGATTCAATTGCTTCTAATATTCCTTCATTATATACACCTTTACTCGTTGTATCAAATAATCCCATTATGTAGTTAATAATACTTATAGCAATTACGCTTGTTGCAACGAAGATGCATAAAATCCATATAAAGATTGTAAAGCGTTTGATACCTTTTCTTTCTAACTTCCCTTTACCTCTTCTTAATATTGTTTTCAAAGTATTTTCATTAATATGTAATCTTTTAGATATTTCTTTAGTTGAAAGCTCATCTTCAAAATACAATCTAAAAATTTCTCTTTCTTTTTCGTCTAACTTATCCATAATGCTATCAAAATCTACTTTGTCTTCAATTTTATAGTCAGTTTTATCTACAATTTCTTCTGTAATCTCATCAATGCTTTTACGTTTTTCATAAAATTTCTTACACTTATTTTTTAGTATTCCTATTATCCAAGGCTTAAATTTATCATTATCTTCTAATTTATTAAGACTTAAATAAGCTGTATACAAAGTATCTTGTACTATGTCTTGAGCATCATGATAATTCTTTATCTTTTTTATTGCCATCTTCATTAAATCTGCTTCTACATCTTTAATGAGCATAGAATATGCCTCACTATCTTTATGCTTTGCTCTTTCAACTAATTCATTCATCTTTCATCACTTCAACCCCTTTAAAGTTTACATATTAATTTTACATTTATTTCTGCATAATAAGACATTAAATTAATGTCATTTTAAAAATTGATTAAATTTAACCAAAAATATCAAAATTATAACCACAGGATAAAATTTTACAATTTTTAAAACATACAATTCTGTATTTTACCTATAATATATCATTATTTCTGTTGTTTTTCAATATCAAAGAATTAACATTTTTTTCCATTTTTAATATTTCCTTAAAACTTTTTCTATAGACTTTTACCTTTTTTTCTTATATAATATATGTGCTAATTAATAAATACATATTAAACTCATGAGAAGAAATATTACTATATACAAAATAATTTATGAGATAATATATAAACTAGAAAAATTAGAAAGGAATGAACTATAATTATGAGAAATAGAAGCAGACGGTTACAAAAGAAAAAGAATAAACTACAAAAAACTAATCCTAGCAATATCCATCCTAGTAATCCTCATAGGTGCATTAGGACTTGCAATTGGTCTTTCAATAAGACCAACACAAACTCCAATTGCTACAGATGACCAAAAAAGCGAACCAGAGATAATTATTCCTGAAGACAAAACAATAAATTTCGTTGCAATTGGTGATATAATGTGTCATTCTACAAATTATGAATCTGTATATAATGCAGAAACAGATACATATGATTTTTCTCCATGTTTTGTAAATGTATCAAAATATATATCTAAAGCAGATATATCTCTTGGTAATCTTGAAACTACTTTTGCAGGTGAAGACAACAGAGGATACTCAGGATATCCAGAATTTAACACTCCTTCAGCACTTGGACAAGCCTTAAAAGACATGGGGTTAGATATTGTTTCAACTGCAAACAACCATTCTTTAGACAGACGTTTTTCAGGGGTTGAAAATACTTTAAATGAACTAGATTCATTAGGAATTGCCCATACTGGTACTTCTCGTACTGAAGAAGAACAAAATACAGTACTAGTTCGTGACGTAAATGGAATAAAAATCGCATTTTTGTCATTTACATATGGAACAAATGGTATTCCTGTCTCTTCTGGGAAAGATTTTTCCGTAAATATTATAAATGATAACCTTATTTTACAACAAATTGCCCTTGCTAAAGAACAAAATGTTGATATGATATGTGTAAGTATGCATTGGGGTGATGAATACTCTCAAAAAATAAATGCCGAGCAAAAAAGGCTAACAAATTTACTTTTTGAAAATGGTGTTGATTTAATAATAGGCAATCATGCACATGTAGTAGAACCAATGGAAAAAAGAACTGTCACACTTGCTGATGGAACTGAAAAAGATTGTTTTGTTGCATACGCTTTAGGGAATTTTATTTCTGGACAAGTTGATACTCATACTAAAAGTACAATTATTCTTGATATGAAAATAACAAAAAATGGTGAAACTGGAAAAATCTCTATTGATAGTGTTGATTATATACCTGTTTATTGCTATGATAGAGGACGTTCTGCCGAAAATAGATATGAATTATTAGATATTCGAGATTCAATTGCTGAGTATGAAAGTGGTAACACTGAGAAAATAAATGCAAATGTATACAGTACATTAAAATCAGAACTTAACAATATTGAATCTGTAGTTCGGTGAACCCATAAAAGCTACTGATGAATAAATATTTCAAAGCAACTATTTTCAGGCTTTTTCTAAAATTGGATAAACTGTTTTTTACAATCCATACCCTGACTAGCTAAGCGTGGAGAAATGTTTTAAAAATTGAAGTGAAGTTCGACCTACGCGTTTTTTTGCTTGTACATTTTCAAATTCGTATCTATAATTTAACAATCCAAAATATCTTAAACGCCTTGGAGAACACAACGCCACATTTTTAAAACATTTTCTCAGGTAGCTTAGCGAAAACCAAATGTGAACTGTAACAACACTTTCGTTTTTTTTTGACTTTTTTTTCATTTTTTCTTGCATTTTTTCTTATTTTATTATATCATGTTAAACTGAGAGGGGTGAAATCATTGAGAAAAAATCTTCAAACTAAAAGTTTTAATGGAATAAAAGTATTAGTTGTTGATGACGAAATAGGTATTATTGATTCTTTATCAATATTCTTAAAAAGATATGGCTATGATTTTATCCGGTGTTACCAATCCACTTGAAGCTATAGAAAAAATTAAAACAGAGCATTTTGATTTAATGATACTAGACTTTATAATGACACCTATTCATGGAGACCAGGTTGTAGAAGAAATACGTAAATTCAATAAAGAATTATATATACTATTACTTACAGGACATAAAGATTTGGCTCCACCGCTTGAAACAATTAAAAGATTAGATATTCAAGGATATTGTGAAAAAAGCGATAAATTTGATCAACTTCTTCTTTTAATTGAATCAGCAGTTAAAGCAATTAAACAAATGAATACTATTCGTGAAATAAATGAGGAATTAAAAGATACAAACGCAAAATTAGAACAAGCATATTTAGATAGTATAGAAACTTTAAGATATACAGTAGAAGCAAAGGATCCTTATACAAAAGGTCATTCAGATAGAGTTTCTGAATATTCAGTTTTGATTGGAAAATATCTTGGATTAAATGAAGAAGAATTGCATACACTAAAAATAGGTGGATTATTTCATGATATCGGCAAAATTGGGATTCCAGATAGTATTTTACTAAAACCTGGAAAATTATCACCTGAAGAATATTCTGAAATAAAAAATCACCCAGCAATTGGAGTGCATATATTATCAAATGCTACTATTTTTAAGGATATTATTCCAATTGTAAAACATCATCATGAAAGATATGATGGTTGTGGATATCCTTCAAAGCTTGCTGGAGATAATATACCGTATCTTGCTAGAATTACTGCTCTTGCAGATACATTTGATGCTATGACTTCAAAAAGAACTTACAGAGATGCTTTAAATGTAGATACTGTAATTGCTGAAATAGGAAAATGCAGAAGAGTTCAATTTGATCCACAAATTGCTGATGTATTTTTAGATATTTTGCATAATCATTTCGATGAAGTAGAAGAGATAATGCAAAAATATGCTTAATTAACTTTGATATTATAATTTTTTATTATAATATATACACAGTGTACATTTAAATTGTACATATATAAATTTAAAAGGAGGAACAAAAGATGGATGAAGAAAAAAATAATCCGGAAGAATTTAATGACCCTATTAATAATAATCCTACTCAAAACTATGAAGCTAATAATTACTCAAATAACAATGCTCCAGTTGAGAGAAAAGGATTTAATATTACATCTATGATACTAGGTATTATTTCTACAGTTACATTCTGCTATTGGTACGCTTCAATCCCTTCTGGAATAATCGCAATTATATTCAGTATTGCAGGTAGAAAAGATGGTGGACGTGGAATGGGTATTGCAGGTATGGTTCTTGGTATAGTTGGTATAGTTTTATGTATAGCAGTATACATTATGGCAGTAATGTTTGGTCTTGCAGTATTAGATGCTTCAACATATTAATCAATATTTTTAAGAGGACTCTTTTCTTGAGTCCTCTTTGGTTATAAATCATTTATTAAATCCATCTTCTTATATTCCATACTATTAAAAGTACTAAAATACAAACAATTAATACATATACCATATTAGGAGTTTGTTTTTTTCCATTTTTCCTCGTTTTTATTAAAATAAAAAATAAATATATAGATAAAATATATGCAATTCCAATTACAACAAAATTCATATTTAGCTCTTCTTTCATATTAAAATTATTCTTCAAAAATCACATCAACTAAAGATCTCTTTTTTCTTATAAAACAATAAATATCCTCTAGTGTTAGAACTAAAAATATAGGAAATAAAACAAGAGTAAAATATGCATTATAATGAATTGCATTTACAAAATCCAAATTTAAAATAGCAATTGTTGCCCTTGTTATCCCACATGTTGGACACAATATATGAAAATTTTGATATATATAACATGAATCAATTAAAAAATTTGTAAATTTAAAAATACATAAAAGTATCCCTAAAATTATATATAATAATATTCTAAATTTTTTAAATGTAAATTTATCATGCATTTTTATCTAATTCCTTTCGTATATAATGAACTAAGTTTGAAAAAGATTTCAGTTTCTCTTTCAAACTTATATTTTCCTTAATAATAATTATTTTTAAAATTTTATTCAATTCCTAAATATTGATTATACGTACATTCCTTATCAATTACTTTATCTTCTGTAATATCGATTATTCTATTTGCAACAGTTTGACAAAGTTCATGATCATGTGATGTAAAAATTAAATTTCCTTTAAATTTTTTCATTCCTTCATTTAAAGCTGTAATTGATTCCATATCTAAATGGTTTGTAGGCTCGTCAAATACAAGCAAATTTGCCCCAGAAAGCATTAATTTTGATAATACACATCTTACCCTTTCTCCTCCTGATAAAACGCTTACATTCTTTAATGCTTCTTCTCCTGAAAATAACATTCTTCCTAAGAAACCTCTTACATATGTTTCATCTGGATCTTTAGAATATTTCCTTAACCAATCAACTAACAAAACATCATCTTTAAATAAATAGTTATTATCTTTTGGAAAATAATCTTTTGTAATAGTAGTTCCAAACTCTACCTCTCCTTCATCAGGTTCTATTTCTCCTGCAATAATTTGGAATAATGTTGTTTTTGCAATTTCATTGTCAGATAAAACTAAAATCTTATCATCCTTCTTCAAGGTAAAAGAAACATTATTTAACACTTTTTCACCTTCTATTGTTTTTGAAACATTTTTTATAGATAATATTTCTTTACCTGGTTCTCTATCCGGTTTAAAATCTATATATGGATATTTTCTATTTGATGGTTTTATTTCTTCTAATTCAATTTTCTCTAATGATTTTTTCCTTGATGTAGCTTGTTTAGACTTTGAAGCATTTGCACTAAATCTAGCAATAAAATCTTGTAACTCCTTTATTTTTTCTTCTTTCTTTTTATTAGCCTCTTTAGCTTGTTTTAGTGCCAACTGACTTGATTCATACCAAAAATCGTAATTACCTGGATATACTTTTATTTTACCAAAATCAACATCTGCAATATGAGTACACACTTTATTTAAGAAATATCTATCATGTGATACAACAATTACCGTATTTTCAAAATTAATTAAAAATTCTTGTAACCAATCTATTGTTTTCACATCCAAATCATTTGTTGGCTCGTCTAATAACAATACATCGGGATTACCAAATAAAGCCTGAGCAAGAAGAACTTTTACTTTATCCTTTGCTTCAATTTCTTTCATTAATTTATAATGTAATTCTGTGTCTATCCCAAGATTATTCAAAAGAGTTCCTGCATCTGCTTCTGCATTCCATCCATCAAGTTCGGCAAATCTTTCTTCTAACTTTGCAGCTTTCATTCCATCTTCTTCTGAAAAGTCTGGTTTTGAATAAATTTCTTCTTTATCCTTCATTATTTTGTATAATTCTTGATTTCCCATTATTACTGTATCTATAACGCTGTATTCCTCATAAGCAAAGTGATCTTGCTTTAATACTGATAATCTCTCTCCCTTTTCTAATGATACTTCTCCTTTACTTGGTTCTAACTCTCCTGATAAAACTCTTAAAAAAGTTGATTTACCGGCACCATTTGCTCCTATTATTCCATAACAATTTCCTTTTCCAAATTTTATATTTACATCTTCAAATAAAATTCTTTTTCCAAATCTTACTGTTACTCCTGTAGATACTAACATTTTTTCCTCCTAAATTTTTAAACTATGTATTATTATATAATATTTATTGCATTTTTTCAAGCACTTAATTCTTAGTAAAACATTCCAGTGAAAATTCACTGGAATGTTAATTAATTTTTACATGGAATAGCTATATTAAATGTTGTACCTTCTCCTACTTTTGATTCAAAAGTAATATTACCATTAAACTTCGCTTTTATGTTAGAATAAGACATATACAGTCCGAGTCCTGTGCCGTTTTTTCCTTTTGTTGTTATCATTTCTTTAAATAATTTATCTTGTACTTCTTTTGTCATTCCACATCCAAAGTCACGTATTTCAAAATTTATATTATTATCTTCTTTACTTATTGTAAATTCTATTAAACCATCTGGCTTACCATTATATGATTGTATTGCATTTGAAATTAAATTATCGATTACTTGCACAAGTGCATTTATATTTCCTTGCATTTCATATTCTTTGTCAACTTTCAAGTTATATTTCATTTCAACTAAAGAATTATTTAAATCATGTTTCATTAAAATATATACACGATTTAATAATTCTTCTATTGTAAAATCTTGAGTATTTTCACTTGAAGATATTGCTTGTCCTTTTACTGCTGTAATTACATCTGACATATATGATATATGTGTTTTTACTTTATTTACCCATTCTCTCATATCTTTTGCAATTTCATGATGATCTTCATTGGTAACTTCAGGATCTCCAATTGATACATCATATTCATTTATCAAATCCGTTAAAGCTTCCGTCGCCCCTGCAACAGACATTATCGGCGTTTTTAAGTTATGTGCAATTCCCCCAATCATTTGACCAAGAGATGCAAAACGTTCTCTTTCAACTAACATTTCTTGATTGTCTTTTATTGTTTTCATATCTATCTCATGTTGTGTTACATCTTTAAATAATATTAAAGTTCCTAAAAACATATTTTTACTGATAATGCTTGAAACTTCAACATTAAAGTATTTATTTATTGAATCTATATGTGCTTCAAATGAAGTTATTTTTGAGCTTAAAGATACTTTTTGCAAAGCATATTCTAAATTAGGCAAATATTTTGAATTATCCCAATCAAAAATATTGACATTTCTAATATTACTTGGTTTTAAAGAAAATGTTGTTAAAAAAGTTTTATTAAAATCTGTAATCACATTTTCTTCATCCAATACCATATAACTATCAGAAATACGATCTACGATTCTTTGCAATGCAATTGGTGTTGTATTTGAAAAATTAAATTTAAAAATAGCTAAAGCCAACAATAATATTGTTATTGTAAAACAGATTGGTGTAACATAAATACTCATAGGAATAATGTTTAGCAACCCTAATATATTTACAGAAATAGGTGCAAGAGCTGCTAAGATAAATAAAATTGCCTGTCGTGAAAATATTCCTGAATTTTTTATAGCATATTTTAACAAATAAAATAAACCTACAAAATATAAAGCATATGTATATATTGTATGCACATAATTAAAATAACTTCCAAAAATAGTTTCGCTAGTATTAGTAGAATATTCTACATAAAATAAATGATGAAAATCATTTGTCCATAAAAGTATGAGTGACAATATAGGTATAATAAATAATAAAATATACCTCTTTTCAAATTTTATTTTTGTATTAGCAAATATAATACCTGTAAAAAAAACGGAAACTGGCAGAAAGCATATAAATATATAAATAAACCAATCAAATACAATAGGATTGATATTCCATTTAGCACAAAAATATTTTTGTAGTATTAATAATGCTAACCAACCAAATATTAAAATACAATCTATTATAAATACTTGTTGGAGCTGATTTTTCTTGTTTCTACTAACTAAATATAGAATTAAAGCTAGTGAACATATACAACTTATAATTAGTCCAATTGTTTCCATGTTTTTCCTCCTTATTCTTTTGTATATAATTAAAATTATTAGTACTTTTTAATTTTCATTTGAAGAAATCTTTTCTGCTAATGTTCTAATTGTAGGGCATTCGAAAATATCTGAATATGTAAGTTCTACATTAGATTTCATAAGTTCTACTTGTAAATTAATTGCAGTTAAAGAATCTCCTCCTAATTCAAAGAAATTGTCATCAATACTTATATTAGGAACTTGCAATAATTTTTTAAATGCACTTGCAATTTGTTGTTCCATATCATTTCTTGGTTCTATATAATTTGAATTTTGTACTTCTACATTGTTTATATATTTTAAATTATTACTTGCTTTTTTTGTAAATAAATTATTATTTTCAAATTTTTTAGAATCATTTATTTTTATTTCTTTGAATTTATAAAATACATTATCAGTATTTTTATTTTCAAAAATAGGAATATCAGCAATTAATGTATTAGGATGTTCTAATACAAACATTAAAATTTTCTCATATGCTTTTGCAAAATTGCTAATAAATATTTCGTCAAATAATTTCGTACAATATTCAAAAGATAATTGCATTTTATTTTTTATAAGCAATACTTCTAAAGAAATATCAAATTTAGAAGTAGTAGAAGCTGGCACAACATAATTCCCGGTTATTCCGTCCAATATTTACTGTCTCAAGCTCCTTATTTTGATAACTAAACATTGTATCAAATAATGGATTTCTTGAAATATTTTTAGGTATATTTAAATCATTTACTAACATGTCAAATGGATAATCTTGATGTGAAAATGCATTTATACAATTATTTTTCACATTTTCTAAAAATTTTTTAAATTCCATGTTAGGCATACATCTATTTTTCAAAGGAATACTATTTACAAACATTCCTATAAGTGATTCTAATTCTTTGTTTATCCTTCCAGAAACAGGTGTCCCTACAATAATTTCTTCTTGTTCAGTATAATTATATAATAAAATATAATAGCATGCAAGCATTATTATATAAGGTGTCACATTATTTTTATTTGCGAATGCATTTATTTTTTCTGTAATATCCTTTGAAAGTGATATTACAGAATTTTTTCCTTCGTAACTTTTTTTGTTATCTCTTTGATAAGAAAGAGGTAAATTTAATACTGGTATATCACCTGAAAATTCTTTAAGCCAAAATGTTTTACTCTCTTCATATTCATTTGTATTTAATTTATTATTCTCCCATACTGCAAAATCTTTATATGAAATATTTATTTTAGGTAATTCTTTTTCATTATAAATAAATTCAAGTTCTTGCATAAAGTTATTAAAAGAAATACCATCAAAAATTATATGATGTGCATCTAACATAAGCAAAGCTTTACCATTTGGCAATCTAAATAAAAACATATTAAATAAAGGTGCTTTACTTAAATCAAAAATTGATTGATATATGTAAAACAATTCGTCTGGTTCATTTGTATTAACATCTTGCACATTTACTTTTACAACTAATTCATCTACTATTTTTTGCACAATTTTTCCATCAATTATTTCAAAATAAGTGCGTAATGACTCATGTCTTGAAACTATTATATCAAGTGCTTTTTGTAATTTATTTACATCTGGAACATTTTCAAATAAAATCCCACCATACACATTATATAATGTAGAATTTTTATTCATATTGCTTGTTATGTATGTTCTTTTTTGAGCTGATGATGTAGGATAAAATTCACTTTTTTCACACTTATTTATCACATCATTTAAATTTTCTTTCACAATTTTTATATTTTTAGACAACTCTTCTACAGTAGGAAATTTAAAAATATCAGCATACGTAACATTTAAATTCCTTTTTTTACATTCTATACATACTTTCATAGCTGTAATAGAATCTCCACCAATTTCAAAGAAATTGTTTCTAATTCCAATATGTTCTTCACCTAATATTTTTTTATATATATTTAATATATTTTCTTCTATTTTGTTAGAAGGTAATATAATATCATCATCAATATTTAAATTTACATATAATTTGTTTCTATCTATTTTTCCATTAATTGTTAAAGGCAATTCATTTAATTGTCCAAAATACATAGGTATCATATATGAAGGAAGTTTTTTCTTCAATATTTCTTTAATCTCTGTTTTACTAATCTTGTTATTTACTGTGTAAAATGCACACAAAATTTCCTTATCTTGTAATTTTTTTATACATACACAAACATTATTAATAGCTTTTATATCTAAAATATTTTTTTCGATTTCCTCTAATTCAATTCTTTGTCCATGTAATTTAACTTGAAAATCATTTCTTCCTATATATTCAAGTTCTCCATTATTATTAAATTTAGCTAAATCACCCGTTCTATATACATCAGCATTTATGCTTTTTACTTTAACAAATGCTTTATTAGTATATTCTTTATTGTTCACATATCCTTCTGCAAGTCCCTCTCCTGCAACACATAATTCTCCAATAATGCCAATTGGGCATAAATTTAAATCATTATTTAATATATAAATTTGAGCATTATTTACTGGCTTACCTATATTTATTTCTTTTTCATTTTCGACTTTTTTTATTGAACAACATGCTGTAATTTCTGTTGGTCCATAACCATTATATATATTTCCTTCTGTTTTCATTCTCATTCTGTTATATAAATTTTCAGTAAATACTTCTCCACCCATTAAAAAAACTTTAATTTTTTCTAAACATTTAGAAAGTTCATCATCTGAAAGAAGTAGTTCTATTTTAGATGGAGTAGAAACTAAAAAGTCTATATTATTTTTAATTATCATATTGCTTATTGCTATAGAATCCTTTTGCTCACTGTCATTTGTCAAATATAAAGTTTTACCATTTAAAATCGAACAATATATTTCAAATGCAAACATATCGAATGATACTGCTGCATGAGAAATAAATTTATTGCATATTTTTAAATTCATTGCATCATTCATTGCATAAATAAGATTAATTATTCCTTTTTGCTTTAATATTACTCCCTTAGGCATACCTGTAGAGCCTGATGTATATATAATACATAAATTTTCATTATTTTTACTATAATTTTTATTTATTTTATTTTTTAATTTAAAATTATATTTATCTAATAAAATTTTATTTATATTAAATTTATTATTATAAAAATCAGTATTTGTTATTAGCAATTTACTATTACTATTTTTTAATATATATTGTATTCTTTCAATAGGAAGTGTTTTTTCTATTAAAACATATTTTACTCCTGATTTTGCACACGCTAAAATACTAACAATCATATTTATTGTTCTATTTAACAATATTCCAATTGTCTCATCATTTTTTATTTTTTTATTTATTAAATCTTCAGCTAAACAATTTGCTTTTTCATTTAATTCATTATAAGTAATTTTTTTATCCTCAAAAACAATAGCTATATTATTTGGATTCTTTTCTACTTGTTCCTCAAATAATTGAATTACAGTTTTATTTTTTGGATAATCTTTTTTTGTATTATTAAATTCATATAAAATTTTATTTTTTTCTTCTTTTGATAAAATATCAATATTTTCAATTTTCTCTTCACAATTTTCTATAATCTTTTTTACGATATTAATAAAATGAGTTGCAAATCTTTCAATAGTTTCCTTTTTAAATAATCGTGTGCAATACTCAAAATTTAAATCTAATTCTTCTGTTTCTTTTGGGATAACTTCTATAGAAAAATCAAATTTAGAAACCCCAGTATCTGGCACATATACTTTTGCTTTAACATCGTTAAAAGATAAAGATGCTATTCCATTATTTTGATAAATAAACATTGTATCAAATAATGAAGATTTACTTGTATTTTTTTTAATCTTCAAATCACTTACTAATTCATCAAAAGGATACATTCCATGTGCAAATGCTTTAGTGAAATTTTCTTTTACACTATTCAAGAATATTTTAAATGTTTGTTCTTTATTTATATGATTTTTAAGTGGTAATGAATTTACAAACATCCCAATAATTTCTAAAAGGTCTTTTTTCTCTCTGGCAATTATAGGTGTTCCAACAACTATATCCTCACTATTTGTATACTTAAATAATAATATATAATAAGCCGAAAGCAATAATATATATGTTGAAACATTAAGCTTTTTAGCTAAATTATTAATTTCTTTTGTTAATTTTCTGTCTATAGTTTTACATATTTTTGCACCTTCAAAAGACTGTACATTAGGTCTTATATAATCAGTTGGAAAGTTTAATACAGGAATATCATTTTTAAATTCATTTATCCAAAAATTTTTTTGTTCTTCTAATTTTCCTTCTTTTAAATTTTTAAACTCCCATTCTGCATAATCAATATAATCTATTTTTTCATTTGAGTTATCATTCTCTATTATCTTTTCATTATTTTCATATATTTTTGGACATGGAAGAGCTTTTTTATCTATCTTTCCATTTGGTGTATATGGTAAAGACTTTATTTTTATAAAGTAATTAGGTACCATATAATTTGGAAGTGATTTAGATAAATATTTTCTTAATTCGCTAGTATTAATTTCATTATTAGAAATATAATATGCACATAATTTATTAAAATTATCTATAGGTTTAACCACACATTCAGTGATATTTTCAAATTTAAGTATTTTATCCTCAATCTCTTCAAGTTCAACTCTATGTCCTCTAATTTTTACTTGAAAATCAGTTCTACCTAAATGCACTATTTCATAATTTTCATTAATATATGCTAAATCTCCAGTATTATATATAATTTCTCCTTCTTTAAATGGTGATTTTATAAATTTTTCTTCAGTTAACTCCTTTTTATTCCAATAGCCAGATGATACACCATCTCCTCCAATATAAAGTTCCCCTGGCTCTCCTATAGGTAACATCTTTTTATTTTTGTCTAAAATATAACATGTAGTATTAGCAATGGGTTTTCCTATTGTAATATTAGATGATTTATTAAGTTTTTTTATAGTAGACCATACAGTAGTTTCAGTAGGTCCATACATATTAAATATATTAGCTCTAGTATGCTTTTGAAATTTTTCTAAAAGATTTTTAGGAAAAGTTTCTCCGTCCTACCATAATATCAGTAAATTGTTTCCAAAAATTTGTATTTTCTGTAATTGCAAATAAAGTAGAAAATCTTGATGGCGTTGTTTGTATCATAGATACATTATGCTTTTCACATAAATTTTTTAAAGGTAAAGGAGATAATTGTTCCATATCATTTGCAAGTACTAATTTCATACCACTTGTTAATGCTCCCCATATTTCTAATGCAAAAATATCAAAGCAAAATGTTGTTACAGATATCATAGTTTTATTAGGTGAAAAGTTAATATATTGCTTTTCTCCTAATATAAAATTTACTATATTTTTATGACTAATTTTTACTCCTTTAGGCGTGCCAGTTGAACCTGATGTATATATTAAGTAAATTAAATCATCTAATTTAATAGGATAATTAATATTTTCACAAATCATATCATTAAAAATATTTTCTTTTAAATCAACATTTATTTTTTTATAATTTGTTCCAATATCTAAATTTAAAGTAGCAGAATGCACTAATACATTTTTAGTTCCACTATCAGCCAACATATAATTTATTCTTTCTAAAGGATATTGAGGATCAATAGGTAAATATGTAGCTCCAATTTTTAAAATAGCAAGAATTGAAATTATCATTTCTGGAGAACGATGTACCATAATTCCTACAATTTCTTTACTTTTTATATTATTCTTTATTAAATATTTTCCAAGTTGATTTGCTTTATTATTTAATTCTTCATAAGAAAAACTTTTTTCTTCAAATATTAAAGCTATAGATTTAGGATTTTTTCTAACTTGCTCTTCAAAATAATTAATAACTGTCTTATTTTTAGGATAATCCATTTTTGTATTATTAAATTCATATATTATTTTATTTTTTTCTTTTTCTGATATCTCTTTGAAATTTTCTTCTCCATAAAGTTTTGACAATTCATTTGTAAAAATAGAAAGTGACTCCCCATCACAAATTATATGATGTATGTCTAATAACAATAAATACATATTTTTTTGTTTTACTATGCAAGCTCGAAATAATGGTGCCTTACTTAAATCAAATGGTTTTACAAAATCTTTCATAATTTCGTCTATTGTTTTTTCTTGCTCTGTCAATTCTTCTATTTTAAAATCTATATTCGAAGCAACTTTTTGATAAATTTCTCCATCAATTTCTTCAAAATATGTACGCAAACTAGAGTGTTTTTCTATTAATTTTTCAAAACACTCACTTAATTTTTTTATATCTGGTTTTTTATCGAAAATAATGCTACAAGGCACATTATATAAAATATTTTCTTCTCCAGCAATTTTAGAAGAATAATATATTCTTTTTTGTGCAGATGAAATATGATAATACTCTTTTTTCTGCACTTTTTTTATATTTATATTCTCTGCACTACTATCTTTTAATAAAATTTCGTCTGTCATTTCTTGTATTACTGGGTGTTCAAAAATATTTTGTACTGTAAAATTTATTTTGTATTTTTCAGATATTTTTGCACACAATTTAATTGCAACAAGAGAATCACCGCCAATTTCAAAAAAAGAATCAGTAATACTAATATCATTTATTTTTAAAGAATTTTTTAGTTCAACTATTATGAATTTATCTACTTCATTTCTTGCTTCAACTTTTTTCCTTTCTATATTTATTTCATATTCTAAAAGTGCATTTTTATCTATTTTTCCATTAGGTGTTAGTGGCAATTTTTCTAAAAAAATATAAGTATTAGGAACCATGTATGTTGGTAATTTATTTAATAAGAATTTATTTAGTTTTTCTGTATCAACTGGTGAACTTGCCGATATAAATGCATTTAAAGTATCTCTGTTATTTATTTTTTTTACAATAGTTGCACATTTTATATTAGCATTCACATCAAAATTACTAATACATTCTTCTATTTCGCCGAGTTCTATACGAAGTCCCCTTAACTTCACTTGTTGATCAATTCTTCCTATGCATTCAATTGTTCCATCACTTTTCCATAATCCTAAATCTCCAGTTTTATACATAATAGAATTTTCTTTAAATGGATTTGGAATATAACTTTTGGCAGTTAAATCATCTCTTCCTAAATATCCTTTTCCCACACCATCTCCAGCTATGTAAATTTCACCTACTGTATTTGGTGGCAATAAAGAAAGATTTTTATTAAAAATATATATTTGAGTATTAGAAATAGGTTTTCCTATTGTAATACTTTCTAAATTTGTAACATCTTGAACTGCTGAAAAAATTGTTGTTTCAGAAGGTCCATATCCATTGTATATAATACATTTAGGACTTATTTTTTTTATTTTATCAACTAATTGTTTTGATAATTTCTCTCCTGCCAGAATTATATATTTTAATCCTGAGAAACCATTTATTAAAGAATTCTCTAAATGAAAATTCATAACAGAAGGAGTAGATTGAATAATTTCAATTTCATTATCTTTCAAAAGTTTTTCTAATTTTTGTGTATCTTTTTGTTCCGCTTCATCTGTTATAAATATTTTTAATCCTGCACACAAAGAAATCAATGTTTCAAATGCAAAAATATCAAATGATACAGTAGTAATTGATGCAATTGAATGTTGACTGCCATCTTTTAAGTATTTAATTTTCTCTAACATAGAAGCAACAAAATTACTATAATTTTGTTGAGTAAGCATTACTCCTTTAGGTGTACCAGTTGAACCAGATGTATATATAATATATGATAAATCATTAGGTTTAGAAATTTTTTCTAAATTATTATTTTCCAAAGAATAAATTTCTGTTTTAGTTAAATCTGCATATATCACCTTTCCTTTAAACTTCATTTTTTTTATTTTATTTTTTAAATGCTCCTGTGTAATTAATATATTGCTTTTACTTTGATATAACATATATGAAATTCTTTCTTCTGGATATGCTGGATCTATTGGTATATATGCTCCTCCTGATTTTAATACAGCTAAAATAGATATTATCATTTCTAGCGAACGATTTAACATTACACCCACAATAGAGTTATTTGTTATTAAATTATTTCTTAAATGTCTAGCCAAGGAATTAACAGATTCATTCAATTTTGAATATGTTAATTTTTCTCCCTGAAATACAAGTGCAACATCGTTAGGATGCTTTTTTACTTGTTCTTCAAAATAATCTATTAAAGTTTTATCTTTATTATATTCTAAAAAAGTATTATTAAATTCATACAAAATTTTATTTTTTTCTTCTTCAGTTATTATTCCAATATTTTGTTCTAAAATATTTTCATTTTCTAATACTTGATTTATAATATGCAAAATTCTTTTATGTATATTTTCTATATCTTCTTGATCATATTTTTGAATTTGATAATCATATGCAACTTCTAAACCATCCTCATCATTAGCATAATGTAGATGAATAGAAATTCCATCTGATATAGTAGAAGTTCCAAGCCACTCTACATCATAAGGCATGTCTATCTTTTTATCATGAGGTTTTGTTACCTGAAATGAAAGCATAACATCAAATAATGTAGGTATTTTGCTATCTTTTTTTCTTAAATTTTGTAAAAGCATTTCATATGGATATTTTTGATATCTTAACATACTTAAAGAACTTTGTGCAATCTGTTTTACAAATGTTACAAAGTCTATATTATCATTTATTTTTATACGTAATGGAACAGTATTTATAAACATTCCAGCAGTATGTTTTTCTTTAAAACCAGTTCTATTTAAAATTGGTGTACCAATTACAAAATCTCTTAAATTAGAAACTTTGCTTAAATAAATCGCATAAACAGCCATAAAAAAGTTAAACTCTGAAATTTTATTTTTTTTGCAAAATTCTGTAATTTTATTTGATACCTCTTTTTCTAATAAAAAATCCTTTCTATTGGCTTTACCTGTCAAATTTATATTACTTTTTATACTTGGTATTGATGCTACTTCTGGAATATTCGAAAATAATGTGTTCCAATAGTTTTCGTCTTTTATAAATTTATCACTGTTCATATACATTTTTTCAGCCTGCATATAATCTTTATATGAATAATCTTTTTCAGGAATTTCCTCATTTTTTATTATTTTTATATAATTTTCAGGAATTTCTGTTCCAACTAAGGCAAGTGTTGCAGCATCAGAAATTATATGATGAGTAATTACAATAAACCCACCATGTCCATTTTCTAATTTATATAACACAAAATTATATAATCTTTTTCCATAAATATTAATAGCTTTTTCAGATATTTCTCTTGCAAGCTTTTGTACTTCTTTATAATCTTTTAATCTTACTCTTTCAAAATTTTCATCTTCTTGTTCAGTAAAATATTGTACTATTTTCCCATCTTTTTTTTCAAAATTAAGCCCAAAGCTTTTATTATTTTGAATAAATTTATTTATTGCTTTATTCAAAATATCTAAATCTATATTTTGTTTTATTGTTACAGTACCACAAATATTATTAATATTTGTTCCTTTATAATATTCTTCCAGATGCCATATTGATTTTTGTGGATTTGTCAAATCGTAATATGTCATTTTGCCCTCCTTTGTATATTTCTCAATTAGAAATCTATAAATCCTATTTTTTTAAAATAATTTAAATATTTAATAATATAATTTCTATCAATTTTTTTCCATTTAAAACCGACAGTTTTTTAAATAATTTTCTGTAAAATCACTTTTAATTTTTACTGCAGAAGTATATATAATTTTTTTATCTTTTGTTAAATCTTGTATAATACCAGAAACAGTATTTTTTCTATCATTGTTTGTAATAATGCCATTAATAATATCATTCATTAATATATCAGATACTGGAATAATATTAATTCCCATTTCTTGCATAGTTCTGACAAGCTCTATAATTGACATTTGTTGAGTATTTATTATATGAAACATATTACAATCAGATGAATGATTTAATATTTTAACAATTGCATTTGCTGCTAAATCAACAGGTGTTACTTCTACTTCATGTTTTAAAAAATACTCTGGGAATGCACCAATTTCAATAAAAGATTTAAGTCTTTTAGCAAATCCATTATCTTCTACATTTTGCTGAAAAACTCCATCTACATATCTATTTGTAATATTTCCAAGCCTTAATATTTGAGCATCTAATCCATCATAAATTGCTTCTAAAATTGCAATTTCAGCTTCAAATTTCGTTATAACATATATATTATTAAAATCTTGCCCAATATATAAATCATTTTCTGTAAATATTTTTTTATATTCACTCTCTTCTTTTTTATCATTTCCTGAAACACTTCCAGTAGAAATATGCAAAAGTTTCTTACCATATTTTTTACAAAATTCTATAATATTTTTTGTTCCTTTCACATTTATATCTTCAAAATCTTTTTGCCTTCCATAATGCTTAACAAGTGCTGCTGAATTTATTATAACATTTATATTTTGTACAATTTCTTTTAAATTTTCATTAGAAATACCAAAAGTACTGTTTTTAACAATATCACCTTCAATAACTTTTATTCTGTTTTCCACTTTAGATACAAATTCATCTCCGAAATAAAATCTAAAGCATTGTAAAAGTCTGTATCTAGAAGGAATATTCTCCTTATTCCTAATTAAGCAATAAAGATTCCCTTTATTTTGAATTAAAAACTCATGTGCAATATGTGCTCCAAGATATCCGCTTCCTCCGAGTAATTAAAATATCACCGTGGTTCAGTTTTCGAAATTGTTTTAAAATTACTTTGTATATTTCTTGATAATACCTTATTTACTTTTGTATAATCATATGTTTTTAAAAAACCATAAATTTGACTTAATGGAATATTTCTATTTTTAATAATTTTTTCTTTTACTTGTAACTCTTCTTTTATTTTTCCAAAAATTTCTAATTCTCCATTAAAATTCCATCTTCCTAAATAATTAGTTTTATATATTTTTCCTTTTTCAAACGGATTATCAAAAAAATCATTTGGGTTATATTCTCTATTTTTATTTAATTTTCCCATAATATAAATTTGACCGAATTGTTCCAATTGGTTTGTATTTCATATTTTCATCAAGGATATAAATTTTAATATTTTTATCATTAGAATCGATAATAGACAAAATACTTTCTTTTTTTAATTCATTATTTTTATTATTATATTTTTCTAAAAGTCTATCTTCTTCTGGCGTTATCATTTCAAAATCATTAATTTTACATTCTTGATTTTTGCATGCTTGTTTTAATATAAAAAAATAATGTGCAAGAATGCTTTTTGCTGTATTAATTTCAAACAAATTTTTATTAAATTCTAAATTTAACTTATTCAATGAATATTCTATTTCAAATGATATTTTTGTATTATTTAATTTTATTTTTGAGGAATATTCATTTATATCATCATGATATGTAAATATCATATCATGACTCTCATGAAAATATATTTTTTCTTTTATCTTTTCATTTACACTATTTACAAATTCTTCAAACTTCAAATAGGGATTTATATTTATATTCAAAGTAATATTATTTAAAAAATCATTAATTACTATATCTAATTTTGATGTATATTTATATAAAAGGATATATAAACATGATAAAAAAACAGAATAATTTAATACATTCATTTTAATAGCAATCTTTTCTATATTTTTAAAATTTTCTTTTGATAAATCTATGCTAATTTTTTCACTATTATATGAAATGTTATTTGATATATTATAATCATATGGTAAATTAAAACTAGTTAAGTTTTGCAATTTTAATTTATCTTGACAAAATTTTTTATTTGAATAATATTCATCAAGCCATATTGAACCTTGTGACCTTTCAAAATTATATACATCCTTTTTCATTATATAGCCCCCACTATTGCCATTACGACGTTTTCATTATACTATAACTGTTTTCAAAATACAAGTATTTTTTCTGCAAAATATTACATTTTTGTAACATATTTATAAACTTATTGACACGCTTTTTTTCATATTATATAATATTGTGTAGAAAAGGAATGTGATAGATAATGGAAAACAAAAGAAAAATATATAAAGTAAAAACCCTGCAAGGAAAATATATTAAATACAAAAATATAAAAAGAAAAGAAGTAACCTCAACTCCTGTTACTCCTATAAAAGTTGAAACACCTAAAGTAAATCCAGTAACTTCATTTAAATTGGTAGTTGTAAAATTACCTTGGTATAAAAAAGTAATTAGATCAATAAAGGGATTCTTTGGGTTTGGTTATTTTTAATATTAAATTTTATAATATTTATAAATACAAATCATTAGTCTTGTAAATTAATAATTATATATTTTAAAGCTTAGCATAAAATATGCTAAGCTTTTGTTTTTACTCTTTTACCTGCTTTTTATTTGCAAAATATACTATATATGTTATAACCATAGCTATTGTTGCAGTAATTGCTTGAGTAACCCCCATTGCATTTTGAAGATTTGCTACCAATTTCTCTGGGAATATTCCAAAAGCATTTAAAGCACTGAATCCCAAGAAAATTATTGCAACTTTTACAATAATTGAAACTATTCCTGTCAAAAAATAATTCCAATTATTTTTCAACAACAATAATTTATACAAATATATTAAAGCAAAATTTCCAAGCCATATTGCAGGTATCATATATGCCATATATACAGATGCTGACTTAAATACAAATCCACCTAATATTGTTGATATACTTGGCAGAGTTACTACTGCAATAATTTTTTTCCAACCTTTTAAATTAATTGCTGTTATTATCAAGGCAATATTCACGATAGAACCTACTATAATTTGTGAATGTGTAGCAAGCCAACTTGTCCCACCAAAAATATCAGTAATCAATTTTGCTAAAAATGTTGGAACTAAAAGTGCAGATATTGCAATTAAAATTGTTTGTGTAATATCCATAGCTTTTGAATAATCACACATCTTTTTGTCCAATACTTTTTCCATTTAAATATCCTCCCTTTCCATAAATTATTATACAGTATTTTTTATAAAGTTTCAATGCATTTTTCTTATTTGGAATTTATTTCTTACTTCCTGTTCTCACAACTCTTACCATTGGATTATACGTATCCTCTGACAAAACTTCTTTTTTTAACACAGCCCCATTCTTTTTAGTAACCTTATATGTTATACTCTTAGCGCCATTTGCTCCAGAGCTTTCAACCACTTCTTCTCCATCTTTCAATGTACTATCATAAATATATTTAGTATCACATACAATTATTTCTTTAGTTTCACTTGTAACATCTATCTCATATTCCTCATCTTGTAAAATACCCTTTATTTGCATTTCAACAACTCCATTTTTAGCTTTTGCATTTATCTTTATAGCATAATCTCTTGTATTTTCAAATTTAAAATCTTTTGAGCCATAAGAAATCGTTGCATCTTTTCCTGGATCTAAATATGACACAACAGATGAATGATTGTATCTTTCGACTATACCTAAATTAGCTTTCAATACTGCATTATATAACGTGCTTGAAACTTGACATATTCCTCCACCATAATTTTCCACAAGTTCACCTGCTGAATATGCTCCCGCTAGTTTATATCCTTTTCCTGCAGTTGTAGGTCCTACAATGGCATTGAAAGAAAATCTTTCTCCTGGCATAATAACAGTTCCATTAATTGCTTCTGCTGCAAGTTCCATATTTGTATTTCTATTTTCATTACCTAAACTATATCTTGTAATTGCTTCTCCAAGTACATCTGGGAAGGCCTCTTCCCCCAACATATCTGTTGTTACCTCTGGCTTTGTTATAGTTAAAGGAATTATGTATTCGTCCTTTTCCTCACTTAAGATTGTTTTAGCATCATCTATATTAAAGTCTACACCATCCACGTGGACAGATAGCACCTTTTTTTGTTCGTCATATGATGCATTTTGAGCTTCTTTATATATTTCATTTCTTATTTGTTCTAAATCAATTTCATCTGGTTCCTTTGTTATTACAGGAATTTCAATTTCATTTACTTCCTTTCCTTGTATCTTATCATGTACAACATTTTCAATTTTTTCCTTTAAAGCTTCTTCATCTATAACTGTTCCAATTTTTCCTCTTACAATAATAAGTTTATCATCATCAATATAATAACTATTATCAATAAATTTATCTGTCCATTCTTCATCTAAATTACTTAAAAAACTTTGAAGAACATCATCATTGAATGATACATTTAATTTTATATTTTCTCCATTTATTAAAACTGCAATTATTTTATAGTTATTTAAGAAAATATTTTTATCTCTACCAATTTTAAAGGCTTCATTTGCTTTTTCTGTTATATCAGTTTGCATCTCTATTCTTCTTAAAGTAAATGTCTTTTCATTTTCTCCATATTTAAGTTTTATTTCCCCATCTAATATTTTATCAATCTCTTCTTGCAATTCCTCTTCTGCTTTATTTCTCGTTAATCCTGAAACTTCAATTTCTTCAATTGATACATGATTAATTATATTAGATCCTGTCGCATATATGAGTGCAAATATAGTTGACAAAAACAATATTACTGCAAATACACAAATTATTCTTATTATTGGTATTAATTTTCTATTTTCTCTTTTTCTCATTTGATATCATCCCTTTTTGATAATCTATTTATATAGTAGTTACAGTTCACACCTTAACCAGCTAAGCGTGGATGAATGTTTTAAAAATCGAAGTGAGTTCGACCTATTCAGTCCCTTGATTGTATTACTTTAAATTCGTATCTATAATTAACAGTCCAAAATATCTTAAACGCCTTAGAGAACGCAACGACGCATTTTTAAAATCATTTTCTCAGGTAGCTTAGCGGAAATTGGCTGTGAATAGTAACATATAGTATCAATTACCCTGTAAAAATATATAAAACTATTGACAAGTTAAATATTTTATGATAATATATTTAAGTATTGATTATGGGTCAATAGCTCAGGTGGATAGAGCACGGGCCTTCTAAGCCCGGTGTCGGGGGTTCGAATCCCTCTTGGCTCACCAAGATAGCGCTATCCGAACCCGGGTAGTTTTTTTGCATTAATTACTTGTTTAAAAATATCTAAATTCAAACTATTCTCCTTCTATTACACATTTTTTCTTATAAAAATCCTTTGTATTGTCGCTTTCTTATCAATATCTTATTTCCTCATCATGATAATTACCATCTTCATCTAAGTGGACATCCATAAAACAATCTTCACACATCATATCGTAAGTTTCCCATTCTTCATAGCTTATTTTCTTGAAACATCTTTCACATTCATATTTTTCTTCAGCTTCACTGTATTCAATATAAGTTTCATTTTGATTTATTTCTTTTTCTATATCTCCTAGTTCATTTGATGATATATAAACACCTAATTCACTTTTTTCTCTTTCAGCTATATTTAAAGTTCCTTGCGTTATTTTTTCATTTTCATATATTTCATTAATTTTCTTACTCCTATCTTTTACTTCTATAATTATAAATAAAGTGATAAAAAATATTATAATTGTAAAAAGTATTGTAAAACCAATCCAAATTGGTATAGAATCAGCTATACATATCCAAATAATTGTATAAATAATATAAGGAAAAGCATTCCAACTTGAGATATTTATTTCTTTTATTATTTCTATTATTAATAATCCTAATGGATAAATTGCTCCAAATATTATCCCTTTGACAATATCTCCATTATTATCCTTACTATATACATAGCCTATATATCCAAATAAGCCTGTTAATAATAGTGTTGGTATAAATAATTTTAAATAATTAGTCAAATCTTTTGAAATTAGTTTTCTTTTTGTTTCTTTATCTTTTTCTATATTCACATTAAATTCTCCTTTATTTTTAAAGGATACTATTTCCCTTATTTAATTTAATAAGTTCATTTTTTAATGACAATTATAGTATAACAGAAAAATATAAAAGAAGCAAGTTTTTATTCTAGCTTGTTTAAAATAAATTGTAATAATTATTTATGAATAATATCACTAATTTATTGATAAAATAATCTTATATATAAATAAGGTAAATTCATCAAATATTACAATTTGTAATATTTCCAATAACTTCCAAAAGCAATTTATCGTTAAGCAAGCAATTGAACATATTTGATTTAATTGTTTGCTTTTTTTCTTTTAAATATTTCTTATGAATGCTTACTCCTGTTTTTCTAAAAATGTTTAAATTTTCTTGTGCTCTTTGGGTTAGCAATTTGCACCTGTCCTCATCATATGTTACATCTAATATATGGTGCATACTTTCTATTTGCCAGTGATTTCTTGTGTATCTCAA
>CANQKB010000002.1 GCA_947624405.1 uncultured Clostridia bacterium
ACCATCTTGAATGTTGAGCCTGGTGCACGTGGGCTTGAAATACATCTATTTATCAATGCTCCATTACCTTCTTCGCTATTATAAAAATCATAGGTACTTTTATCAATTCCACCTACCCAGTCACTTGGGCTAAAATCTGGACAACTTGCCATCGCTAAAATCTCACCTGTATTTACATTCATAACAACAACAGAACCAGAATTTGCTTCTTTTCCATCCTTTTTGTTAGCTTCTTGTATGGCATTTCTTAAAGATTGTTCTGCAACTACTTGCAAATTTGCATCTATTGTTAAAACCACATTTGAACCAGCTATTGCTTCTTCTTCTATGTACTCTCCAACTGTGCTTCCATCAACAGACATATCTATTTGTTTTATACCATTTTGTCCTTTTAAGTATTTTTCGCAAACATACTCAATTCCTGCTTGGCCAAAAATATCATTCATTGTATATCCTTCATCTTTGTGTTCTTTATATTGATCTTCACTTATTGAATTTATATATCCTAATATGTGAGACGCAACATTTCCATTGGGATATGTTCTTTTTGAATTTGTTATTACATCAAATCCTGGGTATTTATCTGCTTGCTCATCAATCGTTAAAGCACTTTGTCTGCATATTTCATTTGATATTGTAATAGACTTTGTAACACTATATCCTTCTGATGCTATACGATACCTTACAACTATTATTCTTCTTATATCATACAATTCATCGCTTTCAATTTCATATAAATCTTTGAAATAATAAAAAGCTTCTTCTGGTGTTACGTCTTCTTTAAATTTATATTTTTCTATCCAAGCTTGTTTCCTTTCTTCGCTAGGGAAATCAAATGAAAATGTTGGATCTATCAATACTGGAAATGTATCTGTATAATTATCTCCATTTGCTTCAAGGGTTTTTAAAACTTCTAGTATAGTATTGTTTAAAGTATTATTATCAAGTTTTGTTTTATATAATTCAAGTGAGAAAGTCATATCATTTGAAGCAAGCACATTTCCACTTCTATCTAATATATTACCTCTTGCTGCATATAATGTACTTTCACGAGTTAACCTTGTATTTGATAGTTCTCTATATGTTGAACCATTTACTATTTGTAAGTTAAATAATTGTACAAGCAGGCATGCACCGAACTATGTATATAAATGCACTTAAAAGATTATATCTGAGTTTTATATTTGGCATTTTTTTCTTTTTAAAAATTTCCATCTATTATCACTCTCATTTCTAAAAATATCTAGTTAAAATTTGAGGATTTATATATATATCTTCCACTTTATATCCCATTTTTTGCATAAATGGATACAAAATAATTGTTAATATCATATTATAAAGTATTTCAATTAATAATGTTTTTAAAAATGGTAAAAATTCTACATTACCTGAAAAAATTAATATTCTAAATACATATGAAAATATTTCAGTCATAGCTGTTGCTATCATTACAAGTAACATTACTGTCATTTTACTATCTTTTGATAGATTTTTTTCAAGATAACCACTTAAAAAACCTATTGCCCCTAAGCTAATTGTTAATCCACCTATAACTGATCCACTTACTAATTCGATGATGAATCCAAAACTTAATCCAAATACTGTTCCCATTTTTGAACCAGAATATAAACCTATAAATAAAACTAGTATTACAAATAAATTAGGCTTTACTCCTGCTATTGTAAACCACGTAAAAAAATTTAATTGTAAGAAATATATTATTATAAATGCGATAACTAATAGAATTATTGTTAAGGCTTTTTTCATTTATCTATTTCATTCCCTGTTTTATATATTTAGGTTTTTTTAGGATTTACCTATAAACCAAATTTATTTTAGTTTGTAATTACCAAAACTGTTTCTAATTTATCAAAATTAACTGCAGGCTCTATCCAAACATATCTATCTAGTATATTTTTAGTTTCTTCAATTGTTTTTATTTTTCCTATGACAATTCCTTTAGGATATATACCTCCAATACCAGATGTTACTATTTGATCTTCTTCTGATATATCTGCCTCAGTTGGAATATATGTACCTTTAAGCTTGCCTTCTTCTAAACTTCCTTTGCAAATAATACTTTCTTCTGAGCCTCCAATACTTGCTGTTACTGAGCTTGCAGAATCTATAATAGTTTGTATTTTTGCAGTATTATCTGTTACAGATATAACATAACCTACTAGTCCTTCATCTGCAATAACTGTCATATTTGGAGCAATTCCATCATTTGCTCCTGCATTTATTACGAATGTTTTACTATAATTACTTATATCTTTACTTATTATATACGCTGGTACAGATTTATAATCTGTGTATTTCTGTGTTAAATTTAAATAATCCTTTAATGTCTCATTTTCCGCTTTTATTATTTCAAGTTCTCTTAGGCTTTGCTCTAATTCACTTTTTTCATTTTTAAGCAAATCATTTTCTGCTTGTAAACTTTCTATACTGCTAAAGAAACTTGAATTTCCTGATATTTTATTTTTTAAATAAGTGTATCCATTTTGTACAGGCATAATTACGCTACTAAATATATTTTCAATAGATGATAGGCTTCCAGTTTTTAAATTTGATAAAAATACTAATCCAATTAATATTACAATGGTTATAAAAATACCTATAATACTTGTTTTATTTTTGTGCACTTGCTTCATTCCTTTCTATTCCCTAATATGCTCTGTAAATACACTTAAACTTTTTATCTATTATTTTTTCTTGCATTAAGTAGTACAACTTTAAGTTTTTCTAAATCATCAAGCGTTTTTCCTGTTCCTTTAACTACACATTCGAGTGGAGTTTCTGCTACAAATACTGGCATGCCTGTTTTTTCGCTAACTAATTTGTCCAAATTTTCAATTAGCGCTCCTCCACCTGCAAGGATTATTCCTTTTTCCATTATATCTGATGCAAGCTCTGGTGGAGTTTTTTCAAGTGTAGCTTTAATTACATCAACTATATCTTTTATTGATTCTGCCATTGCTTCTTGTATTTCTGTTGAATGCACTTCTATATTTTTTGGAAGTCCTGTTCCTAAATCTCTTCCTCTTATTTCCATTTTTTTATCTGTCATAAGTGGTAAAGCACAGCCTATTTCTTTTTTTATTTCTTCAGCCGTTGTTTCTCCTATTGCCGTATTGTATTTTCTTTTAATGTAGTTTACTATATCTTCATCAAGCTCATCTCCAGCAACTCTTATTGAGTTACTTATTACTATTCCTCCTAATGAAATAACTGCTACTTCTGTTGTTCCTCCTCCAATATCAACAACTATATTACCGCTAGGTTCTGCTATATCAAGTCCTGCACCAATTGCTGCTGCCATTGGCTCTTCTATCAAATATACTTCCTTTGCGCCTGCATGCATGACTGATTCTTCAACTGCTCTTTCTTCTACCTCTGTTATTCCTGATGGTACTCCTACTACCACTTTTGGCTTTCCTATATTGTATTTTGCTGATATTTTTTCAAATAGATTTTTCAACATCATTCTTGTTGCAGTAAAGTCTGCAATAACTCCATCTTTCAATGGTCTTACTGCTTTTATTTGTTCTGGAGTACGTCCTAACATTTCTTTTGCCTCTTCTCCTGTAGCAACAATTGCGCCTGTTTTTCTATCTATCGCTACCACTGATGGCTCCACAAGAACTATACCTTTTCCTTTTAATGTTACTAGTATATTAGCAGTTCCTAAATCTATTCCTATGTCTTTTGATCCAAAATTAAATAAACCCATTTTCTCCTCCTACTTTGAATTTATTTTTAATTTAAATGTCTCATTACACTTTCGCATCCGTTTATCTGCGATGATTATATGATCTAGGACTTGTAGTCCTAACATTTCAGCTGATGTCACTATCCTTCTTGTTAAATTTACATCACTTTTACTTGGTGTACAATCTCCACTGGGATGATTATGTACAATTATTATTTTAGGTAATCCAGCTTTTATCGCTTCATATAATACATCTTTTGGTTCAAGCATTGCAAAGTTTGTCCCTCCAAATGATAAGTCTACTATCTTTTTTATTATATTCTTACTATTTAGAAGTATGATTTTTGCATTTTCTCTTTTTTCGTATCTTAGCTCATTCATTAGTAAATCTGCTACATCTTGTGAATTTTTTATCTGTATGTTATTTACATCTAGTGGTACTGTCATTCTTTTTGCTATTTCAACCATTGCAAGTATTTGTATTGCTTTTATTTTGCCTATTCCTTTGATTTTACATAGCTCTTCTATACTAATATTTTGTAAAAATCGAAGGCTTTTATCTGTATTTCCTTCGTTTAAACTTAGCACTTTCTGTGCAAGTGACAGCGCTGATTCCTCTTTTGTTCCTGTTTTTATTATTATTGCCAATAGTTCTGAATTTGATAACTTTTTTGCACCATATATTTCCATTTTTTCATATGGTCTTTCAGAACTTGGGAGTTCTTTCATTTTTAGTAACATGTTTACTTGCTCCTTATCTTTTATTAAATTAACCCCCAAAAAAATCAACATAACCCTTGTATGGCTTTGTCAACTTAAATTCAATTTTGTCTTAACTTAATTGCATTACCCATTTTTTGATTTTAGTTTATGAATAAACAACAATAAAATTATGTTTTTCTATAAACAAATAGTGCTATTGCAATTCCTATAATACTTGCAATATTTATTTTAAATTGCAATCCAAATGTTAATGTTACGATGCTTAAGTCTATTATAACTGGTTGTGTGATTCCAAAGTTTTGTCCATAACCTAACCACCATAAGAAATCTACTCCTGATGCAAATTCTCCTAATAATCCTCCTACAACTATTCCTGCACATATAAATAACAATAATAGCCATATATTTTTTTCTCTTGTTGCCATATCTTTTGTTCCTTCCTTTCTTTTTACCATACTATATTATATATTGTTATAGAAGATTTTTCAAGACTTTATAGAAATAATTTAATTTTCCATTATTTTCTTATTCCCTTTTTGCTTTTTATATAGTATAATATATATAGACATTATAGAAAAGCACACATTAAGATTAAATATGTGTTAGGTAACTGAAAACATCGTTGTTTTCACAACAATCATTTATTAGGAGGATTAGCTCACTTATGAAAATTGAAAAACTTGATGAAAATAAAATTCGTATTACTCTAAATATTGAAGATTTACATGAGAGAAACATTGATACTCATTCTTTCATGTCTAATTCAATTGAATCTCAATCTATCTTTTTAGATATGCTTAATACAGCTGAAAAAGAAGTTGGTTTTAAAACTGATAATTGTAGGATTATGATTGAAGCTATTGCTTTAAAAGATGGAAGTTTTATTTTAACTATAACTAAGGTAGCACAAGATGAAAATATATATGCTCCACCAAAAATTCCATCTAGGAAAAAGGTTTTACATATTAAAAGAAAAATTCCTACAGTGAATACAAATAAAACAATTTATAGATTTGAAAATTTTGATACTTTTTGCGATTTTTGTACTTTCCTATCAAAAAGTACTTATAAAGACTCTATTATTGAGCTTGCAAAAGATACTTCACTTTATGAATACAATTCTAGTTGTTATTTAATTTTAAGTAACATACATAGCCAAATTGATTTAATAAAATTTCTAGCAATATCAATAACAGAATTTGCTTATTTTGTTGAAAATCCAGAAATATTCGAAAGAAAGCTAACAGAATATGGCAAACCTATTATCAAAAATAACGCTATTGTAATTACAAGTAAATATTTTTTAAAGAAATAACATATATTTTCTTAGAAAATAGTTAAGCTTTGCTTAACTATTTTTCTTTTTTGATAAAGCTTTCTTATATTCTTCTGTTTCATTTTCTCTATAGTATTCTGCTATTAATTCGTCCAATTCTACACTTATCTTGTAAATATAATCATAATCCCTATTTTCTTCAATACTTTTATTTAATTCTTCTCTTTTTTTACGTATCTCATCATTTAACATAGCATTTTCCTCCATATTTATTTTTTTTATTTTCTATAATGATAAAATACCACAAAAATTTCTTTAAGTCAATCATTTTATCATTTTTCTATTAACTTTCGGTTTCCATATTTCTCCTTTTTTATTTGTTTTTTCGTATCCCTTGTATTTTTTTAGCACTATTCGACAACATTATATTACTCTGTAATACAAATGTAACGTTTTTGCAACAATTTAGACACAAAAAAGTCAGTTTTTATTCCTGACTTTTTTTATTATATATAAATAGCACATTGCTTTTTGTTACAGTTCACACCCTAACTAGCTAAGCGTGGAGGAATGTTTTAAAAATCGAAGTGAGTTCGACCTACTCGTTTACTTGCTTGTATTGTTTCAAATTCGTATTTATATTTTAACAATCCAATTTATCTTAAACGCCTTGGAGAACGTAACGCCGCATTTTTAAAATCATTTTCTCAGGTAGCTTAGCGAAAATCGGTTGTGAATTGTAACTGTTTTTTCAATGACATGTACTCTTTATTTTTATATTAATTTACAATTGAATATACTTCTTTATTCTCGACTAATACACTTTTTAGCAACTCCTCTGTGTATTCTTTTGTAACATCAGCATATTTATCTAAATATTCAAAACTATTTATTCCTTTAAAATAATCTGCTAAAAAGTTTCTTGCAGTTTCTTCTACACTATTATATTCTGTTATATATGCACCATATATTTTCTTTTTATTTCTTTCAAAATCTTCTGCATTTAACCCATTTTGTTTTGCATTTTCAATTTCTTTATTCACTTCTTCAATTACCTTTTTAGGTTCTCTTGATACTCCATTTATAAGTGCAAAAGCATAATTTGGTGTAAATTCATATTCCATTCCAAATGAGCCTAAAAGTATATTTTCATCTGTTAACTTTTTATACAATTTTGAACTTTTACCAAATAAAGTATTCATTAAAACTTGCAACCCAATGTGTTTTTTTACCATATCATCTTCTACTTTATCTTTAAATCCTATCGTAAATATTGGATTACTCAAATTCATATTAACAGTTTTTTCTTTTTCATTTATTTCATCTGGTTCATCTGGATATATTCTTTTTGGTAATTCTCTATTTTCAGTTTTTATAATTCTTTTTTTGATTTCTTCCAAGATTTTTTCTGGTTCAAAATCTCCACATATTGCAATTCCCATATTTGAAGGAGTATAAAAATTATCGTAACACAAATACAACATTTCTTTTGTTATTTTTCCAATAGATTCTACAGAACCTGCTATATCAATTCTTACTGGAAAATTTTTATACATACATTTTATTGCATTTAAATATGTTTGCCATTCTGGATAATCCTCATACATATTAATCTCTTGTGCAATTATCCCCTTTTCTTTTTCCACATTTTCATCTGTATAATATGGATTTTGAACATAATCCATAAATTCATCTAAAGCTTCATAAAAATTTTCAGTTGCTTCATAAAGATATGCTGTATGGTCATTTGTTGTATATGCATTTGCTGACACTCCCATTGCTGTTAGAGTATCCAAACTATTTATTCCACTTTTTTGCTCAAACATTTTATGTTCTAAAAAATGTGCAATTCCATCTGGCACACTTTTTTCTTCACTTTCTCCTGGAAGTATAAATTTATTATCATTTGATCCAAAATGTGTACCAAATATGATATATTTTTTTATTGTATTTTTTCTAGGAATTATCATAACTGTCAATCCATTTTCAAGCTTTTCTATATATAACTTTTCTTTGACTTTATCATTCTCTATTATTTCCATTTTTCTCTTTCCCTTCTCTTTGATTATTCTTCATTTTTTAAGAAATACACAGTGTCTATATTAACTTTATTTGCAAATTCCATTATTTCTTCCTTCGTTACTGCCTCAATCTCACTTTGATATTCTTCAAAGGTCATTTTATGCTCTGCTAATTCTTGACCAAAATAATACGTAATTCCTGTATCTTGCTCTTCAGGTATTGCTTTAATAAGTGCAATTATTCCGTACTTTGCTATTTGCCATATCATCGTCTGTAAAATTACCTTTTTTCATATCTTCAATTTGTTCTTTTATTAAATCAAGAGTTTTTTTATAATTTTCGATTTCTATTCCACATTTTATAAAAATACAATTTTTATGTCTCAAAAAACTAGATGATGCCGTATATGCTAAGCTATGCTTTTCTCTTACTATTTGAAACATTTTTGATGTCGCAGAGCCTCCTAAAATTGCATTATATACAACTGCTACATACTTTTCTTTTTTACTTTCCTCATCTATTGATAATCCTAATACAAGATTCCCCTGTGTAACATCTGCTTTTTCTATTATTTCTCTTTCTTCATGTTTTTCAAGCTTCATATTTTTCTGATTATATACAGGTTCTCTCTCATTCAATTTTTTTATATTTTCATCATTTTTAATTTCACTTATTACTTCTTCTTCATTTATATCACCTGATACAAATATATCGATTTTACAATTTGCAATAAGCTTTTTATAATATTCATATAAATTTTTTTCATTTATACCATCAATATCTTCAATATATCCATATTTATATAAGCCAAATGGAGTTTCTTTAAACATCTCCTCTTGACATCTTAAATTTGCATACATTGATTTATTATCTTTTTTACCTTCAATTATAATTTTAAGTTTATCTTTTTCTGTATTAATATAATCCTTCTCAAACGCATTATTTTGGATTTTAGGATTAAAAGCAATATCTAGCAAGGTGTTTATACCTTTCAATAGCAAATCCTCTTTAGAAGTCAAATATTTGTCATCTATTGTCTCTACATAAAATTTTAAAACTTGATTATCTCCAGTCTTATCTATACCACAATCTAATTCTGCTCCATACATTTCTTCTAAATGTTTATTTATCTCTTCTGCATTTTCGAATTTTGCACTTCCTTTTCTAAGTATCATTGGTATAATTGCATTTTTTGTTACATTTTCTCTATTTAATTTTGTTGTTAAAAATACTGCCATTAAATCTGTTTTAAAGCTATCCGTTTTTATTGTATGTGCAGTAATTCCTTTTTTTATTTCTTTTTTACTATATTCCATTTATTTTCCTTCCTTTCCAAACCTTAGTATACTATAATTTTAGTAAAATATACAAGTGTTTTGAGTAAATTTAATTAATGAAATCATTTCCTCAGGTAGCTTAGCGGAAATTGCTGTAAATTTTAACTAACTTTAAAGCATTGAAAAGAAAAAGAAGAGGTTGACCCCTTCTTACATATATTAAAATTTTCTTTTTCTAGCTGCTTCTGACTTTTTCTTTCTTCTGACACTAGGTTTTTCATAATGTTCTCTTTTTCTAACTTCTTGCATTACTCCATTCCTTGCACATTGTCTTTTAAACTTCTTAAGAGCTTCTTCTATATTACCATCATTAACTTTTACCTCTAACATTATTACTCCCCCCTATCTATGCGAGACTGTATAATATTATATAACTTATACCGCATCTTGTCAAGCCTATTTTTCAAATAAATCACCCATTGGACTATGTTCATTTAGTCTTCTTATTGCTTCCGCAAATAATGGTGCTATTGATAATACTTTTATTTGAGGCAATTCCTTTTCTTTTGGAAGAGGAATTGTATTTGTTATTACAAATTCTTTAAAATCAGAATTTTTAATTCTTTCTACTGCAGGTCCTGATAAAACTCCATGTGTACATCCTGCATAAATCTCATTTGCTCCATGTTCTTTCAATAACCTTGCTGTTTCTATCATTGAGCCAGCTGTATCAACTTCATCATCGAATACTATAGCATTTTTTCCTTTAACTTCTCCAATTATTGTTGAAGCTATCGCTTTATCTTTGTTTCCATCTCTTCTTTTATCTATTATTGCTAGCGGACATTCAAGAAATTTGGAATATTTGTAAGCTTTCTTTGAACTTCCTGCATCTGTTGCAACAACTACCATGTTGTCTAATTTCTTTTCTCTAAAATATGTATAAAGTAATTTTTGAGCAGATAACCTATCACAATGTATATCAAAATATCCCTGTATTGCAGGATTATGTAAATCGCAGCAAATTACTCTATCTGCTCCTGCTGTTTCAATTAATCTTGCTATTAATTTTGCTGTTATCGGTACTCTTGGTTGATCTTTTTTATCTGATCTTGAATACATAAAATATGGTAATATTACTGTTATTTTATTTGCTGATGCTCTTTTTGCTGTTTCTATACATATTAGTAATTCCATTATCCTTTCGTTTACTGGTGGTGTTGTCGTTTGAATAAAGTAAACGTCTTTATCTCTTACTGTTTCTAATAACTGTACAAAATTGTTGTCATTTTTGAACTTCATTCTATTTATTAAGCCCATTTCTACACCTAAATTATCGCATACCTCTTTTGTAAAGCCATCTGCAGGTTCGCTACATGAAAACACCTTAAAATTTTCCATTTTATTAGTCCCCCTATTAATTATTTAAAATACCCTTACCTTATTATTTTAGCCTTTTTTTGCGATAAAGTCAACCCTTTTTACATAAAATGTCAAAAGAACCTTGAATAAATCAAGGTTCTTTTAACATTAATTCTCAAATATTCTTGCAAATTCTTCTCCATCAATTTTTTCTTTCTCAAGTAATATACCTGCAACAACATGTAATTTATCAATATGCTCTCTCAATATGTTTTCAGCTCTTTCATAAGCCCTATCTATTATCTTCTTTGTTTCTGAATCAATTATAGAAGCAGTATTTTCTGAATAATTCTTTGATTGTGCTAAATCCCTTCCTAAAAATACTTCTTCTTGACCTGCTCCAAACATAATAGCACCTATTGTATCACTCATTCCATATTTTGAAACCATATCTCTTGCAATCTTTGATGCGCTCTCTATATCATTTGATGCCCCTGTAGATATTTATCTTCACTTGGTCTGTACATCGTATATCCCCCTGCCATTCCTCTAGGCACAATTGAAATTTGATGTACATCATCTTGTGTAGGTAAGAATTTTGAAACAACTGCATGCCCTGCTTCATGATATGCCACAAGTTTTTTCTCTTTATCAGATCTAACTCTTGTTTTCTTTTCAGGTCCCATTGTTACTTTTACCATTGCATCTTCTATTTCTGCCATTCCAATTTCTTCTAAGTTTCTTCTAGCTGCAAGTAATGCCGCTTCATTTAATACATTTTCCAAATCTGCTCCTGAGAAACCTGATGTATTTTTGGCAATTGTTTTTAAATCAACATCATCTGAAATTTTTTTCTTTCTTGCATGTACTTCAAGTATTTTCTCTCTGGCTCCTACATCTGGTGCAGATACTACAATTTGTCTATCAAATCTTCCTGGTCTTAAAAGTGCTCTATCTAGTATATCTGGTCTATTTGTTGCTGCTAATACTATTACGCCTTCATTTGCTGCAAATCCGTCCATTTCAACTAATAATTGATTTAATGTTTGTTCTCTTTCATCATGTCCTCCACCAAGTCCTGCTCCACGTTGTCTACCAACAGCATCTATTTCATCTATGAATACTATACATGGTGCACTTCTTTTTGCTTGTTCAAATAAATCTCTAACTCTTGATGCTCCTACACCTACAAACATTTCAACGAAATCTGAACCACTTATTATAAAGAATGGTACTCCAGCTTCCCCTGCAACTGCTTTTGCAAGTAATGTTTTTCCTGTTCCCGGTGAACCAACGAGTAAGACTCCTTTTGGTATTCTTGCTCCCATGTCTGTAAATTTCTTTGGACTTTTTAAAAATTCTACTATTTCTTGCAATTCAGCTTTTTCTTCGTCAACACCTGCAACATCTTTAAATGTTACTTTGTTTTTATCTGCTGATGTCATCATTCTTGCTTTGCTTTTTCCAAAGCTTAGTGTTTTGTTATTTCCTTGTGATGACGCATTCATTGTTAAAAAGAAGAAAATAAGTGCAATTATTACTAATCCAAATGGTGATAAGACTTCTAATACTGTAAGCAATATTGAACGTGATTCTTCTGAAAATTCTATTGCTCCAGTTTTTAAATATTCTGTCACATAATCCATAAAACTTTCTAGGCTAGGTATATTAACTTCTTTTTGAATATTATCATTTTTTAATTTTACATTTGCATATGTTCCATCATATGAAAGTTGTATTTCTTCAACTTCTGATGTTTCAATTTTATTTATCAAATCTGCATATGTCATTTTTGTATCTGCATTGTCTAAAATTGAAGTTAGCAACACTACAAATATTACTCCTATTATTAGCCACATTGCTAATGTTTTAATACTATTTTTCAAAGTTTTCCTCCTTTAAAGTTTATTGCTAAACTTTCCTTGTGATTTTCTTTCGAAATATTATCACATTTATTTATACTTTTCAATACTTTTTTTAGTTTATTTTCTCAAAAAGCTAGAAATGGCATAAGTTTTGCTACGGATTTAAGTATTGTATCATTTATTATTTTTTTATTACAAATTAGTAGATTGTATGTATATTTTCCCTTTATTTACTAATATTTTTATGTATTTATTCGGTGTCAAATACTTATTTCCTATATTATTTTCACACAATTTTATAATGTCTTTTATATGTATATTCTGCAAATTATTTGTATTTCCTACTATTTTCTTTATCGATAATATTATTACTCTTGATTTGATTGCCTCATGTTTTTTGTTAAACTCTTTCAAATCTAATATTATCTCCTTTTTATTTTGTTTTATTAGTAATTCATTATATGACTTTATCGTTTCTTCTTCTATATAGTCATTTTCTATACTAGCTATACCGAGATAATCTATCTAGTGTTTCTATTATATTTGGTGAAAATTCTTTTTCTAAAAGTGGTATTAATATATTTCTCACTTTATTTCTAGTATAAATCGTTTCCTTATTTGTTATATCAATTCTTGGATTTAAGTTATTTTCTTCACAATATTTTTCTATTTCATTTCTTTTTATATTTATAAGTGGTCTTATAAATATTTCGTCTCTTTTAGCTTGTATCCCACACAAACCTGTAAGCCCCGCTCCTCTAATTATATTCATTAAAACTGTTTCTGCATTATCACATTTTGTATGTGCTGTTGCAATTTTGGTTCCTCCTGTTTTTTGCATTACTTCTGCAAAATATTCATAGCGTACATTTCTTCCAGCTTCTTCTGTTCCTATTTTTTTTTCTTTGGAAATTTGGATTACATTTATTTTTTTCGAATAAAATGGTATATTATATTTTTTAGCATATTCTCTTACAAAATTTTCGTCTGCTTCTGCTTCTTCCCTAATCATGTGATTTATATGTGCAATTATTATATTAAAATCTATTAATCTTTTTTCTTTTAGTGTTCTTAAAATATCTAAAAGACACATGGAGTCTGGTCCTCCCGAGACTCCACATATTATCTTATCTCCATCTTGTATCAAATTATTTGATTCAATTATCTCTAAAACTTCCTTTAATATTTGCTTCATTCCCTTTCCCATTCCTTTTCTTCTATCTATATGGATCAGAATTTGCAAATTTTGTAAATTCACCAAGCCATGCAAGTTTTACTGTTCCTGTTGAGCCACTTCTTTGTTTTGCAATTATTACTTCTGCTAATCCTCTATCATCACTTTCTGGATTATAGTATTCATCTCTATATAAGAATATTACAATGTCTGCATCTTGCTCTATTGAACCTGATTCACGCAAATCTGAAAGCATTGGTCTATGGTCATCTTTTCTTTGATCTGGTCCACGAGATAACTGTGAAAGTGCAATTACTGGTATATTTAATTCTTTTGCAAGTATTTTCAATGACCTACTTATTTCTGCTATTTCTTGCTCTCTACTTCCATTTTTTCTTGAATTTGAACCACCTATTAATTGTAAGTAATCAATTACTACTAAGCCAATATTTTTTTCTGTTTGTAATTTTCTGCATTTTGATCTTATTTCTGTAATATTTATTCCGTGGTGTATCATCTATATATATTTCTGATTCTGATAATGGTCCTAATCCTTCTGATAGACTTATCAAATCTGCTTCTTCCATTTTACCTGTACGAAGTTTATTACTATCAATTAAAGTTTCACTTGCAAGTATTCTTGTTACCAATTGTTCTTTTGACATTTCTAGGCTAAATATTGCTGTTGGCACATGTGCTCTAATGGCTGCATTTGCTGCTATATTTAGTGCAAATGCAGTTTTTCCCATGGCTGGTCTCGCTGCAACTAATATTAATTCTGAGCCATGTAATCCTGCTGTTTTGTTGTCTAAATCGATAAAACCTGTTGGAATACCTGTAATTGCCTCCTTTTGATTATATAGCTTTTCTATCATTGCAAATGTTTCAAATAGTACATCTTTTATTGGTGTGTATCCTTTTTGATTTCTATTTTTTAGTAAATCGAATACTCCTTGTTCTGCTCTGTTTATTATTTCGTCTACTTCCATCGTCTGGTCATATCCTAGTTCTACAATGTTGCTTGACGTTTTTATTAAATTTCTAAGTATTGATTTTTCTTCTACTATTTTTATATATCTATCTGAATTTGCTGTTATAGGTACTTTGTCTACTAAATCTGCAATGTATTCTATTCCTCCACAAACTTCAAGTTTACCTAATGATACAAGTTCATCTTTTACTGTGATTATATCTATTGGTTCACCTCGTCCATACAATGCTAACATTGCTGAAAATATTAGTTTGTTTTCTTCTCTGTAAAAGTCATCTGCTTTTAAAGTTTCTGTTGCATTCATTACTGTGTCTTGGTCTAACATCATTGCACCTAATACAGCTTGTTCTGCTTCTACATCGTTTGGTGGAATCCTTCCTACATCCATTTTTTATTCCTTTCTGGCTTCGCCTTTTACGTTTATTTTTAATTTTGCTATTACTCCTTCAAATAAACGAAGGTCAACAGTATACAATCCTATATTTTTTATTTGGTCTTTAATTACTATTTTTTTCTTATCTATAGATATTTTATATTGATTTTCTAAGTTATCTGCTATTTCTTTTGATGTTATGCTTCCAAATGTTTTGCCGTTTTCTCCAGCTTTTACGTTTATGACTAGTATTTCTTTTTCTAACTTTTCTTTTGTTTTTATTGCTTCTTGCTTTTCTTGTTCCCTTTTACGTGCTTCTGCTGATTTTTTTGCTGATAGTTCGTTTAAGTTTTGTTTGTCTGCTGGAATTGCTAATTTCCTTGGTAATAAGTAATTTCTTGCATATCCATCACTTGCTTCTACTATTTCTCCTCTTTTTCCTACTTTTTTTACGTCGGTTAATAATATTACTTTCATAACTCCTCCTTTGCTCACAAAATAAACTTCGTCTTGCGGTGTCATGCTTCGGTCAAATTGTCCTCGATGACCACTAGGTCTATCTGCGGTAATTTGCCTCGCATTCCTTGCAATACTCGTTTCTTTTGCAAGCTTAATTTAGCTTATTTTAGCATATTTTACTCTAGATTCTCGGCAAAATACTCCTCAATTTTTTCTATTAGTTGCTCTTTTGCTTCTTCTATTGTTACATCTTGTATCTGTGCCCCTGCAACTGTATGATGTCCTCCTCCTCCTAACTTTTCTAGGATTAGTTGTACATTTATATCTCCTATTGAACGCCCACTTATACATACAGTATCTTTTACTTTGCCTATTACAAATGATGCTGTTATATCACTTATCATTAATAGCTCATCTGCTGATTTTGCACATATTAAACTTGCATTTTCATCTTCTTCTGTATATTCTGCTATTCCTATATTTCCTCTAATAATTTCTGTATTTTTTACTACATCTGCTATTACATTATAACTTTCTAAATCACTTTGAAACCATTTTTTTATTTTTATAATGTCTATATCATTTTTTCTTAAATATGCTGCTGCTTCAAATGTTCTTACTCCTGTTTTGAACGTAAAATTCTTTGTATCTACCATTATTCCAGCATATAGTGCTTCTGCTTCAAATGTTGTAAGTTGTGCATTATTTTTGGTATATTGTAATAATTCTGATACTAATTCTGCTGCTGATGATGCATATACTTCATGGAACATTAATATTGCATTATCTATATAATCTGGTCCTCTTCTATGATGATCAATCACTACTATTTTATTTGTTTTTTGTAATACTTCTGGCACTTCTACATATGTCTTTTTGTGTGTATCTACTACTATTAGCAGTGTATCTTGATTTACCATATTTATTGCTTGATTTTTATCTATTATTACATCTTTGTATTCTTCTTCTTGTTCAACTGCTTCTATAAAATCTTTTAATGTCATCCCATATGTGTTGTTTACTATTTTTGCTTCTTTTCCTAATGATCTTACTATTCTATATACACCTAAACTAGATCCCATTGAATCTATATCGCCATTTGCATGCCCCATAATTAATATATTTGGTGCTTCTTCTATTAGCTCTTCTAATGCTGTTGCTACTGTTCTGGCTTTTACTTTTGTCCTTTTTTCTACTTCTTGTTTTTTTCCTCCATAGAATTCGTATTTTCCTTTTCTACGTACTACAGCTTGGTCTCCACCTCTTCCAAGTACTAAATCCATTGCTTCTATTGTATCTTTAAATCTTTCACTGATTGATGAACCATCTGCACTTATTGCTATGCTTAATGTTGTTGGAATTACTCCTTCTTTTTCTGTATTTTTAGTTTCTTTTAATATTTCAAATTTGTTTTCGATTATTTCATCTAAGTATTTTTGCTCAAATGCAAATACTATTCTATCTCTTTCTGTTTTTAGAGCTATTCCTTTTATTTTAGCTACCCATTCATATATCTTTGTTTCTATTTCTGTGACAACTTGTGTTCTTTCTTCTTGCCCCATGCTTTGTATAAGTTCTTCATAGCTATCTATCATAATTATTCCTATACATGCAGACGTATCTTTTAATTTCTGTGATATTTGCAAGAATTCTGTATTATCTAAGAAAAACATTGCATATGTTTTTAAATTTTTCTTTTTTCTATTTTTTGATTTTATATCTGTTTTGTATATCATTATTTTATAGTCTTTTTTACCTATTTTTACTTGCTTGGTTATTGTAGCATTTTTCTTTTCTGTCTTTTTCTTTTCTATTTCTATTTTTGCTTCTTTTATTACTTCTTCTAAAATACTTTTTATTTCAATGTTACCAAATTCACTAACAAAACTTACATTTTTCCATATTACATTTCCATCTTCTTCTGTCATTGCTAATGGATATGGCATATTGACCATTGCTTTTTTTGCAATGGAATCTACACTAAATGTAAGTTCTTGTATATGTTTATCTAGTTCATTCTTGTTTTTATTGTCTGTCCAATAGGTATAGACTAATAATAGTATATATAATATTACAGACGGTATGATAAATATTGGATTTTGTATGCACAATAGGATTAGCACTATCGCTATTACCGCTAAATATATTCTGGCTTTTGTAAATATTGTTTCTAATGTTTTCTTTGTATTATTGGACATAACTCCTCCTTTTAATACTGTATATTGTATCGCAAATTGCTTGATTTGTCAAATTAAGCAATGAAGCCAATATGTACAAAAAAGCTAATCACTTTTATCATGATTAGCTTTTTTGTTACAATTCGCACCTTAATTAGCTATGCGTAGAGGAATGTTTTAAAAATAATGTTCTTATTATATTAAAATTATTTTTGCTCCATTTTTTATATTTGCATCTTTAATATTTAAATTTACATCATATACCTCTCCTGTTAGTTTATCGTATAAATATGGCATTTTTACTGGTTTATAATATCCTCCGCTAAATTCATTTATTGCTTTAACTAATAAAGTAATAACATTTGCTATTTTTTTATTTAATGGTAACCAAATATCATACTCCACTTCTAATACTGGAACATACAAATTAACTAATACTTTATTCATTTTCTTCTCCCGCTTCCTTCATTCCTACTAGTTTTATCAAGGTCGGTATTCCTTGTATAACCACATAGCCATAACTACGTCCACAATTATTCTCTAAATTTTGTCTATCACTTATTTCTATAAAATATTGATCCTCTATGCCATTTCCAATGTAAATACCCGAATCATTTTCTACATATTTTTTGTACCATTCGTCATATTCATGGTTTTTAAATTTGTTTGTTTTTTCAATAATGATAAAACTATATTTTTCTTTTTCCTTCGCATTATTTATCATTTCATAAAAATATTCTTCTTGTACATCACTTATAAATTTATCTAATCCATTAATAATTACTATGGTATGTGAAATCGTTGCATTTATTTTTTTATTATTCATTTTTGCCATAAATCTATCAATTTCATCACTCAAGCTCTCTTTTTTTGCTTTAATTGTATTTTCTGCATCAAATAAAACAATTTCAATACCATCTATCATACTTATTTCTTTTATCAAATAATTTACAAATTCAATTACATCTTCTATATTTTTTGATGTCATCGTACATACAAAATTCTTCTTAAAATCATAATTGAATATCTTTAACTCTTTTTTAGTTATTCCAATTGGTACTTTTGAAATATCTTTAATATAATCTTTTATGTCTTCAACCAAAATTCTATCTGGTATTGTAGGTATCTCTGATGCCTCTGGGTTATTTTGTTTTTTTAGAATTTCTATTGTTTCATTAATTGTAGAATTATAGTCAACTGCTTGACATATTTTGGCTGTTTGAAATTCATATACTGTATCATCATTTATGGTTACTAATCCTCTTCCAAATATGCTTGACGGTTTCTTTTTTCCGGCTTTTTCAAATATATTATAGTAATCATCTTCATTGTTTAATTGTAATGCTATTTTTTTCCTGAAGTTCTGTGTTAACCTATATCTCATATTATTATAAGCACTAGTTGTTACTGTAAATACAATTCCACATTTTATTCCTTCACGAGTTATTGTTAAAAACAAATCATCAAATTTATCACCATACATTTCATCAAAAGCTTCATAATTATTTAATATTACTACTAACATTGGCATAGTATTGCCTTTTGTATTTACATATAATTCATAGTCTCCATTGTAATTTGACAATATATTTTTTCTTTCCTTTATTTCTCTTTGTATCATTTCAAAAAATCTACTAATTTTTTCAAATTCACTTATAAATGTAACATCTCCAACATGTGGACTGTTTTTAAATATTTTTAATACTTCACTTCCAAAATCTAATATATAAATTTGAACTTCTTTTGAAGAATATGTTGTAATCAAATCATATACTATTGTGCTTAACAATGTTTCTTTACCACTCTCTGCATTACCATAAATAATGACATTTCCACTTTTAGTGTAATTAATGTTTACTAATCCTTGTTTTTGATTATATGGATCATCATATTCTCCAATAATAACATTTATTTCTTTTCCTTTAGCTGATACAGGATATTTCTTCTTTAACTTATCTAAATATATATTTTCTGGAATATCCTCTAACCATAAATTATTTGTCTTAATATTCTCTTTTTTTGCTAATTCAATAATATATCTAACTATATTAGTTAATTGTTCTCCATAACTTACTACTCTTTTTGAGCCTATATTATCAACATCTTTTATAGGTATTCCTACGTTTGATACGAATTGTATAGATGTATCTACTGTTTTTTTTGTAGTATTTGATGGATAATAAGGAGCACCAGCCCAAGCAGATTGACCTAATACAAAATAATCGTCATTTCCAACTTGCATATAAAATTGTCCTGAGCCTTTTAGGTTGGCTGCATCTGGTTTTTTGATAACATCATTACTATCTTCTACGTCTTGAACTTTTAAACATATAGCAAACTTACTATTACTTCTAATTTGATCATTTACTATACCTGCTGGTTTTTGAGTAGCAAGTATTAAGTGTACTCCTAAACTTCTTCCTATTCTTGATACACTGATTAGTTCGTCCATAAATTCTTCTTGTTGTTGTTTTAATTCTGCGAATTCATCACAAATGATTAATAGGTGTGGTATTGGTTTTTTCACTATACCTTCATGATATAATTTTTGATATTTATATATATCTATTGTTCCTTCATCTACTAAGTTTCTTGCTTCATTAAACATTATTTGTCTTCTTCTTAATTCACTTTGTATAGATGCGAGTGATCTTTGTAATCCATTAGTATCAATATTAGTTATTGTTCCAACTATATGTGGTAATTTTGTATCTCCTTTTTGAAAAGCACCTGCTAATCCTCCACCTTTATAATCAATAAGCAAGAATGACACATCATCAGGAGCATAATTTATTGCAAGTGACAATATATATGTTATTATAAATTCACTTTTTCCAGAACCTGTACTTCCTGCTATTAGTCCATGTGGTCCATGCACTTTTTCATGAATGTCTAATATTATCGGCATTCCCGATGAATCAATCCCTATTGGTGCTTTTAATGATATTGTTGTATCGTTTCTTTTCCATCTTTCTAGAATATTTAATTGTTCAATTAATCCTACATCATACATTTCTAAAAATGTATATGTGTTAGGAAGTAATGTTGAACCATTTGCTGAATACCTTATTGGTATATTTGATATGATTGGTATTAATTTTTCAAAAAATATTTCAAAATCTATGTCTATAGCTATTTCTCTTTGATTATTTTCCGAAATTTCGTTGTCAAATATTATTCCTTTTTTATCTTTTTCTAAACTAACGAATGTTTTGCATTCATTTGGTAATTGCGATAAATCACTTGTTATTGATAGTAAGCTAAATCCCAAATTAGTTTTATTTTTCTGTATTTCATTTATTATCTTTAAATTTTCTACTCTTTTATAATCATCTGTTATAATTAAATAATATGGCATAAACATTTTATAGCTTGCATCATTATTTTCATATGATTGCCTATTTCTCAATTCCTGTTCTAGATAACTTGAGATTTCTCTCATTTCATCAATATCATCTGCAAAAAATCTTATTGTTTTTGAAAAATTCCAAACATGTGGTAACATTTTTACATATTCCCAATATTTGTCATTACAATTTTTAAATCCTCATAACTATGAAATGCTATTAATTGTATTATAATATTTTGCATTATTTTTTTGAATACTTCTTCATTTTTCACTATTATACCTGAGATATTCTTCTCCACCAATGAAGTAACTATCGGAGCCATTTCTATCATTTTTGAGTTATCTGCTATCGAATGCAATATTTCAAGTAGATTGTCATCTTCCATTTCAAATTGTTCTTCTGGAAATTGAAGATCAATTTTTAAAGGCACATTACCAATTCCCCATCTTATAGATAAGAAGTCATAATCTTCAATTTTTCTTTCCCACAACCTAGAATCTTTGTGTAAAATTATTTTTGTACATTCTTCTATTGATACATAATTTGCATATAGAATTTCTCTTTGTTTGTTCTTAATTTTGTTTATTGTAGTCCTTTTTTGATTCAAATATTCTTTATATCTTTTTTGTCTTTTTTCTTCATATCTAACTTTTCTCTTTTTTTCCCATTTTTGAGTTAATATAGGGAAAAGTATCATACTTATTAGCATTACAAAAGCCATTGCTAATGAAAAAAATGTTTCTTTCGCTGAAGCTGTACCATTAACTCTTCCATCTATTGTCATGACAATGGAAATCATCATCATCAATCCCATTGATAAACTTGAACCTAACACTAAGATTGCTGGCATTTCTTCTTTATCACCTATTTGAGGTGGTGCATCTATTTTTACCTTTTCTTCTTCTATTATATTGGTAATCCTAGGAGCTCTTGAAAAATAATCTTTACTACTATACAATTCTATTTCTTCATCATCTATTATTTCATTTGCATTTGCTTCTAATTTTTGTACTTCATCATTTAATTGGAAAAATTGCCTACTATATTTTACTTTGTTTGAAGGATTATTTATAAATATACTGTTTCCCATTATAATTATCTTTAAACCTAGTATAAATATTACATCTCCATTAAGTAATACTCTTGCACTACTTTCTGCACTACCACCATTTATAAATGTTCCTATTCTTTTATCAAAGTTATCAATTACCCATCTACCATTCATTTGAAAAATTTTTGCATGTATATCAGATACAAGAAAATTATCATAAATAATTTGGCATTGAGAACCACTTCCAATATAAAATTCTTTTATATTCTCTATATTTAAGTGATAAATCTCATTGTCACAAGCAGGTGCACAATATAATATATATATTTCATCATCCATATCATCTAACATGAGTGCATACATATTATATTCTTTTAATATAGTTCCTTTACTATATATACCAGCCATTTTCTTTAGTTTTATTTTATCATCACTTATATCTATAGCATTTGAATTAATTACCTTTACATTTGCATCTGTTTTTATCTGCCAATGTCCATCTTTTCCTTCTACATTTACCAGTTTTTTCTCTTTTCCTAGCGTATTATCAGTTATCCAATAATTGCCTATTGGAATTTTAGGTAAAACTACCTTGTATAAAGAATTTTTACCTATTAATGTTACTAGCAATCAATTCACCCCCATACTGTAGTAATGTTTTTCTATCTTTCTTCTTCAATTTGTTTTTTACCTTCTTTTTTTCCAGCCTCACCACTTGTCTCATCGTCTAATTTTACGCCTTCCACTATTTCTGCATAACTTTTTGTCTCTGTTATTTTGCAATTTTTCTCTATTGCTTCTTGTAAAATTTTTGTCTTTACTTCAAAATTGTTTGTTGCATACCAATTTAAAGGAAATAAATCATTATTTTCTCTTGATAATAGTTTTACCTCTCTCCCTTGTGATCTTATATATTCTGCTTCTAGCAAATAACATGCCATTTCACTTTCTTTCATTTCTTCCTCCTATTTTTCCTTTTTCATCATTTCTAAATACCAATCTGGATAATCTCTCCTATACGTTTTCATATGCATATCATAAAATGTATCTGCAAATTCGTCTCCAAATGTTTCTCGTATTTGTTTCAATCTTTTAGTCGAATCAACTGGTTGGAGTTCAATTGCGCCGTAATTTGCCATTATTTCAGATCTTTTGCTAACAGTATTCCCTTCATAATACTCCTTACCATGACCATATGAAATTTTTACTTCTTCTCCCGCCTGATTCTTAGGTGATCCATCAAAAACTGCATCTACAATATCTGAAAGCATATCATTTCCACAATAATCTTTCTCTATTAAACTTCTTACTGTTGGGTTAACTTCTGTATCTACTTTTCTATTTGCAATATCATCAATCATCTTTTCTCTTGTTGTACTTCCTGAATTTACTTTGTCAATGTAACTTTGTGGGAAATTATTTTCCTTCAAAAATTTTGTCATTTCTGCATCACTCATTGCATTTATTTTCTTTGCTATCTCTGGTTTAAAACTTTCTTTATATTCATTTAAATTTTTAAACCCTTGGCTTTTAACCTTTTCTTCTACTAGTTCAATTGCTTTTTGGTCGCAAGCACGATATTCAGTATAAAGTTCATTTGCTAGCTTGTCTACTCTGCCTTCTTTCAAAGCATATTCTTTAGCTCTATTTAATACTCCTTCCATATCATCAGGTGATACTCTTTCTGCTACTATCTGATCAAATGCATGTTCTAATTCATGAAGTGCAACACCCGTATTTTCTCCGTTTTAGTTCTTGACCATCGAATAGAACTGTAGCAGTTGCTGCCCTGTAATGCGATGTTGCATTCTCATCTCCATCTATGAATCTAAAGTCAGGAATCTTGCGTTTTAGTTCTGCTAAACTATTTAGTTTCAAAAGTGCTCCCATATTTCCATTATCTATAGATTCCTCATATGCTTTTATAACTAATTCTAAACTCTTTTGATTACTTGGACGTGCATCTGTCGATATTGAAAAAGCCTCTTTTATGTTTTTAGCAGTCATTTCCTTTCCTTTTGTTAATATTTCTACCATTTTTCTGTATCCATTATCTTCTGTGATAGAATCAAAGTTACCATTTTCTATTTGTTTTTTTAAATTTTGAATATTTGCTTGAGTCACTTCTATATTTTGTTTTTTTAATGAATTATTAATAGCCTCATCTATTTTATCACTTACATCTTGCAAATTCTTTATTCTTTGTATATTCTTTACTAATGAATCATCTACCTCTATATCACCTACTTTGAGGTCTAAGCCCATTATAAATGGAAATGCAATACTACCATCATCAATGATTTGCTCTACTTCTCCAACATTTTTTATTTCATCTAATAAACTTGATTTTGTATATACTATGTCTCGCCTCTTTGTAGCATCAAATACATCTTTTTCATTTACATTTTTTAAAGTTTTTCTAGCATCTATTACTTCTCCACCAACTGAGCCAACTAATCCTATTCCTAAATTGGTAAGTAAGCCTTGCCAGCCACCTTGGTCAGCCCATGCTTCTTCATAACTTTTGTTCGTAAACATTACATCTAGCAAAGCTCGATATGGAGTATCTATTGCATTAAATCCACTATCTATTGCTACACGTGCTACTGCAGATGCTGTTTCAGAATTTCCTACCTTTAAATTATTAAGTTTTCCTCCTAAATACCATTGTACGCCTTCCCATACACCACTTGCTGCACCATATCCTACTCCTTTTAATCCGTTCTTTAGTGTTCTCCATTCTGTTGCATCTTTTATCTTCTTCATTGCAAAATATTCGTCTTCACTTATTTTTCCATTTGTATAATCCTTTCGAATTTTATTCCATTCTGCATCTGACAAGTTTGAAACATATACATATGAATTATATTGTGCTTCTGTCATTTCTCCATTTCTATATGCTTTCAATATATCATCTGCAACTGATTCTTTCATTTTATTCCATTCTTCACCTGTATAATTTCCAAAGCTTGATAAGCCAGCTGTTCCAGCAGAAGCTAATCCTGTTGATACTCCAAATAATCCAGCTGTTGCAACAGATAAAACAGCCACTCCTAACGTATATCCAATTCCATCTGCTACATTTGTTACCACACCTTCTGATTTAAATGGCTTAAATGCCATATTATCAAGAAATTTACCAATAGACGTTTTTTCATAAAAAGATTTAAAGGCACTACCTACATAATCTGTTGCAACAGTAGCCATTGTTGCTTTGAATAACTCACCAGTTTTTGTAAAAATTTTTCCATCTTGTTTTCCATTTATAATTGTATTAATTATATCATATGCTCCTGTTCCTATTGCTCCTACTGCTGTCTCTGCCAGTAATACCGTTTTTCCAAGTCCTTCAACTAGTTTTGCTCCACCTTTCACAACCCCTACTGTTGCATTGGCGACAGATGCTGCTGTTTTTTCTATTCCACATATAGCTGGTTTTAGTACTTTTTCGTGTACCATCTTAAATGCTGATGATGCCTTCGTTCCAAGATAATTCATTGCATTGCCAGCTATACTTTCCACACCACTTATAACTTTTGTTGCTACTTTTCCAAATTTTGCACCAGTAGATATTGCAAATGATATCCCTGATTTTACAGTTTTGGCTACTTTTGCACCTGTTTTTTTAGCAAAACTTTTAGCATCATTTGCAAATTCTCCACTTTTAAAATAGTTTATAGCACTCTTTGTTGTCTTTTTTACTGCTTTAACAACTTCATTATCATCATTCAATCCTGACATTGAAACCGCTAACATTGGATTATTCATAAATGCAAATGTAGAAATTCGTGAATCTAACGCACTCATTACACTTTTATTACTTCCCTCTATTTTTTCAAAATTGCTAACACTTTTGTCTACCCATGTTCCAATGTCTTTTATTCTTCCTTGAACAGAACTGATATCTCTTTTTGCACTTTGTATCAAAGAATATCCTTGGAAATCACTTGGTAGCTTTACATTCCCCAAATACGTATTTGCATCTGTTAAATTTTTTACTGCATCATTAAGTACTGGTTTTACACTTCCCCTTAATCCTTCTACATTAATATTAAGCATTTTACCCTCCTATTTTGTTTCTCTTGCTCTTCTCTCTGCTTCTTCTATCTCTCGTAACGTATTTCTTAAGCTCCATATTGACGATTGATAACTGTTTATCTTACTATTTATTTCAGTTATTTTATTATTAATAGCAGTTATAACTCCACTATATAAATGACTTCTTATTTCTCCTACTTTATTTTTTTGCTCTTCCAATTCTTTTGCTTTTTTCTTTGCTGGATCACTTGTATAATTAGCTCTTAATCCCTCAAGTGCACTTGACAAACTATTTTGTGAAACTCCCAATGCTGCTATTGCTGAATTTATACTTGGTATTGCATTTTGATATTCCGTTTTTTCTTTTTGCAAAGAATTAATACTACTATTATAACTATTTATTCTTGAAATTGCAGTCCATTTATCCATTTTTTAATCCTTTCTTGAATTAATAATGTTTTCTTTATTAATAAAAATGCAGGTTTTTTCCTGCACACACAAAAGTTTTGTTTTAAATTTTTAAGTTTTTAAGTTTTTCTTTGAAACTTTTTTCTTCTTCATCTATGAGTCCCATATGATAAACTTGTTCAATTTGATCATGATTAAATAATGCAGTTTGAGTAGATGATAATATTCCTTCTGGATATAAGCAACCACTATAATCCCATATATTTGTTTCGTCTTCTCCATCCATTACACAAAAACCTGTTACCATTACTCTTTTAGTTCCACCTTTTAACATTACTACTGTTCCTATTGGTAAAAATTTTTCTCCTTTTTCCATTTTTATTTTCTCCTTTCACACTATTTTTTATGTTGACATTGTCATATTTTATAATTGCTCTTTTGTTATATTTTTATCCTAAATTTACATTTTTATTTAGCATTTAATTTCTTAAATACTTTCCTTGGCAACCTCTTATTATTATAGTTGCCAAAGAAAATATTTAAATTTTAGTTAACAGTGTTAGCTGTTTCTGTTGCTTGGATGTCTTCAAGTGTTTGTTGCATTAATTTTGAGAATGAACTTTCAATATTATCAAAAGATTGAATTATACTTTGTTTTAATTTTGTAAATTTTGCTTTGAATGCCTCTGATGCTTCTGATTGCCATTTAATCTTGTTGTATGTTGATTCTATTGTGTTCATTTTTTGTTTTGCATTTTTGAAATTTGTTGATACTTTTGTTTTTACAGCTGTAACATCACTTGTTAAAAATTTCATTCCGACATCATTTGGTGCAGCTATATTTGTTATCTTTTTAGGTGAAGTTTTTGCTGCACTTGTTGCTTTTGAACCTTTATCAGCTTGAGCGTAGTTATTTGCAATAGTTTCCAATGCAAAAGGAATTTCTCCTACTACTAATTCTAGCATTTCGTTAAGTTCAGGAGCTAATTCATTGAATTCTTTTACTAATGCATTATATCTTTTTCCATACCAAGAATTGTGCATGTTAGTAATGCTTTTATATGCATTTGTAAGTTCTGTATTTAGTTCTTGTCCATAACTTCTCATTTGTTTAGCCTGTCCTGGGATTGCTTCATAATCAACATTCATTATTTTTGCCATATTTGATTCACCTCCATTATTATTTTCAAAGTTACTATATCATAACAAAATCTCTTTTTCAATACTTTTTTTAAAAAACTTTTTAATATTATATTCGCATGGAGGTTACAAATACTAATATGCAAATTCTTCTAGGCTTTTGAATTCATATCCCATATTTCTTACTTTATCTATAACTTCACCTAATATTTCCGTATTATCTTTAGATGTTGCATGTAATAAAATTACAGCACCTGGATGAATATTAGATAAAATCTTTTCTTTTGCATAATCAGTTCTACCTTGCTTATTTTCATCCCAATCATCATATGCAAGTGACCACATTACATTTATATAACCATAACTTTGGAGTAGTTCTAGTACTCTCTCACTATATTCTCCCTTTGGAGGTCTTATATATTTCATCTCATATCCATATTTTTCATATACAACTTGATGCAATTTCATTACTTCTTCCTTTAATGTATCATCACTTAGTGAAGGCAATGATTTATGATTTTTTGTGTGATTTCCAATTATTTGCTTTTCATTAATCATTCTTTGTATTAATTCAGATGCTGTATTTACATAGTGTGCCGTTATGAAAAATGTTGCCTGTACATTCTTTTCTTTTAGTGTATCAAGTATTTTTGCAGTATATCCTGCTTCATATCCCAAATCAAATGTAAGATATACATATTTATCTTGTTTATTTCCCACATATATACATTTGTATTTTTCCATTAATTCTGTATTTGTTTTGCCAAACTCTGGCTGTTCATTATTTTCATTTCTTTTTACTCCCCATTCAATTTTTTGATTGCTTAATACTCCTGCACTTGTAAATACTGCTTTTGGTTCATAGCTATAAAATGCCCACGCTGTGATTAATGCTATTATCAATACAAAACCTGAAATTTCCCCTATAAATTTTTTCAATATATACCACCTCTAGTATATATATATTGTCTTTTCATTAAAATATGCTTATGTATAATTCCACACTGGAACATATTGCTCTTCATTTTCATCAGCGTAGTCTTGCATATATCCATTTTCTATTCCTAATTCATATATGTAATTTTCTATTTTTTCATATTCTTCTTTTGTTATTTTTCTATTTATTTCTTGATATTCTTTTGCTTTATAAGTTGGAAAATACTGAGTCATAATACTTACATATACATTTTTGTCCATATTTTTGTTTATCCACTCTAATACTTTTTTCGTATTTTCAATATGATTTGGTAATACTAAATGGCGTATTATAATTCCTTTTTTTATCATTCCTCTTTCGTCAAATTTTGGGTTTCCTACTTGTCTATACATTTCTTTTATTGCCTGAGTTGTTATTTCAAAATAGTTATTTATTTTTGAATATTTTTCACCAAGAGAATTATCATAATATTTTAAATCTGGCAAATATACATCTACTGTTCCTTCTAATTCTTTTAATGTTTCTACTCTTTCAAAACCATTGGTATTGTATATTATTGGTATTTTTAGTCCTTTATTTCTTGCAATTTCTACTGCTTCTTTTATTTTATAAGCATATATTGTTGGTGATACTAGATTTATATTTTCCGCTTTATTTTCTTGTTGCTTTAAAAATATTTCTGCGAGTTCTTCAATTTCTATTTTTTTCCCTTTACCTATATTACTTATTTCATAATTTTGACAGAATACACAATTTAAATTGCATTTTGAAAAAAATATCGTTCCCGAACCATTTTTTCCACTTATACATGGTTCTTCAAACATATGCAAGCTTACTCCTCCAATTTCTATTTTATCCCCTGCTTTGCATCTTCCCATTTTTGTTGTTCTATCTACTTCACATTTATGTGGACATATTGTACATTTCTTTATCATTTCTCTACACTCCTTTTATTTATTATACTACACTTTTCATTATATTGTAATGGTCAAGTTTTTATAAATTGCACTGAACTGTTAGTTAGTTGTTGTTACAATTCACAGTTGATTTCCGCTAAGCTACCTGAGGAAATGATTTTAAAAATGCGGCGTTGCGTTCTCCAAGGCGTTTAAGATATTTTGGAATGTTAAATGCTAGATACGAATTTGAAATAATCCAAGCAAGTAAATTAGCAAGGTCGAACTCACTTCGATTTTTAAAACATTCCTCCACGCTTAGCTAGTTAGGGTGTGAACTGTAACTAGTTGTTACAGTTGTTTTTCATATATTTTTATTTTTTTGTTGTAAGTTTATCAATTTTGTGGTATTATAAGTATTAGATATAATATTAATTATATAAAAAGGAGGAAAAAAAGATGTGGATACCAATTTTAGTAATTATTGGTGTAATTATTCTTTGGGTAATTTTTGCATATAACGGATTAGTTTCTAAAAAGTTAAGAGCAGAAAATGCTTGGGGACAAATCGATGTGCAATTACAAAGAAGATTTGATTTAATACCAAATTTAGTAAATACAGTAAAAGGTTATATGGATTATGAAGAAAGTGTTTTAACTAAAGTTACTGAACTTAGAACTGCATGGGCTGGGGCCTCTACTATTGATGAAAAAGCTGAACTTGATAACCAATTATCAAGTGCTTTAAAAACTATATTAGCAGTTTCTGAAAATTATCCTGATTTAAAAGCTAATCAAAACTTTTTAGATTTACAGGATGAATTAAAAAATACAGAAAATAAAATTTCTTATTCAAGACAATTTTATAATGATAGTGTAACTATGTATAATACTGCTCTTGCTACATTTCCTAACAATCTTATAGCTTCTATGTTTGGCTTTAAACCACAAACTTTATTTACTGTAACAGATGAGCAAACTAGACAAAATGTAAAAGTTGATTTTAATAACTAATATTTTGCTTTATACATTGAGGTTCAAACTATTGAACCTCATTTTGTTAAATAGAAAGGAGGCATTAATATGTATGAAGATATAAAGAGAAATAAGATGAAATCAAGTTTTATAATATTTGCATTTACCCTTGTAATAACTTTGATTGTTTATTATATATGCATGGCATTTGATTTGGGTTCTACATCTATTGTAATCGCTCTTATATTTTCTTGTACATCAGCATTTTTATCTTATTACAATAGTGATAAAATTGTTCTTTCTATGTCAAATGCTAGACCTGCAACTCCTGAAGAAAATAAAAGGTTAATTAATATTTTGGAAGGTCTTATTGTCAGTTCTGGTTTAAAAACAGTTCCAAGACTATATATTGTACAAGATAATCAACCAAATGCTTTTGCAACTGGAAGAGATCCTGAACATTCTGTAATTTGTGTAACTACTGCTTTATTAGATAAATTGGATTATTACGAACTTGAAGGTGTACTTGGTCATGAACTTGCTCATATTGCAAATTACGATATAAGGCTTTCTGCTGTTGTTACCGTAATGGTTGGATTTGTTGTTATGTTATCTGATATGTTTACAAGAATGTTTTTCTTTTCTTCAAGACGTTCGAATGATAGAGATAGTAATGGTAATCCTATTCTTATGCTTATAGGTCTTGTGCTTTTGATTTTTGCACCTATTTTTGGAAAACTTATGCAACTCGCAATTTCAAGACGTAGAGAATTTCTAGCAGATGCTACATCAGTGAAATATACAAGAAATCCTGATGGATTGATTTCTGCTTTGGAAAAGATTTCAAGTGATCCAAATGAACTTAAATCTGCTAATAAAGCAACTGCTCATATGTATATTTCTTCTCCTTTTAGAGATAAAAAGGTTCAAAGGTCTAGTCTTTGGTCTACTCATCCAAGTTTAGAAGAAAGAGTACAAGCAATTAGAGATTTAAAATAACAGGTATTAAAAAATCCTAGCTATGCTAGGATTTTTTAACAATAAAATTTTGTTCTATCTTCTCCGTATCTTTCTTTCCATATTGAAATAATTTTAAAATAATATAAAGGTATTATTTCAAGCAATCTATTCAAATCTTTTTCAGGAATGTTAGAATTATTATTTGCTAAAATACATCCTCCTGCCTTTGTAATCCAAATTTTTGTTGATTTTTGCGTTGGTTTGCCTTTTGAAATATGAATATGTATAGGTTCATTATTTTCATTAGACCAAAAATAAATTTTATATCCGCATAACTTCTAAAATACTAGGCAAATTTAAGACCTCCTTCTCTAGCATACTTAAAGAATAAATGAGCCCCTTTTTCTACTGTTTCTCTAAATTCTTTTATTTCTTCTTCAGTATAATGTCCTGCCTTTTCAACTATTTCATAACTTGGTAATTCAAAAACAATAGTGTCAAAACCTGATTCAGTTGGTCTTTCAAATGTCACTCTTATATATTCTTCTCCATTATCTTTTTTTCTGATATCTGAAAAAACAACTAGAGTCTCATCTGGATACTTAGCAAACTCATAAACCATATTTATCATTCTCCTTTTTATATAACACATTTAGTATATCACAAATTTTGTAAAAATACTATAAAATTTATAATTTTTCTTAGATAGCATGGAAATGTTACAGTTCACACCCTAACTAGCTAAGCGTGGAGGAATGTTTTAAAAATCGAAGTGAGTTCGACCAACTCAGTCCCTTGCCTGTATTACTTTAAATTCGTATCTATTATTTAACAGTCCAAAGTATCTTAAACGCCTTGGAGAACGTAACGCCGCATTTTTAAAATCATTTCCTCAGGTAGCTTAGCGACAATCGATTGTAAACTGTAACGCTTTATAAATCTTTACTAGTTTATATTATAAATTTTCTTTGCATTTTTATAAGTTATTTTGGCAATTTCTTCTGGTGTTTTATTTTTTACCATTGCAATTTTTTCTGCCACGTATTTTACATTTCTTGAGTCGTTTCTTTCTCCTCTATGTGGTTCTGGTGAAAGATATGGGCAATCTGTTTCTATCAAAATTCTATCATCTGGAACCATTTTTATGATTTCATCTACATTTTTTGCATTTTTAAAAGTTATTACACCAGCAAAAGAAATATAAAATCCTTTATCTAGTCCTGCTTTTACTAAATCTTTATTGAGCTGGCAACAGTGCAAAATCCCCTTATAGTTTGGGCATATCTCATTTTTTAACATTTCAATAGTATCCATTATAGCATCTCTCGAATGTATAATAATTGGTAAATGCATAGTATTAGCCAGTTTTGTCTGTTCAATAAATGCATATTTTTGTAGTTCTATATCTTCTTTTTCATAATGATAATCTAGCCCTATTTCTCCAATAGCTACTACTTTATCATGCTGGGCTAATTTCTGTATCTCCCATATATCTGCATCTATTTCTTCCTTCGTATGACTTATTTCTGACGGATGTATTCCCACGCCTGCATATAAAAAATCATACTTTTCTGCTATTTCAATTGCTGATTTTGAATTTGGAATGTTATCCCCAACAACTACTGCATTTTCTACTCCTGCCTCATATATTTTTGATATAATTTCATATTTATCTTCTTTAAATTGTTCATCATTATAGTGTGTATGCGTATCAAATAATTTCATTTTTCATCCTCTCATTTCCAGTTAATTACGACCATTGCAATTGCATATTCCTTGCAATGTGAAAGACTAATATCTATATTTTCTAATTCAATTGGTTTATGATTTAAAAAAATCACTTGTGGTCTCCCATTTTCTTCATTTATAACTTCTACATCATTCCATGAAATCTCAAACTTATCATTTAATTTAGCTGATATTGCTTTAAATATAGCTTCTTTTGCTGAAAATCTTACAGCATAATGCTGATATTTCATCTTTCCTTTACTTTCACAATATTTTACTTCATTAACACTGAAAATCTTGTGTAAAGTATTTTCTGTGCTACTTACCACAAGATTTTCAACTCTCTTTATTTCAATTATATCTGTGCCACATGTTACCATTATTTTTTCCTTTCTAAGGCACATATTTAGCTTAAAAATGATTATTTTTAAGTTTTATGATATACGTCCTATTTAACTTTATATAAGTTTATAAAATTTATAATATTTGTTACTATTGATGCTGCAAGTAAAACTAAAATTATTCTATTAAACCATTCATTATTTTTCATCTTGAAATTTTTATACATTACATCATATTGTTCCTTAGTTCTTGCATATGTTTTTTCTAACTCTAATGCCCATCTTGCATTGTTATATAAAGATGTTCCATTATCATTGTTTGTTGGTTCGTGTACCCATACATTATTTGTAAAATCAACAAATTCTTTTCTCACTTTATTTTGATTTTTTGATACTTTAAATTTTTTCATTATCTTTGTCAAATAAAATTTCTCATAAAGTGTAAATATGTATGTATATAAATATTCATGTTCATATTCAAAAGGAAGTGTTGTATAATTTATTGTATCTACACTTGTTGTAAGTAGGTTTATACCAACTTTGTTGATTCCTAATTTTATATATTTTCCTATATCTATTGTCCTTAATCTATCATTTCCAAATGTTGAATTAAAATCACTATTTAATACATTAACATATTTGAAAAATTCTTTTTCAAAATTTTCAATTTGTTTGTTTTCATTCCAACATTCTTGGTCAAGACATACATATGAATATACTAAAAATTTATTTACATCTATGTCTAATTTTTTTGCCTTACTATTACTTCCGGTTATTTCTTTTATTACTTCTGATAATTCTTTTACATCTTCAAATGTACTTGTTTGAATTTTTATATTATTATGCTTATTTCCACTTACCTCTGAATTTATATCTCTAAATTTAAAATTAAAATTCAACAAGTCTCCAAAATTTTCTGTGTCTTCTATATTTGTTTTTATTGCTAAAAAACATATTCCTGTTTTAAAGCATATTATTTCCATCTTTTGTATTTTAAAGAATATACCATCTTCATCTACTGTTTTTGCTTGTACATCATCACCTATATTATAGTCAAACATAACACATGGGCTACTTTTAAATAAATTTTCTCTAAATTGTTCATCTATTTTTTTATCAACTTTTGAATATTCAAAACTTTTAAACATATATTCTCTAATGTTTGGCAAGAAATAGTTGTATACACTTAAATTTTTTCTTTGTTCAAAATATTTAGGTGTACATTTTGAATTTTTAAGTAATTTTGATACGTATTTTTTGTAATTTTTTTCTTTTATTACATATGGATATATAAAATAGCTATAATGATATTTCATTTTTAATTCGCTCATTTGTATCCCCCTCTTTTATCATATGTCCAAATAGTAATTTGCATTCATATCTTCACACAAATGCCATTTTCCTATAAAATCTATTTTTTCATTTTTATCTAAATTATATTTTGGTTGTACTACTACATCTCCGTTTAAGTTTATTGCTCCCCATAGTCCGTCTTTTTTTATTCCTGCATATCCACTTGAGTTTTGCTCTGTTACATCATCATATATATATCCTATTACTATATTTCCACTTTTATCAGCAAAGCCAAATTTACCATCTTTACTTACTGCAAATAATTTGTTAGCTGTTAATATTTCTGATGCTTTCTTTTCTTCAAATTTGAAATTATAAAATTTATAAGTTTCATCTGTATATACTCTCATATAGCCTTTGGTTTTATTTAATTCATCTATTTTTCCACTTATTTTTTCTTCAAAATTTGCATCAAATATTTTTGAGATTTTTTCTCCATTTTGTGTATTGCTTGCAATCATGAAATTTCCTGAACTTATATATTCTATTTCTTCATATTCAAATGGAAGTAATGTCTCATTTGCACTTGATATTACTCCATATTTACCATCTTTTTTGACTATATATGAGTTATCACTTGCATAATGTATATCTTCATATTGAAAATCTATTTTTGTTTCTCCTGCCATGTCAACTACTCCATATTTGCCTTCCTGTACAGCTACTATATTTTCTTTATTAATTTCTGTGACATCATCAAATGTTTTTTCAAATATAGCTGTTCCTTCTTTATTTATTACACTATATTTGTCTTGAGCTTTTATTACATATGCATTATCACCCACTATTGGTTTTATTTCTTCATAATTCTCAGCTAATACAGTAGATTTATCGAAAGATATTATGCCACTTTTTCCTTCTTCATTTATAACTATATATCCATTTTTGTAATCTGTTCCTATTTTCTTTATTTCTTTATATTTTGGCTCTATTACAACATTTCCTGCATCATCACATATTCCATATTTTTTGTTTTTTTCAATTATATAACTGTTTTTAGCACCTTGAAGTGGCTTTATACTGTCATATTCGCATCCAAGTATTTCTTTTCCTGAATAATTAATTAAACCATATTTACCATCTTTTTGTGCAATAAATATATTTTCTTCATACCACATACTACCATCATCATCAATATTTGGAATAGCTTCTATTTTTTCAAATCCTTTTATTACTTCTTTTCCTTTTTTGTTTACTACCTTTGTTTTATATGTTTTATTTGCATAGTCAACATCATATGTACATACAAAAATATCTTGTGCATTATTTGGTATTACTATCATTTCATCGTATGTTGGCTCTATAATATTTTCTCCATATGAATTTACTACTCCCCATTTTCCGTCTTTATATATGGTATAATAATATACATTTTCAATTTTTCCAGCAAGACTTGATGAGTTTGAGCTTAGCATGTTTTTTATTCCTATTATTCCAGCTATAATTATAAGAATTATTATCGCTACTGCAAATACTTTCTTTAAATTTAGCTTTGCTCCATCATCATATCTTCTTCCACGTCTTGCCATTAAATATCACACTCTTCTCTTTAATATTTTCGTGATTTAACTATATCATATTTTTAAAAACTGTTCAATGATTTTTTTATGAATTTTAAAAATTTTCTTGTAACCGTTCAGCGAATTTTAGAAAAAGCCTGAAAATAGTTGTTTTGAAATGAACGCGTAAGCGACCAAACGAGCGAAGCGAGTGCGAATTGGAGCAATCGACATACTAATATTTTAGATTGGAGATTGCGACACCAAGTGAATGCAAAAACAACTATTTTACAGGCTTTGCAATTTATTTATATAAAAAATTACTGAATTGTTATATTTTCTCACCTCAACTATTGTAAACTCCATATCAAATTAGTTTTACTTTGTATTGAACGTTGTATTTTGTTTATTTCTGTATTTGACTGTGATACGATATTTGATAACTTTCTTATAATACTATCTATTTTATTAATGCTTTCCTCTATTTTTTGATACCTCTTTCTTGCTGCATTACTGCTATATCCACTTTTATATATTGTATAGGCTTCTTGCATAGTTTTCTTTGCTGATGATAGTTGATCAGAAACAGCTAATATATCTGTATTCATATTCCTGTAACTTGCTTCTTTGGCACTTAATTTATTAATTTCAGCTTTCAAATTATTTATGCGTTCTATATTAATTTGCTTATCTCTATTAACATCCATATTTTCAATCCTTTCTATATTTTATAATTATGCATTTTTATCTTCTTCTTTCTTTGTATATTGTAACTTTACCCAGCCTTTACTAAATCTTCCCCAATCACCTTGTTCTTCAACAATGTCAATCTCGCTTCCTTCTACAAGAGAATCCTTTATTTTACTATTTATATCTGGTTCTTCTCTAACATTAACTCCATCTCCATCTTTTGTTGATACCTTAGCTTTATATAAAACATCTTCATTCTTAAGTTTATCTAAATTTAAATCTTTGAGAACTGGATTATCTGGGCGAGTATATGCCACATAACTATCACCGTTCATATATTCGTTATAATCATTCTCGTCAACTGGTCCTTTATTAGGTGCATTTCCTTTACTTGATACAACTCCACTTTTTTGATCATATATAACGCCTTCTGATACATATACAACTGTATGTCCATCTTGTCCAGATCCTGAGCAAATTAAAACATCTCCAGAACTTATTTGTGATTTATCTATCTGTTGCCAATTATTATCTTCTAACATTTTAATTAGACCTTTTTCACCCATTATATTATTTATATCATATTTATCTATTTCATATGCAGGTATAGCTCCGGATTCATATAAATACATATCTACATATGTAACACAACATACATCATAATCACCATCTTGAGCTTCCTCTATTTTACTAGGTAACTTCCAGCCTCTTTCCGCTGTTGGATAATGTGCATCTCTTTTTAACAATCCATTCATTATTCCTTGGCAAATTGCTAAATTTACGTCTTCATCATTCATCCCTTCATAATGATATTGTTTATAAATATTTTGTGCTTCTTTTAGTCTTGGCTTATAAGTTTCTTTTGCATCATCATAGCCTGGATTTGAATATGAATATAATATCGCAGCAGTTGCTTCTTCAAGATTTTTAGCTGAATAAAACCCTTCTCTACTCCCAAGAGAAGAATATGGTAATCTATCATATTTTTTACTTTGGTCGGTAAAAGCAGGATTCTTTTGTTCCATAAATTTAGTAGCTTCACCTTCACCGCTTATTTCTGCTAATAGAAAATCAACCTGTACATCTATATCATCTACATCTTTTCCTTTAAATTTTGCATATTTTTTTAGTGCATCACTCTTGCTTTTATTTACTTTATTATTTGCCGCCTCATAAAAAATATTGCCCATAATTGCTGCTACTTGTACATCCGTTAGTCCACTCCCCTTAAGTGCTGTCCACATCTTTTTTTTAGCAGTGTTTATTTTAATTCCATTTTGCACATCTTTAACAAAATTTTTCATTCCTTGTAAAATTTTCGCATTTAACTCTGCTAACATTTCCTTATTTTTTCTTTCTGTTTCCTCTATTTTTTTTACTTGATTATCGTTTTGTTTTACAAGATTATTCACATCATTTATAACACTTTCTATTAATGAAGGAATACTTTTGACTTCACCTCCATACATAAAGTCACTTGGCACTTTTATTGCACTTACTTTAGTCTTTGCAGATTTTAATTCTGTTATACTCCTCTTCATTTGATTTGTCGATGATGCTATTTTACTTGTATCTACTTTCATAAATTTTCCTTCCCATATTTTACTAAAATATTTTTCCAATTATTATTATAATATAGTTATACTATATCTTTCATTTTTTAGCAATAGATTTTTATTCTCAAAATAAAATTTTTAAAGGCTACAAGTTACTATTCACACCATAACTAGCTAAGCGTGGAGGAATGTTTTAAAAATCGAAGTGAGTTCGACCTACGCATTTTTTTGCTTGCACATTTTCAAATTCGTATTTATCATTTAACAGCCCAAAATAACTTAAACGCCTTGGAGAAC
>CANQKB010000003.1 GCA_947624405.1 uncultured Clostridia bacterium
GTGCTTTCAGCTGGAAGCATGATACCTGCTGACCTTAGAATTATTGCATCAAAAGATTTATATGTTGGGCAATCTTCTCTAACTGGTGAATCTGAAAGTGTAAAAAAATCAGCTGAAAACGAACTTTCAATTGATGAAATTGATAATATCTCTGACCTAGATTCAATTTGTTTTATGGGAACTAACGTTGTATCTGGTAGTGCAAAAGGTGTAGTTATTAAGACTGGTAATTCAACATATTTTGGAAAAGTTGCTCGTACTATTAATGATGGTAAACCAAAAACTGCCTTTGAAAAAGGTATTGAAAGTATTAGTAAATTCCTTATTCGTTTAATGCTATTTATGATACCTCTTGTTTTTTTCCTGAATGCATGGAAACATGATATAATAACAGCATTTACATTTGCAGTTGCTATTGCTATTGGTATCACACCTCTTCTACTACCTGTAATATTATCTTCAAGCTTATCTAAAGGTGCTGTTAGAATGTCTAAGAAAAAAACTATTGTTAAAAAATTAGATTCTATACAAAACTTCGGAGCAATAAATATTTTATGTACAGATAAAACTGGTACTTTAACAGAAGATAAAATAGTTCTTGAAAAATACTTAGATACTAAAGGAGAAGAAGATTATAGAGTTCTTAAACATGCTTTTTTAAATGCATATTTTCAAACTGGATTAAAAGGAAATATGGATGAAGCTGTTATTAATAGAGCACTTGAACATGATATGGAACCTCTAAAAACTAAGTATAAAAAAGTTGATGAAATTCCTTTTGATTTTTCTCGCAGACGTTTATCTGTTATTGTAAATGATGGAGAAAAATCTCAACTCATCACAAAAGGTGCTGTTGAAGAAATTTTAAGTATCTGTACATTTATAGATTACAAAGGTGAGGTTTCTCGCATTACAAAAGAAGATAAAGAAAATATTTTAAAAATTTCAAAATCTCTAAATCAAGAAGGTTTTAGAGTTCTTGCTGTATGCCAAAAAAATAATATTAATGGTATTACACACTTTACAGTTGCAAATGAGAATGAAATGGTGCTTCTTGGATTTATAGGTTTTTTAGATCCACCAAAAGAAAGTGCAAAAGAATCTATTGAAAAGCTAAATAAAGCTGGTGTTCGCGTTATGGTTTTAACTGGAGATAACGCAGAAGTCACTCGTGCTATTTGTAGCAAAGTTGGTATAAATTCTAAAAATATCATTCTCGGTAGTATGCTTGATAAATTATCTGATATTGCAGTCATGAGATTATTCAAAAGAGCTAATATTTATGCTAAGCTTTCACCTATTCAAAAAGCAAGAATCGTAAGACTTTTGAAAGAAGCTGGTAACACTGTCGGCTATATGGGAGATGGAATCAATGATAGCCCTTCTCTTACCAATGCAGATGTTGGTATTTCCGTTGATACTGCTGTTGACATTGCAAAAGAAACTGCCGATATTATCTTACTTGAAAAAGATTTAAACGTACTTTTAGATGGTGTTACTGAGGGTAGACGTACATTTGTTAATTTAATGAAATATATTAAACTTGCAACAAGTTTTAACTTTGGTGAAGTTATGTCTGTTATTATTGCAAGCATTTTGCTCCCTTTTCTTCCTGAGACACCAATTCAGTTATTAGTTGAAGGACTTTTATACGATTTTGGGCAAATGACTTTACCTTTTGATAATGTTGATAAAGAAGATTTAAAAAAGCCGAAAAAGTTGTCTATTACCAGTTTAAAACATTTTATGCTATATATGGGACCTCTTAGTTCTGCTTTTGATATGATAGTTTTTGCATATCTTATCTTCGTATTTAAATTACATGATCCTGCTACTTTCCAATCTGTATGGTTTAGTTACAGTATCGTTTCAAACTTAGTTGGTATGCATATTATTAGAACTTCAAAAACACCTTTTGTAGAAAGTAATGCTCATAGAGCAGTATATCTCTCTTCTATTACTTTAATTATAATACGGAATACTCATACCATTTACTCCTTTAGGTGCTTTAATTGGGCTTGTACCTCTTGCATTCCAACATATTCTAATGATAGCTTGTGTAACATTCCTTTATTGTATTATCGCAGGAATTGCGAAAAAGAACTATATGAAAAAATATCATGAGTGGATTTAAAATTATCCTAAAAAAAACTCTCTGGCTTAGCCAAAGAGTTTTTTTCTTAAACCCAAATCTTCATAAGTTTTAAATTTCCCAATATTGTGTATTCTCCAAGTGTTGCTGGAATAAGGAATGTATCTCCTTTTTCAATAGTTCGTATGAAGTTTCCTGCTTTAATACTTCCGCTTCCTTCTATTGCAACATATGCATAAAATGTTGATTTAGTTGAATTGTCATTTTCTGTTCCATTTACTTTGATAATATCAATATTAAATATATCAGATTTATATATATTCTCATTTTTGTTTAATTTACTATAATTGCAAACTTTATTTTCGTTATTTAAATTAATTACATCTAAAGCTTTTTCTTTGTGTAATTCTCTTGGTTTACCATTTTTATCTACTCTATTCCAGTCATATACCCTATATGTTATATCACTGCTTTGTTGGACTTCACACACAACTACTCCATCCATAATTGCATGAATAGTTCCTGACGGTATAGGTATAAAATCACCTTTATGCACATCTATATAATTAACATTCTCTTCTATATCGTCAATAGCATTTTTTAGCTTATCCTTTGTTACTCCTTCTTTTAATCCATATACAATTTTAGCATTTTCTTTACATTCCATTACATACCAAACTTCAGACTTTCCAGAATCATTCTCATTTTTGTTTGCATATTCATCATTTGGATGCACTTGTATTGATAAATTTCTATTTGCATCTATGAATTTAGTAAGTATGGGAAATTTTTCTAATGGCATACAGTTTGTACCAAAAATTTGCTTTTTAACTTTTTCATCATTGAACAAATCATACAAACTTTTGCCTTTAAATTCAGTGTTTTGAATCAAGCTAAGTCCATTCTTATGTGCAGATATTTCCCAGCTCTCTCCTATGTCATCTCCTACTACATTTCTTTTAAATATTTTTGATATATTATTTCCACCCCATATTACATGCTTATATACGGGTTCGAAAAATATAGGTTCCATTTGTTTTCTCTCTTTCTATTTAAACTATTTTTACTCATACTTCTATATTTTACCATATTTTTTCAGTTTTTGCAACCCCTATACTTCGCACATTTGAAGCATACTATTTTTTAGTTCTTCTAATTCTGCATTTGCCTCTTCCATTGTAGCCTTTTTCACACCCATATAGAACTTAATTTTTGGTTCTGTTCCTGATGGACGTACACAGCACCAAGCATCATTTTCAAGTGCATAATACAATACATTTGATACAGGAAGTTCTGTTTCTCCTTTTTCTCCTGTAATTAAATTATGAGTAACTTTTGTTTTATAATCTCTAATTTCTTCTACCTTAAATTTACCAACATTACTTGAAGGATTATTTCTTAGTTTATCCATTATTTTGCTAATCTTTTCTTGTCCATCTATTCCTTTCATAGTAATTGTTTGAAGAGTTTCTCTATAATAGCCATATTTTTCATATATTTTTATCATTTGTTCCCATAATGTTAATCCCTGTGCTTTATAGAATGCCGCTGCTTCTGCAAGTAACATTACTGCAACAACAGAGTCTTTATCTCTTGCATGTGTACCTGCAAGACAACCATAACTTTCTTCAAAACCAAATAAATATTCATAGCTATTATTTTGTTCAAAGAATTTTATTTGCTCTCCAATGAATTTAAATCCTGTTAGTGTTTCTATTTCTTTTATTCCATATTCTTTTGCAAGTGCTTTTGTCATATTAGATGATACTATCGTTGTAACTATTGCTCCATTTTTTGGAATCATTCCTCTCTTTTTCTTCTCTGATAAAATATATTCTGCAATTAATAATGCTGACATATTACCTGTAAATGTTACATATTCTCCTGTTTTTGGATCTTTTGCATACACACCAAGTCTATCTGCATCAGGGTCAGTTGCAAGCACAACATCAGCATTTTTTTCTTTTGCAAGCTTTAATGCTAAATCAAATGCTTTTGGATCTTCTGGATTTGGATAACTAACTGTTGGAAAATTACCATCTGGTAATTCTTGTTCAGGTACTACATATACATTCTTAAATCCAAGCTCTGCAAGTATTCTTCTAACTGGTTTATTTCCTGTTCCATGTAATGGGGTATATACTATTGTTATTTCATCTGCCATTTTCTTTATAATATCCATATTTAGAGATTGTTTCTTCAATTCTTCCATGTATCTATCATCTATTTCTTTTCCTATTACATTATATAACCCTTTTGCAACCGCTTCTTCTTTTTCCATATTTTTTATTTCTGAATAATCTTTTACATTATTTACTTCTGTAATTATTTCTTTATCTCTAGGTGGAGTTACTTGTGCTCCATCTTCCCAATAAGCTTTATATCCATTGTATTCTGGTGGATTATGACTTGCTGTAATTACAATTCCTGCTATACATCCAAGTTCTCTTACCGCAAATGAAAGTTCTGGAGTTGGTCTTAAAGATTCAAATCTATATGTTTTTATTCCATTTGCATTTAAAATTAGTGCTGCTTTTTCGCTAAATTCTGGAGACATATTTCTTGAATCATATGCAATAGCCACTCCTTTATCTTCTCCATGTTCCTTTTTTATATAGTTTGCAAGACCTTGTGTTGCTTTTCCTACTGTATAAATATTCATTCTGTTGGTTCCCGCTCCTATTACGCCTCTTAAACCTCCTGTACCAAATTCTAGTTCTTTATAGAACCTATCTTGTATTTCTTTTTCATTTCCCTTTATGCTTAATAACTCTTCTTTCGTTTTTTCATCAAATATTGGATTTTTACACCACTCCTCATATTTTTCTAAATAATCCATTTTAACCTCCTCTTAAAATATATTTTTTTATTTTTTTACCTGTAGTTCCATATGTAATTTTGAATAATTTTCATCACTTACATATACATCAAAATGCCCTGTTCCTATATCGACTTTTTTTACTCCCTCTGTTGTAACAGCAGTATTTTTAATCATAATAATTGCTACTTTTTTATCTTCTGTATTTTCTTCTAACACTGGTGACTTAAAGTATTTTTCATAATCACAATTTAAAGTTCCAAAGAAATAATATTCATCTAAATTAAAAGCATATACTTTATCATAATCTTGTTTTAAAAATTTTGCAAGTTTTATATGATCTGATATTAATGTCTCACCATTTAGATGAATATTTGACCACCATTGAAATACTTTACTATTAATAGGTATTATAAATAACAAAAACACTACAAAACCTGCTATATATATGTTAGTATTTTTTATTTTACCTCTTCTTTTTAGTTCTAACCATAATAGCACAATCACAAGAATTATTTCTATAATTAATAACCCCATCTTATTTTTTGTAACATTAAGGTAAAACAATGCTTCAAATACATATGCATCAATTACAGATATATTATACGATGTTTTCACAAACCATACATCAATATATAATATTATCAAAGTGCAAATCAAATATATCCATTTCGATACTTTCATCTTTTTATCTTTTAATTTCATAAACAAAAGTATATATGGAATCATAAATACAGCTAAATATCTAACACATATTTTCCACGGTAATATTTTATTTGCTTCTTCTGGTATATACACAATTATAGAACTTTCTATTGCTGTTAATATTGTTGCAATTGCAATAAAGCTCAAAAATTTTCGGTCTTCTTTTGAATATTCCTTATAATTAAATAATGGCATTAATACTGGTATCATTCCAAATGAAAATATTGAAAATATCAAATAGCAAAAAAATCCATATATAAAATATCCAACTTTTTTTAATGATAATGGGAAAATGCTCATAATTTGCGTACTATAATGGTTTGTCCCAGTTTGAAAATCATTTATTGCATATATTATAAAAAGCCCTATTGAGATTATTACACAAAATATTAACCCCTCTATAAAAACATTACGTACTTCTTTCCAATCTTTTTCTTTTACATTGTAAATTAGCAAACATAAGAAATAACTTCCTGCAAAAACTATTGCATATGATTTTGTAAAAAATATCAATGCTAATAAGAGTAAAATGATTGCTTCCCTTTTCATGCTCTTTTCTTCAGTAAATTTACAATATACAAAATATGCTATCCATAAAAATATTGGATAATTAAGATTTTCTTGTATTAAGAAACTACTAGATAGCATATCTGGTACTATTAGCATAAATCCTGCAATGAACAAAGCTTTGAACTTGCTATCAAGTATTTTTTTGCCAAGTAAATATGCTGGAAATATGCTAGATACAATCAATAAAACACCTATCATTCTCATGATAAATAAGATATTCTCTGGCGTATAAAAGAAATATGCAACAGATAAAATTATTGAATATACAACACAGCTATAATTCATTATCGTATATTCTCTTGAGAAATTACCTTCATAGAAAAACGACCTTGCCATATTCACATATAAATCTTCATCATTTTGTACATATAATGGCATACTCATATTTTTTGCTATAAACCCATACAAAATAATGCCTACAATAAATAATATTATTAAGCACAATTTTGTATGTTTTTCTAACCATGATTCAATATTTACATTCATTTATTATTCCCTTTCTCTTACGTAAAATCAAGTTGTCATTTTTATGTTAATTTATTTGTAATCTTATTTAAAGCTGATTTTGCATATTTCTTAGCTAAATCCTTTGTATATTTAAATTCTTTTGTTCTAAACATTAATACAATCAAAATAATATTTGAAACAATAACAGCAATTACTGCTTTTAAAATAAACATACCAAGCCCTGGCATACCATATGTTGCTCCAGCTATGTATCTTACTGCTAAATATGTTGCTGTGTACATTATTACTGTTACAATTAAATAAATTATATATTTTATATAATATTTTGTACTTTTACTTTTTAACACATATTTAAAAGCTAGATGTGGTTCAACTGGTAAATCAACAACTAGTATAGTTACAATCGTTCCAATAAATACACCTGCAATTCCTATTGTTTTAACTAATATTAATGACACAACTAAATTAACTGCAACTTCCCACAAAGGCTTTGTTTTTCCATTCCAATATATTCCTGCTGCTTCGCAAAACATCCATGGTGTTTTTCTCATCATATCTAAATATAATCTAATTGATATGAGAATAGTTATAAATTCGCTCATCAAATAATTCTCATTTGAAATTACTAATATAAAAGGTCCTATCAATGCTCCAAAACAACATGTGCAAAATGATGCTATCCAAAAATTAAGGAAATTTATGTTATAAAATACCTCTTGTTGAGCTTCTTCTGAACGTGTTACATGTAAATTTCCAACGCTTGATACAACCGCAGAAAATATTTGATTAATTAAAGTTGTCAATGCTTTTGTAATCATCAAATAATTTGAGTATATTCCTGTCATTACAAGCCCTATATATTTTGATATAAGAAGATTATCTGTTGCATCTCTTATTATGCTACCAACTTTATGAAAAACCATTGCAACAACATTTTTCTTTATTTCTCCAAATGTTTCTTCATCTAATTTTTCTACTTCTTTTTCTTTAAGATATGGATATTGTTTCATTGCAATTCTAGATGCAATAAAGTTAGTCAAAATCGTTCCTACAACTTGAGCACCCAAATACCACATATAGTTACGTGTAACATATATCAATACAATTTGTATAATTGATATACTTACTGTTACTCCAGTTTGTATAGATATGTCAAGGTATTTTTTCTGGTCACTTACAAGCAAAGTTCTATAATATGAATAAAAATACGATATTCCAGTATCAAAAACAAAAATCCAATATATAATATTAAGATTTGGTATGTTCTCTGGCATTTCATTTATGAAAAATCCATAAAATGGCGTAAAGGCAACACCTGCTATTAATATAAATGTACCAATTGCTCTATATGCTTTTCTAAATAAATTCATTAATGCTTTTACTTTATTTGTATCATTATTTGCAAGCGGTTTATATAAGCTATAAGCTATTGCAGGTCCTATACCCAATTCAACTAATTGCAAAGTTGTTAATATATCAGTAAATAATCCATTTACCCCTAAATATTCACCAATTACTCTTATAAAAGCAATACGAACTAATAACTTTATAAGTTGTTGTATAAGTTGTGCACCTATTGAAAATGCTGCATTTTTTACAGACTGCTTAGTTCTTTGCATTTTTTGTATCATTCCTTCCTAAAATTCTGTCAATTAATTTCATATATTTTTTTGCTATTTTTTCTAGATTATATTCTTCTTCTAGTTTTTTGGCTATTTCTTCTAATTTTTCTTTTGATGGTTTATTATTTAAAACTTCTAATATTTTATTTGCAAGTTCTTTTTCATCGATTGCATTTTCATAATAGAATACTTCATTCATTGTCGCCTCAGGAAGTGCTGTCTCTTTTGTTGATATTACTGGTATTTTGCAAAGTGCAGCTTCAACTGGTGTTCTTCCAAATCCTTCTCCTAATGATGTTGTTACAAATAAATCAGCATTATAAAATAAAGCATTCCTATCTTCATCAGTTATATATGAAAGAATTGTTACTCTATCTTTTAAATTATTTTTTTCTATATAATCTAAAACTTCATTATAACCACTCTTACCTGAATTCAGCTCTGGTCTTCCTACTAATACCAATTTATGTGGAATCTTTTCCTTTATTTCATTGAATGCTTTTACAAGTGTTATTTGATTCTTATATCTAAAAAATGCATTTATATTAAAAATATACGGAGCCTCTGTTTTTATTATATCTACTACTTTTTTATTCCCTTTTTCTAATTTTTCAATAGAACTTGGTATTACAGTTATTTCTCCTTTATAATTAGGATTTATTTCCATGAGCCTTTTTTTTGAATATTCTGAAAGAGTAACTATATATTCTGATTTATTCATTAACTCTACATTTTCTTTTTTTAGTTTTTCATATTCTACTGATTTTTTGTCAGCTATCTCATCTAAAGGTATCAAATCTAAAATAGCTATTGCTTTTTTCTGCTTATCTACTATTGAAACATTCTTGTTTATATATGGATATAGTATTATATCACATTTTTCTTTCTCTATCTTTTTCTTTTTTATATATTTAACGATTTTTACGTTATTTATCCTTTTTATATATCTTACATTTTTAAACCATCTTTTTATTGGTACAACTTTATAATTTGAATATTTGTTTTTAAAATTTTCGTATAAATTATCATTTACAAATAACACTATTTCATAGTCTTTATTTACTTTAGAAATTCCTTCTACAATTTCTTCTCCATATTTTCTAATACCACTAACTTCATCTTCTAAAATATATGTAAAATCTATTCCCACTTTATAGCTCATAGCATCCCATTCCTTTCCAAGGAACCACTTAAGTTTTTAACTTATGACCTTTAATGTCTCTTTAGCACATTTTTCCCAAGAAAACTTCTTTACCTGTTCTAGTCCTTTTTCTATTCTTTTGCTTTTTTCTAACTCATCTAATTTCATAACTTCCATTACCTTTTTACCTAATTCTTCATAATTAAGTGTATCGTTATAATAAAATGCAACATCTCCTCCAACTTCTGGAAGTGATGAATTATTTGCCGTTACCACTAATGCTTTATTCGCCATTGCTTCTAATATTGGAAGTCCAAACCCCTCATATAGTGAAGGATATACGAAACATTTTGTATTCGCATATAAATATACTTTTTCTTCACTAGAAATATACCCTGGCATGATTATATCCTCTTTATACTTAGATTCTTCATAAAGTTTTATTACATTTTCATATTTCCATCCAAGTCCACCTGCAATTATTAATTTTAAATTTGTATTTTCTTTTTCTTTAATATAATTAAATGCTTTTATAAGTGTTTCTACATTTTTTCTAGGTTCTATTGTACTTATAAAAAATATATATGGTATATCTTTTATGCTGAATTTTTCTTTTATTTCTTTTTCTTGCTCATTAGTAATTTCTTTACTATTTTTAGAAATATTGGCTCCATTATAAACTATTTTTATTTTATTATCTGGCACTTTGTATAAATCTATAATATCCTGTTTCGTTGCTTTTGAAATTGCTATAATTTCATCAGCATTTTTCATACTTTTACCTAAAAATATTTTTTGTACTAATGTATTTTTGAAAGAACCAACTGTCTTAAACTTTTTTATTGCTAAATCATGTATTGTTAATACGAATTTAATATTTTTCGTATATTTATTCTTTTTTGGAAGACAATGCTGTGTTCCCCAAAACACATCTACTTTATCTTCTTTTAGTATTTTAGGTAATTTGAAATAAATAAATAAACTTCCGCAAGCCACCGTTGTTTTCTTTTATTGTCATTTTTTTCTTTATTTCTTCATCTATATCTATAGATTTATTAGAATACAATATATATTTGTTTTCTGTATCATTTAATTCACTTATTTCTTTTATAATTTTTTCAATATATATTGGTATTCCTGTTTTTTTACCATTTAACCCTCTAGCATCTATTCCTATAACCACTACATTTCCTCCTATTCATCTAGTGTAGCATATTTATATCCAAATACAATCATCATCCAATAAAATGTTAATACTAAATCTGGAACACCCATACAAAATGCAACTGTAGTACTTATAATGCTTATCAAAAACATTACACTAACAGACTCATTTTGCTTTCTATACTTCATTAATGCTTTCACTACAACAAATAAAATATAGAAAAATGCAATTATTCCTACAATTCCTGCATTTAACAAAATATTAGTAAATAAACTAAATGTTCTGTATGAGCCAAATCCAAGACCAAATATTGGAGAATATCTAAACATCTCTAGACCTATCATGTCTCCAGATAATCTTTCTTGTCCTGATCCTGATGTCAATTTATCTATAGTCATCTGTTTTAATGTTTTCAATACATTTTGAAATACTGATTCATATTGTGGTGGTTCTTCTGTAGTTACTTGTTGGGTTGGTTGTTCAACTTGTATTCTGTGAATTGTTCCTATCTTATATCCAACTTTCATAAATCCTAAGCATAAAATTCCCGCTACTGCAATTGATGCAACCGTTGTAACAAGCATTTTTAAGAAATTCTTTCCTTTATTGTCTAGTTCACCATTTTTTATATATCCAAATAATATGTATAAACCATATAATCCATATGCAGCAATTAATCCAACATATGTAGTACTAGATGTTGTAAGTACTGCACATGATGTTGCTAATAATAAAACTGCAAAGGTCTTAATATATTTTTTTGTTTTTATCCTTTCCTTTAAAGCTAAAAATGTACCTAAAGCAAATGGTATAAAACAAATCAAATTAACAGCAAATGTAGATGGTTCTAATGCAATAGAGCAAATTCTTTTTACATTATTTGCGATTTGTTCATACCCCTGTTCTGCATAAATATTATTATTAAATAAAAATGCAGGATATGGTATTCCTAAATAAAATCCTATAAATTGAAGTAATCCCCACACTATTGCAAATACTGAACTTGCACAAAAAACTCTTAAAAGGTCTCTTACTTCATCTTTTGTCTTTATTTTAAATGATAATACTATCATTATTACAAATACAAATGTTACTATTATACCTTGTGTTACATTCGCCATACCAAATTTTAGCCTTGCTGGTTCTCCGTGAATATCTATATAATCAACTGATATTCCAGTTACAACAAGTGCTAATTCACCTAATAATATAGCAATAATAAATATTAGGAAAGCTAATGCTAATTTATTTTCTTTAAATTTTTGTACCCAATCTTTAAAAAATTCTTTATTTATTTTTGGTTTTGATTTTATAAAATTTACAAATTGTCTTAATAGCCAAATGGCTCCTGTAAATTCAAAAGTTTGTATTGGTGTAGTAGTAGCATTTATATGCATTAATTCTGTTGCTGTAAATGTTGATAAAAATACCATTATGTATAATAATAGCTTTTCATTCTTAAAAAAAGCATATATTGATAATATTATTGTAATAACTCCAATTATTGTTATTTCCATTTGTATAACCATTCCTTTCTAAGGAACAAACAAGTTTGCTCTTCTCTTTTCTACTGTTTATTATATAATTCAAATATTTCTTGTATTTCTTTGCTTGTTTTTTTCCAATCAAATCTTTTTGCCCAAGCAATTCTTTTTTCGATATCTTCCTTTGTATCTACTCTGTTAATTTCTTCCTTAATTACTCTTGCCATTTCCTCTATATCTTTAGGATTAAAGTATGGTATAACATTCCCTCCTACTTCTGTAAGTGATGATGTATTTGAACTTACTACCTTTGTTCCACAAGCCATTGCTTCTATTACAGGCAATCCAAAGCCCTCATACAAAGATGGAAATACAAATAGCTCTACTAAATTATATAAATCTACCAATTCATCTTCTGTAACAATTCCAGTATGAATTGTATTTTTTTCTATACTTAGCTCTTTTTCTTTATCTCCTAGAATATTATAGTTTTCAAAGGCTTTTCCAACTAAAATCAAGGCATATTCATCATTATTTTCAATTTTACTAAATGCTTCCAAAAGTCTTTCTAAATTTTTATGAGGTTTTAAATTTCCAACATACATAAGTAATTTCTTATCTCTTGGAATTCCAAATTTTTTATATAGATAATCTATACTTTCTTTTGGTTTATTTACTAAATTATCTTTTACACCCAAATAGACTACTTTTATTTTATTTTCATCTACTTTAAAAAATTTTATTAAATCTTTCTTAGTATTTTCAGAAACAGTAAGTATAATCTTTGATTTTTTTATTGCAATTTTCATCATTAATTTTGCATAATATTTTGCAAATTTATTTGATAAAAATTCTGAATACACTAAATGCGTTAAATCATGTATTGTAACTATCATATCTCCTCTATAAAATATTGGCACATTATAATGAGGAACATGCAAGAGGTCAGGTTTATGTTTTTTTAACTCCTTATATGGAAATTTAAGTTGTTCTTTAATACCATATATTGGAACATCAAACTCTATAAACTCCTTTATCTCTTTTATGTCCTTAATTTCTTCCTTTTTACCGAAGTGCAATATCATAGCTATTATTTTTTATTAAATTCTGTATATAAGTTCCAATGCCAGACATATTATACATTCTAGCATCTACTGCTATTTTCATCTGTTTCAACTACCTTTTCTAAATTGATTTATAAAAATCGTACATACTTTTTAAAACTTTTTCTAAATCATTTTCTATTTTTTCATCTTTCATAATTTTATCAAGTTTTTCCGTATCCGCACAAATATATGGAGTATCAACTGCTCTAATTTTACTTTGGTCAACAATTACATCAATTTTTTTATCTGAAAAAGATATAATTTTATCTAATACTTCTTTCATTTGGTACGATTTTCCAGAGCCCACATTAAATACATCAAATCCATTTTCATGGTTTTCAAGTATTTTTCTATATGCTCTTACAACATATCTTACATCACTTAAGTCTCTATATGCCGATAAATTTCCTATATAAATTTTTCCTTCACCATCTTCTTTTGAAGCTTCTGCTACTTGTTTACAAAAACTTGGAAGAGCGAAATTATCAGCTTGCCCAACTCCTGTGTGATTAAAACTTCTTGTACATACTATATTTAATCCATATGATTTTGCATACATTTTTGCAATATTTTCACCGAGCAATTTTTGATATTCCATATGGATTATTTGCATCTAAGACATCTGTTTCTTTAAGTGGTGTATCCTTTTGTACATACTCTTCACTTGAACCTATAAGAAGTATTTTGCATTCTGGCAAATTTTCTTTTATACATTCTAAAATATTTATTGTTCCAATACAATTAACATTTATTGTTTGTTCTGGCATTTTCCATGATAAACCTACTGAGCTTATTGCTGCTAAATTTATAAGATATTCTGGTTTATACTGATTTAAAATACGTGCTATATTTTCTTTATCTAATATATTTATTTTCTCATATTTTACATCATAATCATATCTGAAAGAATCTGATGTATCTCCTGCAATTACCTCATATCCACTATCTATGTATTCCTTAATAAGGTATCCTCCAACAAATCCATTGGCTCCTATTATAAACACTTTTTTCATTATTAAATCATTCCTTTACTAATTTCAAATCATTTTCAACCATTAATTTAGCAAGTTGTTTATAATCGATTTCTCTTTTCCATCCAAGTTTTTGTTCTGCCTTAGTAGGATCTCCTATAAGCAATTCTACTTCTGCAGGTCTAAAGAATTTTGGATTTACTTTTACTACCTTTTTATCTGTTCCTTTTAATGTTGCATATTCATTTACACCTTCTCCATGCCATTCTATTTCCATTCCGCCTGCTTCAAATGCAAGTGTAACAAATTCTCTAACTTCATGTGTTTCTCCTGTTGCTACAACATAATCATCTGCTTTTTCTTGTTGTAGCATAAGCCACATAGCTTTTACATAATCTCTTGAATGTCCCCAATCTCTTTTGGCACTCAAATTTCCAAGTTCTAAGAAATCTTGCATTCCATTTTTTATTTTAGCTACTGCCATTGTTATTTTTCTTGTAACAAATTCTTCTCCTCTTCTTTCTGATTCATGGTTAAATAATATTCCTGAACATGCATACATTCCATAACTTTCTCTATAATTTTTTGTAATCCAATGTCCATATAATTTTGCAACTCCATATGGGCTTCTTGGATAAAATGGTGTAGTTTCTTTTTGTGGTATTTCTTGAACTTTACCAAACATTTCACTTGTAGAAGCTTGATAAAATCTTGCATCTGGTTTTACTGTTCTTATTGCTTCTAACATATTTAAAACTCCTATTCCATCAATCTCAGCAGTACCAATTGGTGTATCCCATGATGTTGCCACAAAACTTTGTGCTGCCAAATTATATACTTCATCTGGGTTTGCAATTTTTACGGCTTGAATAAGTGAAGCTAAATCTGTCATATCAGCATAAATTAATTTTACTTTATCTTTTAAGTGCGCAATATTTCCATAATCTACTGTACTTTTTCTTCTCCAAATTCCATAAACTTCATATCCTTTTTCTAAAAGTAATTCTGTCAAATATGAACCATCTTGTCCTGTAATTCCTGTAATTAATGCTCTTTTCATTTATACTTCCTCCATTTTTTCTTTATACTTTTCATTTATAAAATCTATCATCTGTCTTCTAAATTCTTTTTCATCAAATTTAACAGCATGTTCTCTTATTACATTTTTATCAAATTGTAATTCTTCGAACTTCTCTATAGCTTTTTCTAAATCTTCTACTGTTTGATTTTTAAATAATATTCCAGTTTTTCCATCTACTACTGTATCTAGTGCTCCCCCTCTACCAAAAGCAATTACTGGTTTTCCACAACTTTCTGCTTCTACTGGAACTATTCCAAAATCTTCTTCTCCAGGAAATAGCAATGCTTTACACTCTGACATATATTTTTTTACAACGTCATCTGGTTGTCTACCCATAAAAGTAACATATTCTTTATTCGCAAGTGCTTCAAGATGTTCTCTTTCTGGTCCATCACCTATAATTACTAATTTTTTATGAAGATTGCTACATGCCTGTACTGCCAAATCATATCTTTTATATTTAACAAGTCTAGATACTACAAAATAATAATCTCCATCATTTGGTGAAGGTTTAAATAATTCCGTTCTAACTGGTGGAAAAATTACTTCTGCTTCTCTTCTGTAATGCTTATTTATTCTTTTCTTTACTTCATTTGATATTCCAATAAATTCATCAACTCTTTGTGCTGAATCAAAGTCCCATAATCTCATATAGTTCATAAAATATCTAATTAATTTAGTTTTCATTTTTGACATTCCGTCTGTATATTCGTCTCTCATCTCCCATGCATAACGCATTGGTGTATAACAATAACAAATATGTAATGTGTGTGGTCCTGTAATTATTCCCTTTGAACAAGCAGAACAACTACTTATCACGACATCATATTCATTTAAATTAAATTCTTCAAATGCTTTAGGAAGAAATGGCAAATATTTTTTATGATTATACTCTTTATCTTTTTTCTTCTGCAATGATGATGTAATTATATTCATTTTTTTAAATTCTTCGTCCATTTTATCTGGTAAATAAAAACTTGTATATATTGGTGCTTCTGGAAAGCATTTATGTAAATTAATCACTACTTGTTCTGCTCCTCCCATATTTGTTAACCAATCATGGACTATTGCTACTTTCATTATCTTTCCCCCTGTAATTCAAACAATATTTTTCTAATTATTCATATACTTTTCTCTAAAAGAATGTACTTTACTGATGCTTTCCTTTTTACCTATAACTAGTACATCATCTGTATCTATACAGAATAAATCTTCTGCATCTATTAGTAAAATTTTTTTATTGTCTCCATATATAACATTATTTTTTGAATCACATGCTTTTACATTTCCATTTAAGATGTTACCATTTTCATCTTTTTGGATATATCTTTCTAATGCATTCCATGAGCCAATATCATCCCATCCAAAATTTCCTGGTACTACATAGATATTTTTTGATTTTTCCATGACTGCATAATCTATAGATATTGCTTCACATTTTGGATAAATATTTTTTAGTTCTTCTATATAATTTTTATCACTTATCTTTGGTAAATTTTTTAATTTAGAATAATCTAAATAATTTTCTTCAAGCTCATTTAAAATATTGTTTACATCAAATATAAACATACCTGCATTCCATAAATATGTACCTGAATTCAAATATTCTTTTGCTTTTTCTATATCTGGCTTTTCTACAAATCTATCTACTTTTATTACTTTTCCTGTTTGTTTTTCAAATTTTATGTATCCATAGCCTGTCTCTGGTCTATTAGGTGTGATGCCTATCGTTACAATTGCTTTTTTATTCTCATTTTTTACATATTCATATGCTGAATTTAAAATATCGCAAAATCCATCTGTGTTTTTTATTGCGTGATCTGAAGGAAGTACTGCTATTGTTGCATCTTCGTATATTTGCTTTATATATAATGCTGAAAGCAATATACAAGGTGCTGTATTTCTTCCTTCTGGTTCTATTATTATATTTTTATCTGGTATTTCATTAAGATTTTCTTTTACTAATTCTTTATATTTTTCACATGTTACAACAAATATTCTTTCTTTCGGTATTATTTTTAATAATCTATCATATGTTAACTGTATCATCGTTTTTTCATTATCTATTAATTTCAAAAACTGTTTTGGTAATTTTTCCGTAGACTTTGGCCAAAACCTTGTACCTTTTCCTCCTGCCATTATTAGTGCACAAAACATAATCATTCCTCCATTTATTGGTCAAATATTGGTTTCAATAAAACACACAACTATTATATATAATATAGAAAAAAATATCAAGTAAATTTATAATTTATTTAAAAAAATGTTACAATTTAGTGAATTTTAATTAGTCGCTAAGCCTGAAAATAGTTGTTTTTACATTCACTTGGTGTCGCAATCTCCAAATGGTATTTTTATATGTCGATTGCTCCAATTCGCACTCGCTTCGCTCGTTTGATTGCTTACGCGTTCATTTCAAAACAACTATTTTCAGGCTTTTTATAAATTTCACTGAACTGTTGTTACAATTCACATCTCAACTAGCTAAGCGTGGAGGAATGTGAATTGTAAAAAATAAGATGAGGTTTTAACCCCACCCTATTTTTTATATAATTTACACATTAGCTTCAGTATTAGTCTCTCTTTTATTAAATTGATATAATACAATTATGCCGACACCAAGTAGGAATGTAATAATCGAGAATATCCAACCAACATATGGAAGATGTCTAATAATCCATAATACTATTGAAGTTAATCCAATTAATAACAACTTAAACCAAGTGTTATTTCCTTTTCCAATTTTATCTGCTATAAAGCTTGATATTGCAAGAGCCACAACAAATGCTTGTAATAAGAATAGTAACATTCCTGCTACAAGAATTGTAACTCCTAGATATGCTCCAATACCTGTTATAAATAGTAATACTGGTAAAACTACGACAAGCACTGTGACTGGAATTCCTATAATAAGCGATATAACACCTTTTACAGAAATATAATTCTTTGCATTTTCTACAAATTTTGGTGCTAAGAATATGAAGCATCCAAACAATACTAAATCAAATACTAATGTAGTAATTGCACTTATAACATAATCTAAAATACTTTTACCTTGATTTGCACTATCTGTACTTATTTTCTCATTATAATGAGTTTCTCCTTCTACTTTAATTTTATCAATATTTTCTGCTTCATTAGATGCAGTATAATTGAAATCGCCACTTATTGTGAGTTTTTCTTCTTCAATAGGACATGTGATTGTATTTGCTATTGCATTTACATCTCTTCCTACTAAACCTGTTAAATACAAATAATTTGTATAAACTCTTAAATCTCTTCCTATATATGCATTCTCACCAAATGTAAGACTATCTGTTGCACATACATAAGCATTATATGCTAATCCATCGATTTCCATTGCTTTTGTAAATGCAAATATATTTGATTGGACAAATGCATTTTCTGTAAATTTGATAGATTCAGAAGCATAAATGAATAAATCACCATCAATATAAGATGAAACAGTTACATTTTTACCAAAAATATAAACATTACCAACTACATCTTCTGTTAATTCATAAGTATCATCAGTAGAGTATATATATAAATCTTCATCGCGATATGGGAGTTCCTCTTCTGCTGTTTCCTCTCCTTCTTCACCTTCTGTTGTTTGTTCTCCTTCAATTCCTTGCTCTTCTTCACCATTTGTTTCATCAGTAGAACCTTCTTCTGGTTCTGTTGCATTTTCTTCATTCGTTGGTGTTTCTTCACCACTTTCAGGTGTTGTTTCATCTGTATTTTCTACTACTTCGTCTGTATTAACCTCTTCTGCATATACCTTTCCATAAAAACACATACTTAAAGTTAATAACATAACTATTAAAACTATTGTAAAAGTTTTTATTTTTTTCATTTTGTACCTCCATATTTTTTTATTTACTATATCCATTGAAACTTTTTTATTGCTTCACTGAATTAATTAACACTAGTTTCTTCTTTTATAATATTTAAGTTATTATCTATTTCTTTACTATTTCTCCAATATCATCAAGGCTTTTATTATAATCCTTTTTTATTTTTCTTCTTAAAAATATTATTTTTATTATAAAATATATTATAACAAAAGCTGCAACAGATAATATAACTTCGTTAAATGTATCATAATATTGCGAATATAAAGATATTAAATATGACGTAAATATCGCTATAATTAATAATTCTGTTCCATGTCCCCAAAGACTAGTCTTTTCTTTCCTATATGCAATCTCATACATTGTTATTACAGCAGATAATAATATAATAGATAGTACTCTTAAATCCATTAGATAATTATCTTTTGGTATGTTTGCCATTCCTAAATTTAGTGTTCCTAAATATATGAGAATAAATGCTCCAAAAATCACATTTTCGAATATTTTACCTGATATTTTTTCTTTTACTTGCTTTGGCATTTTCTTTTTGGCTTCTAATACTTTTCCAAGTTTTTCAATGTTTTCTGCCGTTTTAGGATTGTTTTTTTTCATATATTTTCCTTTCAAAAGAACTTACTACATCTTTTAAGCTCTTGGATGTGCTTTTTTATAAATATTCTGTATTGTTGCATCTTGGAATTGCATATATATTTGTGTTGAAGATATATCAGAATGACCTAGCATTGTTTGAATCGCTTTTAAGTCTGCTCCATTCTGTAATAAATGCGTAGCAAACGAATGCCTTAATATATGCGGTGTTATTTCTTTCGTTATATGTGCCTGTTCTTTATAATATTTTACTATTTTCCAAAATCCTTGTCTTGTAAGTCTTTGACCATTTGTATTAACAAATAGTGCTTTAACATTTTCATCTTTTATTAATATGTTTCTTGAATTTTCTATATAATCTTTTAACGCCTTTAGACTAAGACTGCCTAAAGGAATATTTCTTGATTTTTCTTTACCTTTGCAGGTTACAAATCCTTCTTCTAGATTAACATCTTCTAAATTTAAAGATATTATTTCAGTAACTTTCATTCCTGTAGCGTATGCGAATTCTAACATTGCCTTATCTCTAATTCCCTTTAAGTCTACATTTTTAGGTTGTTCTAGCAATAATTCTACTTCTTGCGATGTTAATACTGATGGAATTTTCTTTTCAATTTTAGGTGATTTTATTTGTTCTGTTGGATCTCTTCTTATTTTCTTAACTCTTAAAAGATATTGATAAAAAGCTCTAATTGATGCTAAACTTCTTGATATAGTAGAGCTTTTCTTTCCATTTTCATTCATGTATTTTAGATATCCCCTTATTGCTTCTTCATCTACTTTTAAATAATTTAGGTTATTTTTTATTATATAATCACTATATTGCATAATATCACGTCTATATGATTGTAAAGTGTTCTGTGATGCTCTTTTTTCATTTTCAATAAAATTTAAGAAATTTTTAATTTGCTTTTGCATGATCCGTTCCTCCCAAAAAAGTATTTAACATAAGATACATATGTTATATCAAATTACGAAAAAAAAGTAAAGACTTTTTTTCAAATTTTTACAAAAAAATCAAGGTCGACATAAATAAATTTGTCGATATATATGTTTCAATGAAAGATGACACAATTAGGCTTATACTTAGCAATATTGAAAACAATGTATGTCTTAATATTTCTAATTTTATGTTCTCTTTTCTTCTATCTTTCATTATTGATTTATAGAGTCTTATTCCACTAATTGCGAGTGCAAAAATAACTGGTATAAAAATTATATTTTGTAATAGCAAAGATGTCATAATAAAAATAGTTCCACGTTTAATTCCAAGTGTTGCGATTATGCAAGATATACTATATCCGAGTGTAAATCCTCTAAAACATACAATACCATACAGTGCAAATATTCCAATTACTGTAAGACCTGCAAACCACATACAAATAGCAAGTAACAAATTCGTTTTTATAGAGCTAAAGAAAAGTGCAGTATAATCTATACTAGCATTATTTTTAGCTTTATCTAAAAAAACATTTATATATTTACTTATTTCTTGCCCTTCTTCAATCTTTATATTATTTACACATAATACACCGAGAATAACTCCGTACCATAAATATGGCAATGACAATCAAATAATTTCTAAAGTTATTCTCGATATGTGTTTTTATAATACCTTTGTTTATATTTTTTCTTTGCTCTCTGGCTCTTTTGTTTTGCATTACATACCTCTTTTTCAATTAATTTATCTTAATCAATGTTTATGTAATACAAAATTAATATAGAACTAACCTGTGCAAATTTTTCCGTAAACTCCTCCACCACCGTGCTGAAATTTCAAATTTGCCTTCTTTTGCTTGAGTTATATTCCTAGCAATCTTTGTTCCAAAAGTAGCTTCTATATCATCAAAAGATAATTTATGTAATATATTCATCTCTGTTCCAAAATTTTCAAGCATTTTATCTATAGTCTTTGATCCAATACCTGGTATAAAATTTAAAGGTATTTGATAAACATATGGTGGTCTAAATTCAGGACTTTTTGTTTTTTTCTTATCCTTTATCATTTCAATCCTATCTAGCACGCCTATAGTTAAAATACTGCTATCACATGTATCGCATTTTGTAACAGGTAAATTTCCTTCTACTCTCTTCCCACATATTTCACAATAAGTTCTATGATATTTTCCAAGTTTTGGATCTAGTCCATAGTTTGCAACAATTTTTCTTCCATCCTCATTTCTTATTGCTTTCATCAATTCTTTAAAGTTAATATTATCCACTAATATTTTATTATATTCTCTTGCAATTTTTGGTAGAGAATGTGCATCAGAATTAGTCAAAAACGTTTTTGTTTCTAATTCTGAAATTTCATCTGCTAAATACGTATCAGAACTTAATCCGCAATTCTATAGCAGGAATATCAGCATATTTTTCTTTAAATATTTTTTCTAATCTATCAGTACAATTACCATAGAAACTTTTATATGGAGTAAATGCATGTGCTGGTATTAAAACTCCATTATGTTTTTCCACAATGCTAATCAATTTATATGCTGATATACTAGCTCTTTGTGAACTGAGTGTTATGTTATTTATATATTTAGACATTTCCTTTGAAAATGCTTTTATATCTTTTAAATATGGAAAATAGCATAAATTATGAGCACTTCCCGTTTTACCATTTTCATTTACTTCTGCTGTTTCTATTTCACTACCCAATATCATGCATAGTTTATCTTTGTATATAATTCCTCCGTTCGTCAAGCTCCATTGCTTCGCCATTTTTTAAAAAAGCTTCAATGTCTTCTATTACATAAGGAGATGCACAGTCTATTATTCCTGCAATATTAATTCCCTTTCTTTCTGCGCATTCCTTAGCTATATTCTCAAAATTTAAACTTCTTGCTGCTGTAATTTTAATTGGTTTATTGTTTTGTGCTCTTCCTATGTGTATATGTAAATCTGCAAATACTTCGTACATTCTAACGCTCCATTTCTTTCCCTCTTTGTTTTGTTGTCTTCTGTTCACTTTCTTTTTTCCATTCTTGTGCAATAACATATTCATTTTTTGCATCCATTCTCAAAGCACTTTCAGGCTTTCCTCCTAGTATATCTATTAAATTTCTAGCACTTTGCATTGGATTTGGATCTTTTGCATTATTTGCTTTTTTTATAAGTTCTTTTAAATCCATATTACAATCAGAATTTGGTTTTGCTATTTCTTCTATATCTTTAATAGGTCTCATTACGTCAAAACACCTTCTTTCAAAAATACAAACTCTTTAAATTTTTCAAGGTATCTATTGTGTAGACCTTTTAAGTTTCTATTTTCCATTAAATTCATTGCCTCATCAATAGAAAATCCTTTTCTATCTGATCTATCGAGAACAAGTCCTCCAAAATTATCTACAAGTTCTAATATATCACTTTCTTTTTCTCTTTCTGTTTCTCCTTGATATCTATTAACTTCTGAGCATATTTTACAAAATCTATCTGAAAATCCTAATGTTGACAAATATTCGGCTCCATCTAGAGCATACTTTTTTATCTTTTCTAAATCATGTGACACTATATTTTTTTTGCAAGCATACAAAAGACACGCTGTTAGCACTAAATTTTCATCTACATCTATATTCATTTTTTCGATAAATAATCTTGCTATCTCTGTTTTTAAAATCACTGAATTATCTAAAAATATATGTTTTTTCTTTTGTAAATAATATGCAATTTCCATTTTTCTAACATAATCCTTCTCTGACAAAATGTAATCTGCAAATGACTCCATTATATCACCTAACTTTCTTTGGTTTACCACATATCAATTATATTTGATAATTTAATTTTTTTCAACAATGTAACAATATTGTAATAAAATTGTTTTATTTTTGTAACATTACATTATTGTTGCTCCTATTACTCCAGCATCATTTCCCATTTGAGCCATTACGATTTCTGGAATAATACCATCAAATATTTTACAATCATCACGTAGTTCTCTAACCAATGGCTCAAGTAAAATATTCTTAAAATGTACAAAGCTTCCTCCAATGCATATGGCCTCTGGTTCGAATATATTTATTATATTAGTAAAACCAATGCACAAATTTCTTATATATTCATCAATTATATCTTGTAAATCATTTTTATTCTTTACTATAACATCATATATAGAATCTCCATTGCACTCATCTATTTTCATTCTTTCGTTAATATTTGTCTTAAATACTTTCATCGATGCATATGTTTCAAAGCAACCTTTCCTTCCACAAGTACATTCTCTTCCATTTCTTTCAATCACCATATGACCTAATTCAAATCCTGCATACTCTTTTGCACTTAGCATTCTATTTTCCATAAAAACAGCACTTCCTATGCCTGTCCCTAAACAAATAAATACACAATTTGAATAATTTTTTAAAGAACCATACATTTTTTCACAAAGACCTGCACATTTTGCATCATTTCTTATAAAAATATTTTCAAAATTTAATGAAGTTTTTAATCTATCAACTATATCAAAATTTTTAATACCTAAATTATATGCTTTTATCATTTTTCCGTCTTTTACGCTACCGTGGTACAGCAAGACCTATACTTTCTATTTCATTATAGGTAATTTTCTTCTGCATTAAGATTTCATTTATAAAATTAATAATTCTTTCCTCTATCACATTTGTAATTTTCTTCCTATCTTCTTCACTAAAATCAATTTCTTTCTTAACTAATATCTTATCTTTTTCAACTAATCCAACTGCTAAATGGCTTCCTCCTAAATCAATTCCGTATCTTCATTTCAACTCTCATCCCTTTCAAGATTATTGTATTCAAATTAAAAACTGAAAATAGTTGTTTTTACATTCACTTGGTGTCGCAATCTCCAAATTATATTTTAATATGTCGATTGCTCCAATTCGCACTCGCTTCGCTCGTTTGGTCGCTTACGCGTTCATTTCAAAACAACTATTTTCAGTTTCCTTAAAAAGCATTCTACTGTTGCTTTTCAATGTACAACTCAAACACAATCTGCTTATTATTTTTCAAATTTTAAACTAAGTTTGAGAAAGAATTAGTATAGTGCTAGGCGAACAAGGCAAATTACCGGAGACTAGGCTGATGCCTGTCGAAGGTAATTTGACCGCAGTTCAACGACGCAATATGCTGATTATTTCTCAAACTTAATTGCTTGTCGAGCCATTTCATCACACCTATTATTAAACTCATTATCACTATGACCCTTTACCTTTATAAATTTAACCTTATGAATCTTGGTCAAACTATCTAGCTCTTCCCATAACTCTTTATTTTTTACATCTTCACGTTTAGAATTTTTCCACCCATTCTTTTTCCAACCTTCAATCCATTTTTGATTAAAAGCATTGATTACATATGCACTATCACTATATAATTCGACTTCGCAAGGATATTTCAAACTCTTAAGCCCTTCAATCACAGCTGTAATTTCCATTACATTATTAGTTGTTTCCTTTTTTCCTCCTGACATTTCTTTTTTATTCCCATCACACATTAAAATCGTTCCCCAACCACCGTGGTCCTGGATTGCCTGAACATGCTCCGTCTGTATATATTACAACTTTTTTCATATTTACTATATCATTCCTTTTCTTTTTTTGTCATAAAACATTGAACTTTTTTTATTTTTATGATATTATATCAATAAATGTTTTTATTGTAAAGAAAAATTTATTAATGGAGGTTCTTATGGGTAACGTCTTAGCTGTAATTGGTGAGTATAACCCTTTTCATAATGGTCATTTATATCAATTAAATGAAGCTAAAAAAGCTATGCATTCAAATTATGCAGTTGCCTTAATTTCTGGCAATTTTGTTCAAAGAGGTGATGCATCTATTGTTGATAAATGGACAAAAGCCAAAATGGCTTTATTAAATGGTTTTGATTTAGTTATTGAACTTCCTTGTGTATATAGCATCTCCAGTGCAGAAAACTTTGCAACTGGTGCAGTTAGGTTGCTTAATTCTTTAAAAATAATAAACAATCTATCTTTTGGATGTGAAGCCGATGATTTAAATATCTTAAAAGAATTTGCAAACATACTCGCTGAGCAACCACCTAAATACAAATCATTGCTTTCTCATGAATTATCTAAAGGAATTCCTTTTCCTAAGGCAAGAGAAAATGCACTTTTAATGTGCCTAAACAATATAAGAAAATCTGCTAATGTGTTATCATCACCAAATAATATATTAGCTATAGAATATTTAAAAGCACTTAGAATAACTGAATCAAATATTCATCCTTTTGGAATTAAAAGAGTTGGTGCAGATTATCATAGTGAAGAAATTATGGGAGATTTTGCAAGTGCTACAGCACTTAGAAAATATGCATATGAGCGCAATTTTTATGCAATTAACAGAGCTATGCCTAAAATTTCTTATGATATTTTAGAAGATTGCATTAAAAAGGGACATTATTCTAAAGGTTTAATAAGCTATGAAAAGGAAATAATGTTCGTTCTTCGTAATATGACTGTCGCTGAAATTGCTAAGCTTCCAGATGTTACCGAAGGTTTAGAAAATTTAATAAAAAATGCAGCAAACTCATGCAATAATTTGAATGAACTTATGGGAATGGTAAAATCTAAAAGATATACTCAAACTAGAATACAACGCATTTTGCTTTATGCACTTTTAGGTATTACAAAAGAAGATATGGAAAATTCTAAAAAAATTGATCCATATATTCGAGTTTTAGGGTTTAACACAAAAGGACAAAATTTACTTTCTGATATATGTAATGCAAATAGCAAGCTTCAAGTTATAACATCTGTAAAAAGATTTACTACAACTTGTAGAAATAAAAAACTCTTAATGATGTTTGAAAAGGATATAAAAGCTACTAATATTTATACTTTAGGTTATGAATATGATTCATATTCTAATTTAGATTATACAAATAAATTGATAACTTTCTAAAAAAAACATAGCCCAAGCTATGTTTTTTTTGAAAAATTTTTTGTTATTGTTCTTCTTCATCAACGAAATCAAATTCATCTTTGAATTTTTCTTTAAAGATTTCAAATACTTTATTCAAGATTTCATCATCTTCTACACTTATATATGATTCTTCATCTTCTGAATCTGTATCTTCTACTTGTAATATTACAACTTCTCCTGGTTCAGCCTCATCTTCGTCTGTTGGTAATAATATTACGTATTCTTCACCGTCTAATTCAACTAAATCTAAAAATTCAAAATTAACTTCATTTCCATCTTCGTCATTTAATACGATAACATTATCTAATTCTTCATCATCCATCTGATACATTCTCCTTTCAAATATTTTTTATATTAATTGTATTACTACAATATTAATGACTTTTGTTCATATAACTTTCTAAGATGTACACAGCTGAAATAGTATCAACTATATTCTTTTTTTCTTTCTTGTTTACATCTAAAAAATTCATTGTTTTATGTGCAAATACAGTTGTTAATCTTTCATCAATACTTTCTATACGTATATTATTAAATTTACATTTTAATTTATGTATGAATTTTTTGGTTTTCTCTACTCTTTCTCCTAATGTTCCATTCATATTAATTGGCATTCCAACCACAATCGTATCTACTTCATACATTTTTAATAATTCTTCTAATCTTTTAAGCACAATTTTATCATTTCCATCATGATGTATTGTTTCCAATCCTTGAGCAGTTATACCGAGTGCATCAGAAACGGCAATCCCCACTCTAGCATCACCATAATCAATTCCAAGCATTCTCATATTATTCATCTACACCTATATAAAACTTAACCATGCTTTCTAATAATTCATCTCTTTCGACTTTTCTAATTATATTTCTTGCATCATTATGACTTGTTATATATGTTGGATCTCCAGATAATATATAGCCTACAATTTGATTAACGGGATTATATCCCTTTTCCTCGAGTGCTTTGTACACTTCTTGCAAAACATCTTTATATTTTATCTTATTCTCATTTTCAACTTTAAAATTTAATGTTTTATCAAAATCCATTACTTTACCTCCTATAATTTATTTTATATATTATTAATATCATGCTCATTTGCAGGTGCTGTATCCAAATAGTCTTCTAGCTTTTTCAAAACCTTTTCAATTGCCGTTCCTTTATAATATGTTGCCAAAACAAAATTTACCATTGGATGTGAAATTACTACTTTTTTCTTCTTTTTTTCATCAAACTTTTCATTTTCTTCGGTAGCTATAACATCTTCTACCGCTAAATTCTCAACTTCATTTTTTAAGTCATTTAAAAATTCTACAACTCCTTCTACATCTACACCTGAAAAAGCAATGACAAATTTTGGACCCATATATCTAACAAAAATATATTCTTTTGATATTTTTTCTTTAATATAATCACATACATCAATAATCACTTGATTTCCAGTATCTCTATTTACATTTTCATTTATTGCTTGCAAATTAGTAATTTTAAACATACATATTGTTGAAGTTGTATAATTATCAATTGTTTTTCTTCCTTCTTCATATAAGTACTCTGATGTTTTTAAATCAGAATATAAATCTTGCCTAGTTAAACTTTCAACAATATTCTGATACGATACAATTTTTAATATTGACACAATATTTTCCTTTACTACTTCAAGAATAGTTGTATCAATATTATCAAAAGCATGCATTCTACCACTTTCAATTATCCAATAACCAATATATACATTATCTATATAGAGTGGAAAAAACATTGCTGACTTAGCTCGTCCAAACTCCATTTTCTGATATGGTAAACGTTCTTCTTCTTTATTTACTGTCACATATTTAGGTTTAGCTGTTGTTATACTATCTTTAAAGATTTCTTCATCTTGAAGTTTACGTAAGGTATCCCAATGTTTTTTATCAACGTTAGAAGATTTTACTACATACTCTGCCCCATCAAATAGTACTATTGTTGAATATTTAATTGCATATTGCTCTATTAATATTTCGTTTATTTTCTCGATTTTATCATCTACAGATTGTGAATCTCCTATAGTTGCCATAAAATCTTGTAGAACATTTAAGCTAGTTACTTTTTGATTTATATCTTTGTAATTCTTTATTCTTTTGCTTATTATTAAATTGTAGAGCCCCAGCGCTAATACTAATATGACTAATACTATAATTCCTACCAGCTCCATCATTCAACCCATTCCTTTCTAAGGCACAGATTAAGTTTTTTCAAACTTTTCTCCATTTATTTGCCAATTAATAGTCTTCTTCTGATTTATTTATTCTTCTTAATGCTTTTTTGCTCTTTGAATAATCTGGTTTATATTTATTTGATACTAATGGATATACAACATCTCCTAATTTCTTTAATTCGCTTAAAAATTGTTTTGAATATCCACTTGTTGATACATAACAATCTACCATACCACATAAATACTTTGACAAAGTTTCCTCATCGAATGGAATTGTAATAGCTGTCATTCTATCTCTATCAAATAAATCTCTCATATATGACATTTCTGGATTATTATAACGTGATAGCCCTCCAATTATTGTCTTTTCTGTTAATCCTCTTACTCTCATAGCTTTATTAATTACTATTTTAAGTTTTGCTGGTTCAAGTTTATCATTTGACTGTAAATCTCTCAAAAATGCTGTTAATGGCTGTATTGTCAATATATCCATTGTTTGCACTAAATATATCTCTTGTGCCAATTCAAAATACCATTCAGGTGTTGTAAAATCACAGTCTAATAATACTAAAGAATATTTTTTGACTACATTTGATATAACAGCTTCATAATCTGTTACATCAACTTGTTGATTTGGTATTGATGTAAAAACAGTTAGATTTTTATTTACATCTATTCCCTCTAATATTCCATTTTCTAATTTTTCTAGGCAATTTGAAGCAACTCTTCTAAGTGGCTCTTCATTTTTTGTATATATATAATATGAATTTCTATTTTCTGTAAAATCAATTATTGCTGTTTTTATTCCTGATTTTGATAACATATCTGCGAGATTATTTATCAAGAACGATGTTCCGGCTTTCGTTGTTCCTACAAAAGCAACTACCTTTTTATCCCTTGTTAATACACTTGATAGTTCTCCATTTCCAATATTACTTTGAACCTTTTGTATATATCTATCTTCATCATTTTCTTCTCTTCTTATATTATTGTTTCCAGCAAATCCATATAAATTCATGTTTTTTGGTTCATCATCTTCTTCAAATCCTGGAAGACTTGGTTCTTGAACACTTATATCATCATCATCATCAAAACCTGGTAAAACTGGTTCAGCTGGCTCTATATTTCTTTGAGGTATTGTTTGTTCTGGTTCAAAACCTGGTAAGATATTTTCTTCTACATTTTCTTCAACTGGCTGTTCAATAGTTTCAGTAACAGGTTGAACTACTTTTTTTGGTCTTCCTCTTCTTTTTGGTTGAACTGGTTGAGGTGTAACTGAAGGTTGTTGCATTGTTGTTTGACTTTCAAATTGTTGAGTATCCATACTTTCACTATTTTCTATAGGTTCTGTTACCTTTTTTGGTCTTCCTCTTCTCTTTTTTACTGGTTGTTCTTGTACTTCATTTACCTCATTCTGTATCTCTTCATTTTCCTCTTGTACATCTTGTTTTATTTCTGGACTTTCTTTTATTTCTTGTTTTCTTGTTAATTTCTTTACTTGCTCTTTATTTACTTCTGAAGGAATTACTACAGGTTTTGTAGGTCTTGAATTAGCTCCTTTGGTTTCAATAAAGCCTACTTTTAAATCGTCTTTCTTTTCTTCCTTTTTCCTCTTGCCAGTATTTTTATATGTTCCTTCACCAAATGTCATTATTGATTGATATTTAGGTGATTCTTGCTCTAAAACAGCTTTTACTCCAATAGGTAAAAACTTTGTAATTATTCTTAGTTGCGCATCAGTATACTGTGCAGCAATATTATTGAAGCTTTCAACATATCTTTCTGTATTCTTTCCAAGTTTTTTATAATGTGTTAGTATATTTTGTATTTCTGTTTCACTAACACTATCTTCTGTTTCAGCTTGATACGTAACTTCGTCTGTTTCTATTTTATAATATGATTTTGCTTCTTTTTTTGTACGTGGTTTGTTAATCAAATTGCAAACTTGAGGTATGCTCCTATCTGAACCAATCAAAGCATTATATACTCCGATTGAAAATAATTTTGATAATAAATTATCTGATTTTGAACGCCTATCTGTTGCTATAAAGATAATTGGTATATCTGTTCCGTTATTACTTATTGCTTCATCACTTATTTTATCTAATTGCTCAAATAAAAATTTATCTATTAAGTCAAAATTATTACTTGAATAAGGCTCTAAATCTTCACTTATAACAATTCTATCATAAGTTTGATCCCTTTGCAATTCTTTTATTATTGCATTAAAATAATAAACATTTTTTCCTGATATTATTTCCCTATATTCTTTTTGATATAATTTTATAATAGACTCTGATATCTCTTCATTACTAACAGCAAATAAAACTTTCATTTGTTAACTCCTTCCAAAACCTTTTATTACGATTAAAAATACAAGTGGTAACACCTGACATATTACAAATAATGTAATAAAGGCAATCATTGTATAAAAACCTTTGTATCTTACATCTAACTTCCTTATTCCTATTACATATTGATATATTGCACTTACTACTATTCCTAAAAAACAAAATGGAATACTAAATATTCTTACTTTATTTAATACAAATGCCGTAAATCCATATGTATCTGATTCATACAGTTCTTGATATTCTGCAAGCTCGTCTTTTTGTTCTTCTGATAATTCTACTAGCTTACTTGCACTCCCACTATTATTTAATACTTCATCCGCTACTCCTTTTACTGTATTAGGACATAACATTATCATAAGTGCAAACATTATCGTTACTAAAAACATCACTTTTTTCATTATTATATTCCCTCACATTATTTTGACTAATTTTTCCTATATATTATCATACAATAGAATTTGAAAAATATCAAGCAATTTTAGAAAATTTTACTAAAAAAGAAGTATTCTTTATTATAATCTATTTTTCACGCATATTATTTCTAAATTTGGTTAATATATCTAATAATTACGGTAAAAGTTTTTAAACTTGATTTTATACCAAGAAAGGAACATCAAAAATGGATGAAAAAGAAAATCTAAAAATTTTAAAAGAACTTCATACAGGAGCAGAAATGGGAGTAAAAGCTATTTCATATGTTTCTGATAAAGTAGCTGATGATGACTTCAAAAGAGAACTTTCTACACAATACAACCAATATGAGGACATCTTAAACAAAGTAACAGACATATACAATGATTATGGTGAAGTTCCAAACACATCTAATATCAAAAAAGACATAATGACATGGATGGGAGTTCAAATGAATACTATGAATGACAATAGTAATTCAAAGCTTTCGGAGATGTTAATTCAAGGAACTGTTATGGGTATTATTGAAGGCAGAAGAATTCTAAATAATAATCCTAATGTAGATACAAGAATAAAAGATACTTTAAATGAATTCGTGCAGTTACAGGAAAATTCTGTAACAAAATTAAAAGAATATCTATAATTGATATTATACCCATAAATTAAAGTAGCAGTCCATTGCCTTTTTTAAATAATTAATAAAATGAGAAATAGTTGTTTTTACATTCACTTGGTGTCGCAATCTCCAATCTAAAATATTAGTATGTCGATTGCTCCAATTCGCACTCGCTTTGCTCGTTTGGTCGCTTACGCGTTCATTTCAAAACAACTATTTCTCATTCTCTACATTTGCGTAATAAATTGGCAATGGACTTATTGTAAATTAAGTATTAAGCTAGTTGTTACAACAGCCGAAATTTGTAAATAATAGCAAGAATATTATTAAGAAAAACAATATTTCACTATTATTTCCACAGCAACCACAACCGTTGCCTCCAAACATTCCTCCTAAGAAACCATTTCCATTACCACATCCACAGTTTCTAGGTTCGTTATAATTTCTTTGTTCCTCTGGCATAACTTTACCATCCTTTCACATAAAAATATTAACATTAACTTAAATTTTTAAAAGTTTCTACAATATACTATGATTTTTTTCGAATTTGTGATACAATATTTGTATAAAAATTCACAAGAAAGAGGCGTAAATATTGAATAAAAAAGTAGAACTTTTATCTCCTGCTGGTGATTTTGATTCACTAAAAGCAGCAGTTCAAAATGGTGCAGATGCAGTATATCTTGGTGTTTCATCATTCAATGCACGTTCATCTGCTCAAAATTTCACAATGGAAGAACTAAAAAAAGCTATTGAATATGCACACATTAGAAATGTAAAAATTCATTTGGCTCTTAATACTTTAATAAAAAATGATGAATTTGAAGATGCTCTTTTTATTGCAAAAAAAGCTTATGAATATGGTGTTGATGCAATTATTGTTCAAGACCTTGGTCTTGCTGTCACCTTGATTAGAACATTTCCAAAACTCCCTATTCATGCTAGTACACAGGTTACAACAAATAACTTAAATGGTGTTACTACACTTCAAAGACTTGGTTTTGAAAGAGTTGTACTAGGCCGTGAAACCTCTTTACAAGAAATTCAATATATCTGTAGAAATACAGATTTAGAAATAGAAACTTTTATACATGGTGCTATTTGTATAGGCTATTCAGGGCAATGTTTACTTTCTAGCATGATTGGAGCTCGTTCTGCAAATCGTGGAAAATGCGCAGGTCCTTGTAGGTTACCTTATGAACTTTTAGAAGATGGAAAAGTCATTGATAATGGCTATCTTTTAAGTGCACGTGATTTATGTGGATTGAAATTTATTCCTTCTCTTATCGAAGCTGGCGTTACATCATTTAAGATTGAAGGGAGATTAAAATCACCTGAATATGTTGCAGTAGTCACTAGAATTTATAGAAAATACATTGATATGTATTATGATAATCATCATTATGAAATTGATTCAAAAGATATTGATGATTTACTTCAAGTATTTAACCGTGGTAATTTTTCTGTTGGGCATTTAGATTCAGAAGCAAATTGTGATCTTGTTTATAAAGAAAAGCAAAATAACATGGGGATTTATATTGGTAATGTTTCAAATTATAATCCTAAAAAAGGTCACATAACACTTAATTTAAATAATTCTGTAGCCATTGGTGATTCTATTACTTTTGAAAATGAACCTACAAAATACAGGATTTCTGAGCTTATGTTTCAAGAAAAAAACATCCCTTTTGCATGTAATAATGAAGTAATCACTATTGGTAGAATGAAAGGTAATATAAAACCTGGAGATAAGATTTATAAAATCTCTAAGAAGACTCTTTCTGATTCTGCTAAATCTACGTTTTCTGGAAAAGAATTTAAGAAAATTAAGCTAAGTTGTAAAATATCTATAAAAAAAGATAAACCAATTACACTTTCGATAATACCAAATAAAAATTATAAAAACTATGAGAATATAAGTGTCAAATTAACTTCATCTATTATACCAATATCTGCAATTAATCAACCTTTGACAAAAGATAGAGTGATTGCTCAACTTTCAAAGACAACTGACACTCCATATGAATTTGAAAAAATTACTGTAGATTCAGATGATAATTTATACATACCTAAATTTAGTGAACTAAATCTTTTAAGGCGTGAAGCTTTACAAAAGCTTGAATTTTTGGTTACCCGTAAATTTACAAGAGCAGAAGTATCAGTACATACTAAAACTTTTACAGATAAAGTTCACTCTAAGCCAAAAATCTCACTATTTTTAGCTGATATAAAGCAAGATTATGATTACTCAAAATTAGAAGATGTAGATAGACTATACATTCCTCTAATGCTTTTTAATAATCCACAAAATACTAAAGCTATTGATGAGTTAAAGGCTAAATTCAATATATACATATACTTACCTACTGTAATCACTTCTAATTATTCAAATTACTTTAATATGTTAATAAACAATATAATAGCTGACTGCAATATTCGAGGCTTCGTTTTTTCTAATATTGGAGACCTAGCTTTGATTAACAGAAAAGATTTTGCAAATTTTGAAATGATTGCAAATTACAATTTGAATGTTTTTAATGATTACACTTTAAATGAACTTGCTAAAAATAATCTTTGTGCTATTACTTTATCACCTGAACTTAACAAAAATGATATTCAAAATATGCATTCTCAAGTTGATAAAGAACTTATAGTTTATGGTAAGTTAAAAATTATGACTGCAAAATATTGTCTTATTGGTCATGCTAATCGGTTGCTACCCAACTTGCCAAAGTAGATGCAAAGATGGGCATAGCTATTATTTGAAGGATAGAATGGGACTTTTATTTAAAATTGTTCCTCACAGATTTCAAGATACAACTGATATATATAATGCTAAAACTTTATCTATTGAGTATGATGATTTAAATATTGATTATGCTAGAATCGATATTATGGATGAGTCTATTGATGAAATAAATAAAATTATTAATACCGTAAAATCTGGCAAAAAGTTCTCTCGGTCCTGATTATACTAGTGGACATATTAACAGGAATGTGTAAAGAGGAAATAAAAATATACTTTAATGCTTTATCAATTAATAAATACTTACTTTATACCTTTCTTACTTCCTCCACAATCCTTGCCAAATTGTCTATAAGGAAATCCACATCCTCTTTTGTATTTTCTTCACCAAAAGTTACACGTAAAGCCGAATTTATATATTCCTTAGGTGTACCTATAGCAATAAGCACATGAGATGGTTCTGGTTCGCCTGAATTACACGCAGAACCTGCTGATGCACATATTCCACATGCATCTAATTTCAAAAGTAAATTTTCTCCTTCTACACCTTTGAAAGAAAAATTTGCATTACCTGAAAGCCTATCATATCTTGCTCCATTTAGTTTCACATTTGATATTCTTTTTTCCACTTCTGTAATATAGTACTCTCTTAAATCAATAAGTTTTTTATTATACTCATCTATATTTCTATTTGCTATTTCTATTGCTTTACCAAGCCCTACAATTTCTGCAACATTTTCCGTTCCTGCTCTTTTATTTTTCTCTTGATGTCCTCCATCTAATATTCTTTCAAAATCTACTTCACTTTTTATATACAAGGCTCCAACACCTTTTGGTCCATAAAATTTGTGTGCTGAAAGAGATAAAGCATCTATTCCTATATCATGCACATTAATTTTAATGTTTCCTATTCCCTGCACAGAATCTGTATGAAAATATATTCCATGTTTTTTTGCAATACTTGCAATTTGTTTAATTGGTTCTATTGTTCCTACCTCATTATTGGCAGTCATTATAGATATTAGAATGGTTTCATTTGTTATTGCATTTTCTAATTCATCTAACTTAACTTTCCCGCTCCTCATCTACATTAACATAAGTTATTCTATATCCTTGTTTTTGAAGTGATTTACATGAGTTTAGTATAGCATGATGCTCAACTTTACTTGTGATTATATGATTTCCTTTACTCCTATTTGCATATGCAATTCCCTTTATTGCCAAATTATCGCTTTCACTTCCACAACCTGTAAAATATATTTCTTTAGGTTTTGCACCTATTGCATAAGCCACTTGCTCTCTTGCGTGTTCTATTGCTCTTCTACTTTGCCTTCCTATACTGTATATTGATGATGGATTTCCAAAATTTAATCCAAAATATGGTATCATTTCTCTTAAAACTTCATCCTTTACATATGTTGTTGCTGAATGGTCAAAGTATCTAATTTTGTTCATGTACTTTCCCTCCTATCCTTATTAGCTTATGTGTTTTAAGAAGTTTTAGAACTCAATATAGTAATAATGCGCAAAAAAAGAAATGCCATTATTTTTGACATTTCTTTTTGTTCATCAATCTTGTGCAAATAAATAGTCTATTGTCTTTGTTTCACTAGTACAATAAAATTTATTATTTTCATATTCAATATAATAATAATGTTCTAGTGATGGATCCTCAATCAATTCTTGACTTCCACTGTTTATTTCTGCTAACAAATCCTTTATTTGTTCTTCTGTTAATTTAATCTTTTTTACTTTGTAATGATGTCCTTTTTCAAAAATTGAAACTTTTGGATAATATACATCCTCATCGAATATATAATATGCTATATTTTTTTCTGTATTAACTAAAACTTTTTTATAAATTCCCGAATACCCTGTATCTGGAGTAAATTGCGGTGTTGTATTATAAGTTATACTTATATCATATTTTATGCTATTTATATAACTTTCATAAATCTTATTTTTACATAGGAATATTACTGCTATTACGGCTATTAATATAATTAAAATTATTAATATTTTTTTCCTACTCATTTTCATCTATCTTGCTACCTCCACACTTATATTCAACTTTTCACCATTTATGTTACACTCTGTGCCATGTTCTTGGCTTTCTCTAATTATTAAATCTATTGTAAGTGTTTCTTTCTTTATGATAGCTTCATTATCTTTTGCAATTTTTTCAAGCATTTCATTTCCAGATAAATATAGATAAATTCTATCTAAAACTTCAAATCCACGCTCTTTTCTAAGATTTTGCACTTTTGATATTATTTCTCTTACATATCCTTCATTTTTTAATTCCTCAGTAATTGCTGTATCTAAAACAACTCCAACTGTTCCAGAACCTGCAAATGCAAATCCATCTTTTCCCTTCATTGTAACAAGCAAGTTGTCTTCGTTTAATTCTATCTTTTCATCTCCTACTTGTATTTCATGAGATTTTCCTGCTTTTATTTTTGTTGCAAGTTCCATTTGATTACATTTTGCAATTTCTTGCTTTATTTGAGGAATTAACTTGCCGTATGTTTTGCCAAGTACAGGTAAATTTGGAAGTATCTCGAAGTTAACATATTTCGACATATCAGCTCCAAGTTCTACTTTCTTAATATTTAGCTCATCTTTGATAATATCACCATAATATTCTGGCAATGTTTCAAGTGAAATTAACATTTCTGACAAAGGCTGTCTATTCTTTATATTAGCTGAATTTCTCGCACTTCTGCCAAGTTTAACAATCTCATATGCTAAATCCATCTCTTGCTCTAATTTTTTGTCTACGGCTTTTTCATCATATTCTGGCCATTTACATAAATGAACACTTTCAACTGCGTATTTATCCAAATTGATTACTAAGTTTTGATAAATTTCTTCTGCTATAAATGGCACAAATGGAGCTATAACTTTTGTAAGTGTAACTAAAACTCTATATAATGTAACAAAAGCTCCTAGCTTATCATCTGTTAATTCATTACCCCAGAATCTTGTTCTATTACGTCTTACATACCAGTTTGAAAGTTCATCAACAAATTCTTCAATCTTTAATGCAGAGCCTGTAATATCATAGCTTTCAAGTCCTTTATCAACTTCATTAATCAATGTATTTAGTTTTGACATTATCCATTTATCCATTACATTCTTTGATACAAAATCTTTATATGCAAGTGGATTTATGCTATCAATATTTGCATATAATACATAGAATGAATATACATTCCACAACGTTCCTAGGAATCTTCTTGATGTATCTCCAACATCTTCCATAGAAAATCTTGTTGGAAGCCATGGGCTACTTGCTGTATAGAAATGCCATCTTGTTGCATCTGCACCTTCTTTTTCTATTACTTCAAATGGATCTACAACATTTCCTTTTGATTTTGACATTTTTAATCCTTTTTTATCTAGCACATGTCCTAAAACAATACAATT
>CANQKB010000004.1 GCA_947624405.1 uncultured Clostridia bacterium
GTTGCACATGTTGCAAAAAAATATTCTTCTACTAATATTGAACAAGATGATTTAATTTCTATTGGTACAATTGGTTTAATCAAAGGAATAAATAGTTTTAATATGGACAAAAATATTAGGCTTGCTACATATGTTGCCAGATGCATAGAAAATGAAATATTGATGTTTTTAAGAACATCGAAAAAAATAAAAGCTGAAGTCTATTTAAATGAACCTATAGGAAAAGACAAAGATGACAATGAAATTACTCTTTTAGAAATTCTTGAAAATGACGATAGAAGTATTGAAGATGAAATTGATTTAAAATTGAAAACTAAAAAGCTTTTTGCTAAAATGAAAGAAGTTTTAAAAGAAAGAGAACAAACTATTTTAGAACTACGTTTTGGATTAAAAGGAAAATCTCCAAAAACTCAAAATGAAATTGCTAAGCAACTTGGAATTAGTAGATCTTATGTATCAAGAATTGAAACAAAAGCTATTAATAAACTTAGTAAAGAGTTTCAAGAATAATATTAATAAGCCTGCTAATAGTCAAAGGAACTATTTTTTGCAGGCTAAAATTATTTCTTTCTTCGTATAATCCAATTTTTCTCACATTTTATAGGAAGGTGTAATTTCACAAGTTGTCCCTTTCTACCCGGACTAATTGAATCTATTTCTTCATCTGTTTCATAATCCCATAATTTGTCTATTTTAAATTTATACACTTCAATATTTCTTGGTACAATTATTTCAAGTTCATCTCCAACAAATAGCTTATTCTTTATTTCAATTATAGATTTATCTTCAGCATATTCTACAACTTTTCCTCCAAATTCAAAATTTGGATTATATTGTTTACCCTCAAATTCTTGAAAATCTTTATTATTTCTATCATTGAAATAAAAATCAGTTAAACTTCGTGTCTTAACTTTATCAATTTCTGCAAGATATTTTGTATAGTCGTATGATTCGGGACTATTCATATAATCATCAATAGCATTTCTATATACATTTATAACACTAGCTAGATAATATTCAGTTTTAAGTCTTCCTTCTATCTTTAAACTATCAACTCCCATTTGAACAATCTCTGGTATTTCTTTTAAAAGACATAAATCTTTTGAAGAAAAAATATATGTTCCTTTTTCATCGTATTCAACTGGCATAAGATTTCCAGGATTATTTTTCTCTTCCACATACAAATTGTATGCCCATCTACAGCTTTGTGCACAATCTCCTAAATTTGCACTGCGAGATGCCAAAAAATCACTTAGGAAACATCTACCAGAATATCCAAAACATAATGCTCCATGTACGAAAATTTCCGTTTCTAATTCATCAGGCTTATTTTTTATAATTTCTTTTAATTGTTCTTTATTTAATTCTCTTGCAAAAATAATCCTTTTTGCTCCATTCTTGTACCAAAAAGAAGCGGAATGAGAACTAACAACATTTGCTTGCGTACTTATATGTATATCAACATCTGGTGCTTCTTCTTTTATAACATCTACAACACCACCATCAGAGATAATTATTCCATCTACTTTATTTTTATTCAACATTCTTGCTTGTTTTCTTATATCGTTATAATTTTCATCTAAAGCATATATATTTATTGCAGCATATACTTTTTTACCAATTTCATGTGCATATTTTATTGTGTTTTCTAAATCTCCATCCTCAACCTCTGCCCTACTCCTAAGAGATAATGAGGCTGTTCCACAATATACTGCATCTGCTCCATATAGAAAAGCTATTTTTGCTTTTTCAAACGAACCTGCTGGTGCAAGCAATTCTGGCTTTTTCATATTCGCTTATCAATCCTTTCTTAAGTTATGTATTTCAACTAAGTTAAATATTATTATATATCAAAAATGCCAGAATTTCAATACATTTTACAAGGTCTTTACAAATTTGTGAACTTTTGGTAAAATATATATGTATATTTTTTTTGTGTGAAAAGGAATAAAACTAAAATATGAAGAAAGAAAGCAAATCATTAACTGAATTTCAAAAAATGGTTATATTGTTTGTAATATACTCATTTATAGGGTGGATATGTGAAGAGATATTTGCTCTTTTTTACGTTCATGATTTCATAAAGAGAGGATTTTTATTTGGTCCAATTTGTCCTATATATGGATATGCAGCGATTATTTTAATAGTATTATTTAGTGACTATAAAGATAAACCAATACGACTTTTTCTAATATCTGCAATTATATTTAGTGTATTTGAATATGTAGTTGACTTTTTCTTACAAGCTATGTTCGCTTCAAAATGGTGGGATTATACAGGGCAATTTTTGAACTTAAATGGCAGAATAACCTTTAGTTTTAGCATTATTTGGGGAATTGGTAGTATTATATTTTTAAAATATATACACCCTGTAGTAAAAAAATTAGTAGAAAAAATATTAAAAAATATTCCTATAAAATTTATTCAAATATTAGCTAATACATTTATTATATTAATATTTATTGATACATTAGCTTCGGCAATACATTACTTAGAAATATTTTAAAAAAAAAGCAAGGAAGTTTAATATTTCTTGCTTTTTATATATATAACTGCCATATCGTTTAAAAAATCGGTAAAAATCCATTTAATTTTTCTAATACAAGCATTTACTTATGCAAAGTCCATCTCCTACTTCTAATATTTTACTTTCTAATCTTGGGTTTTCTAAAGCTATTTTTATGTATTCTCTAAGGTTTCTAACGGCTGTCCTTTGCTTATGTTTATTGTAATCACTCATTACATAGCCTTTATACAAAACATTATCTGCAATAATTAAAGTTCCTGCTTTAGACATTCTAAGTGCTTCATTTAAGAAAAATGGATACTTTCCTTTTGCAGCATCAATAAAAATCATATCATATGTATTGCTAAATTTAGGTAGAATCTCTACTGCATCACCAACAAATACAGTGATTCTTTCACCTAAACTTAACTTTTTTATATTTTCTATAGCAGTTTTAGCTCTTTCTTCATCTCTTTCTATTGTATCAATTTTCCCATTTTCACTTAAGAAATTAGAAAAGCATATTGCAGAATATCCGTACAGCTGTGCCGATTTCTAATATGCTTTCTAATTTTTTATTTTCAAAAATACGCTTCAATGTTTCTAATGTATCATCAAGAATAATAGGGATATGATCATCTAAAGCTTTCTGCTTTATTTCTTGAAAAATTGCTTCATTCATTTAAAATTACCCCTTATTCGAACTTCTATTAGCTCTTTCACGTTCTTTACTATCCAAAATTTTCTTTCTTAAACGAATATTTTGAGGTGTAACCTCAACAAGTTCATCATCTTGTATAAATTCAATAGCCTTTTCTAGTGACATTTGAATAGGTGGAACTAAATGAAGTGCATCATCTGAACCAGAAGCTCTTGTGTTTGTTAGATGCTTTTCTTTACATACATTAATTGCTAGGTCTTCTCCTCTTGAATTTAATCCTACAATCATACCTTCATATACTTCTGTACCAGGTCCAATGAATAATTCTCCTTTATCTTGAGCATTAAATAATCCATAAGTAACAGCTTTTCCTGCTTCAAAAGCAACAATAGTTCCTCTACTTCTTGCTGTTATGTCGCCTTTATACGTATCATAACTATCAAAAATGTGATTCATTACTCCATTACCTTTTGTATCAGTCATAAACTCTGAACGATAGCCAATCAACCCTCTAGCAGGTATTTTAAATTCAATTTTTGTATGTCCTTCTTCAGCTGGCTCCATATTTATCATTTCTGCTTTTCTTTTTCCAAGTTTTTCAATTACATTACCAACAAATTCATCAGGTACGTTTACAACTAATCTTTCGATAGGTTCACATTTTACTCCATTTATCTCTTTTATGATAACTTTAGGACGTGAAACTAAAAGCTCAAAACCTTCTCTTCTCATTGTTTCTATTAATACAGAAAGGTGAAGTTCTCCACGACCTGCAACTTCAAAAGAATCAGGTGTAGATGTTTCTGAAACTCTTAAGCTTACATTTCTTTCAAGCTCTTTAAACAATCTATCTCTTATATGTCTTGATGTTACAAATTCTCCTTCTCTTCCTGCAAACGGACCATTGTTTACACTAAATGTCATTGTAACAGTAGGTTCATCTATATCAACAAACTCAATTTTTTCAACACATTCTGGATCACAAATTGTTTCACCAATATTAATATCTGCAATTCCTGAAAATTCTATAATATCTCCAGCTTTCGCTTCTTCAACTTCTCTTTTTTCTAACCCAACATGAGTATATACTTTTGCAATCTTTCCATTTGCTGTTTTTCCATCTTTTTTACAAACAGTAACTGGCATTCCTGCTTTTATAACTCCTCTTTCTACTCTTCCAACAGCAATTCTTCCAACATAATCATCATAATCAATATTTGAAACTAACATTTGTGCCTTTCCATCTTCATCACAATTAGGAGGATTTATATTATCTACTATTGTCTTAAATAGTAAATCCATATTTCCATCTTTATCATTCATATTTAGTTTCGCAATACCAAGTTTGGCAGATGTATATACAACTGGAAATTCCAATTGTTCATCATTAGCATCTAGTTCTATAAATAACTCTAATACTTCGTCAACCACTTTTGCAGGATTAGAACCTGGTCTATCTATTTTATTAATTACAACAATTGGCTTTAAATTTAATGCTAAAGATTTCTTTAAAACTTCTCTTGTTTGAGGCATTGTTCCTTCAAATGCATCTACTAAAAGCAAAACTCCATCTACTGTTTTTAAAACTCTTTCTACTTCGCCACCAAAATCAGCATGTCCTGGTGTATCTACTATATTAATTTTTATACCATTATACATTACAGACGTATTTTTAGAAAGAATAGTTATACCTCTTTCCTTTTCTAGGTCATTTGAATCCATAACTCTTTCTTGAACTTGCTCATTATCTCTAAATACATGACTTTGTTTTAAAAGTTCGTCTACAAGTGTAGTTTTTCCATGATCTACGTGTGCGATTATTGCAATATTTCTAATATTTTTGTTATTCATAATCTTTCTCCTCTTTATTTCAAACTAATATATTATTATACACTAAATTTCGGTATTTGTCAATCTAATCATTTCCTCCATAAGCTCTTTACTTAAATTATCCAAAGTTTTTTTATCGCTTCTTTTATCTTTATATTCATTCAAATCTATTGGTTTACCAATATTAATTACTACTTTAGAAAAAGGTCTATAATTTTTCTTTGCATTTATCCCCATAGGAATTATTGGAACTCCTGACATAAGACTTATTAAAACAGCTCCATTTTGTATTTTTCCATTCTTTTTTATTCCATTTCTTGTTCCCTCTGGGAATATTAAAACAATATGATTTTCTTTCAAAATCTTTGTTGTATTTTTCAATAAACCTACATCTTGTTTTCCCCTCTTTACAGGAAGAGCATGTACTTTTACTGCAAGCCACTTTATAAAACCATTAACAAACATTTCTTCCTTAGCAAGAAAATATACATCATTTCTTTTTAAGATTCCTGCAAGTAATGGTGGATCCCAATTGCTTGTATGATTTGGGCATAAGATATAAGCCTTATCCTTCTCTATGTACTCTTTACCTATTATTTTTATTCTATATAGAAATCGTGTGGTTATAATAAGAAAAAACTTAATTATTGCTCTGACCATAAATTACATTCACTCCATTCATTTGTAGTTACAATTCACAATCGATTTTCGCTAAGATACCTGAGGAAATGATTTTAACAAACATTACTGCAATTATTTCTTTTATTTTGTATAATCTCTTCAATTTTAGATATAACTTCATCTATTGACATATTAGTTGTATCAACTAAAATAGCATCATCTGCTTTAACAAAAGGAGCAATTTTTCTTTCAGTTTCTAGCTTATGCCTTTCTTTTATTGAAGAAAGTACTTCTTCATAACTTTCTTCAATACCTTTTTTTAAATTCTGTTTGTACCTTCTATTTGCTCTTTCTTCAACAGAGCAATCTAAAAAAATCTTAACATCAGCGTTAGGAAATACAACTGTTCCAATGTCTCGTCCTTCCATAATCACATTATTTTCTTCTCCCATTTTTCTTTGTATAGGAGTCAATTTATCCCTTACACATTTTATTGCAGCAAACTTTGCAACAAGTGCATCAACTTCTGGTGTTCTTATTTCTTTAGACACATCTTTTCCATTTAAGAAAACTTTTTGAATACATGATTTATTTTCTAAATTTATTTCAATATCATTTAAAACTTCTTGGATTTTATCAATTTGAGAAGGCAATATTCCTTTTTGCATACATGCAAGTGTAACACATCTATACATACTTCCAGTATCAATATTTATCAAATTTAATTTCTTAGCAATTTCCTTAGTTACAGTTCCCTTTCCCGTTCCTGCAGGTCCATCTATTGCTACAATAAACGACATATATTATTCTTCCTTTCCCTCAGGAATATGTATTCCTCTAGCAAAAATTTCTAAATTTTGAATATTCATTGCAGTTAAATTTTCTATTTCTTTTATACATTTAGTTTTAAACGCAGATAAAGCCTCCATTATATTATATCCGTATTCAACTGTTACTTCTATATATAAACTTGGACCTTCTTCGTATTTTTGGATACGAAGCTTTCCAATACGGTATATAGCTGGAGTTTTATATGCAATATATTCTATAATTTGTCTAAAAACAGAATCTGAAATTGTAAAATTGCCCATATAACTAAATGTTGGACGTATAATCGATTTTTCAGAAAGATATGGTGCCTTACCTAATCCTTTTGATTTGAAAATTTGAAGCGGATCTAAGATATACCCTGAAAAATCTTTTTTTATTTCAAATGTAGGCACTGGTATAACATGCTTTCCTTCTGTTACACGTATTCTTCTTGCTGTTGCCATTTCTTCTTCTGTTGCAATATCTTCAATTCTAATAATCTTACTTATTTTTGGAAGTTCGAGATTCTCTGCGATTTTTTGTACCATACTATCTGATGTACCAAGTATCATAATACGATCAGGTTTAAATTTTTTTATTGCATCTTGTATCTCTTTCTTTTCCTCTGGCTTTTGAAAAAGAGCATGTTTTACAGTTTCTATCTTTGTTGGAGCCTTTTTAGCTGATGAACCTGCAATTACTTCATTTCCTTTAATGAAAAGTCCATCGTCTATAATATAATTTATATTATTTTCACTAGCCACTAATCCGTGCTCTATAACTTTTTCCAGTTCCTGAAGGTCCAACAAATGCATAAACAGTAATTTTATTAAACATACTCTTTTCCTCCATATCTCGTGTATAAATTAATATTTTTCTATTAACATTATATTATATATGTAATCATGATATGCAGTATATATTTCTTTCGACTCATATACAGTAATAATATTATTCTTTGGTATATTCTCAAATAATCCCATATTCTCTGAATCGATTAGCCAAATTCTTCCTGTATAATTATCTAAGAAACTATAATCATATACTGTTTCCATACCTGGTCCATATGCTTGATATGCAACATCTATATCCCAATGATCAAAATTTAAGAAATATTGTTTATTGTCAGGGAACAACGCACATACTACTCCACCATTTCCTATATTTGAGTATACTATTATATCATCTTCCTTAACGTAATCTTTCATATAATTATATACTTCATCATTTGATGAACTCAAGTTTATATTCATATTTTGTACATTAGCAATACATGAAAGTATTAATATCACGCCGAAGATTATAAGAATATTGCTCTTCTTTGTATCCTGTGCAAGTAAGAAACTTACTCCAAATATCCATAACCCTGTCAAAATAAATAAATATCTTGAAAATAGTATTGGTTGCCAAATAATTAATGAAAGCAAGCACATTAGCAAAACAACACCAATATATACTGCGAAGCTAAATATAGCAGGCTTTACATCTGTTCCATTACTTCTCCCTTTGCGTATTTTGAAATACAAATAAACATATAAAATTAATGATACAAGCAAAGCTATTATTGTATGTAAATTCATTGCAAAGTGATTATCTAATTGGCGTCTTAATTGGAAACTCAAAACTTCAACAGGTGTTTGAACTATTCCCATTGCAATCCAGAACCCACCTTGTACATGATGTATCTGACTAAATAGATATCCAAGCCATGGAATATACAATACAATTTGTACAACTGCAAGAATCAAGAATTCAATAAATGATTTTTTAGCTTTACTCTTATTCTTTATAACATAAACTAATAATAATAAATTAATTAAAGCAACTGTCACTAAAGCATAATAGTGTGTATAGCATGATAAAATACTAAATATACCAAAGATTATAAGATTCTTTAAGTTTTTACTTGATTTACCTTCTTTAATATTTTTATAAAATCTATAAGCATAAAGTGCCGTTATTGTTACAAATAAGCAAGCCCAACTATACATTCTAATTTCTTGTGCATACGATGTGATTACTGGTAAAAAGAAAACTAAGAATGAAAAATACAATCCTGTTTTTTCACCAAAATCTTTCCTTATATGAGTATATCCTAATATTCCTAGTATAACTACTGCTAGTACAGAAAACAATCTAAACATTAGAATGTTATTTCCAAATATTAGATATACAATATGTATCAACCAATAATATACTGGTGGATGTACATCTCCCCCTGTAATTGTCCATATTTCAGAAAAGCTATGCTTTGCCATTGCAACCGAATAACTTTCATCAAACCATAGTGAAGTGTGAAATGCACTTAAACTTATAAAAATAATTCCAAGAACTATTAATACAATATGTGCAACATTTGATTTTTTCATATAATCCTCCTTCTATCATAAAAACTATGAAAGCTTAACAATAAAAAATTAATATAGCGTGTAAACTTTATCATTTACACGCTACCTTAAATAATATTTTATATTACCTCATTTATCTTTATATCTCTAACGTGTTCTATCTTTTCCCAATTTGTTTCTCTCTTGAACAAGCATTTAAAGTTTATTGCAATCCAACTTCCTAAGAATAATGGATAGAATATCAATCCCTTAATCATTGGACGAATTGGTCTTTTATCTAGTTTCATAATTAGGACTCCCGTTAGTATTGGTAAAATAAATGTGGGAATAAGATATCTAATATAACTTTGTATAAGGTCTAATTTTGTTATTGAATCTCCTATATATAATGTTGCATTTATTACAAGTAATAATATTGTAATAACAAACATTGGAATACTTCCAAATATATATAGCAATCCATCAAAAGTTACTAAATTCTTTTTCTCTTTTACTGCACAAGCAAGTTTTTTGGTATATCTTTCCATACATTGAATATGACCAACTGTCCATCTAGAACGTTGTGACCAACTTTGCTTAAATCCAACTGGTTGTTCATCATATACTATTGCATCTGTTGCCCAGCCAAGTTTTCTTCCTGCAATTATTCTTTGAAGTGAAAACTCTATGTCTTCTGTTAAAGTATAAGTTTCCCAACCATTAGGTTTAATAACATCGAATTTAACCATAAAGCCTGTTCCATTTATTAATGGAGACAACCCTAAATTGTATCTAGCTAAATGATAAAATCTATTCATCATCCAATAAAAAATTGCGTATCCAGAAGCAATCCAACTATCTGCAGGATTTTTAATGTCTCTATATCCTTGAACAACTTCTTCTCCTTGGCATAATTTTTTATTCATATTTTTTATAAAATTTTTATCAACTATATTATCAGCATCAAATACACAGAAAGCATCATAATCTGCATTTTCTTCTATCTTTTTAGATAAAAACCATTGAAGTGCATGCCCTTTTGTACGTCCTTCTATCGAATTTCTTTCAAGAACTAATGCTCCTGCTTTTTCTGCAATTTCTTTTGTATTATCAGTACAATTATCTGCAATTACATAAATATCTAACAAATCCTTAGGATAATCTTGATTTTTTAAACTTTCTATCAAATTTCCTACAACCGATTCCTCATTATGAGCAGGAATGATTGCCATAAACTTATGATTTTTTTTAGTAATTAATGGCTTATCTTTTAATTTTACAAACGAACATATACTAATGAGCAATTGATATAACCAAAATATTGTTATTACCCAAATTATTGCTTGTTGTAATATATTCAAATATTCCATTTTTTACCCCTTTCTTATTGTATCTTCAAAGACTTATAGCCCTAGTGGTTTATTGGCATTTCGCCCCACGTTTTTTATTATACTATATTTTTACAAAAAAAGCAATTATTTCCTAAAAATTTATTAAATCTTTAATATTTAGAAGTTAGTGTATTAGATTTGTAACCTCTCACTTCTAACCTCTAATCCAATCCTTTGGCTGTAAGGTTAATTCTACCTTGCTCGTCAATCTCATAAACCTTAACTTTAACTGTATCTCCTACTTTTAGTACATCTTCAACCTTATTTATTCTTTTATCTGAAATCTTTGAAATATGAAGAAGTCCCTCTTTACCTCCTCCAACATCAACAAATGCACCAAAATTCATAATTCTAACAACTTTACCTTGATAAACACCATTAACTTCTATTTCTCTAGTAATGTCATCAATCATAGCCAAAGCTTTTTCTCCTCTATCTTTGTCATTAGAATAAATAAATACATTTCCGTCTTCTTGAATATCTATTTTTACTCCAGTTTCATCGATGATTTTATTAATCATTTTTCCACCAGGTCCAATAACATCTTTTATTTTATCAACTTTTATTTTTGTTTGTGTTATTTTAGGTGCATATTTTGAAAGTTCAGCTCTTGGTTTATCAATTTGTTTCAACATAATTTCATCTAAGATATATTCTCTTGCCTTCTTTGTTCTAGCAAAAGCTTCGTCAATAATATTATATGTCAAACCATCTATTTTTATATCTACTTGTATAGCAGTAATTCCTTTATGAGTTCCACCAACTTTAAAATCCATATCTCCAAAGAAATCTTCAATTCCTTGAATATCTGTAAGCATTATATATTTAGATGGATCTTCACTATCAGTAACAAGTCCTGTTGAAATACCTGCAACTGGAGCTTTTATTGGAACACCAGCATCCATCAATGCAAGCGTACTTCCACATATACTACCTTGAGATGTTGAACCATTTGAAGATAAAACTTCAGATACAACACGTATTGCATATGGGAATTCTTCTTCTGATGGAAGTACTGGAACAAGTGCTTTTTCTGCAAGGGCACCATGTCCAATTTCACGTCTTCCTGGGCCTCTTGAAGTTCTTGCCTCTCCTACACTATATGATGGGAAATTATATTGATGCATATAACGTTTTGTAACTTCTTCGTCTAATCCATCTAAATCTTGTGCTTCTGATAGCATACCAAGAGTTGCAATAGACATAACTTGTGTTTGTCCTCTTGTAAATATGGCACTACCATGTACTCTTGGTAAAATTCCTACTTCACAAGAAAGAGGTCTAATTTCATCTATTGCTCTTCCATCTGGACGTTTGTGTTCTTCATAAATCATTTTCCTAACGCATTTTTTCTCTAATTTGTAGATTATTTCTCCAATTTCTTGCTTATTTTCTTCTACAAATTCTTCTCCGTGTTTCTCAGTCAAAAATGCAGTAATATCTTCTGTTAATTTATCTATATTAGCATCTCTTACTTCTTTGTCTTGAGCTTGTACATCTTCATACATTCTGTCTTTATATTCATTTTCAACTTCTGCATATAAATCCTCAGATACTGCAAAAGATTTATATTCAAACTTAGGCTTTCCAATTTCTTTTTGAATATCAGAAATAAATTTACAAATTTTTATAATCTCTTGATGTCCTTTTTTAATAGCCTCAAGCATGATATCCTCTGGTATCTCATTAGCTCCAGCTTCAATCATAGTAACTTTATCTAAAGTACCAGCAACTGTAAGATTTAAATCAGTTTTAGCTCTTTGTTCAAGAGTAGGATTAATTATAATTTGTCCATCAACATATCCCACATTAACAGCAGCAGTAGGTCCTCCAAATGGTATATCTGATATTGCAAGTGCTGCTGAAGTACCAATCATAGCTGTAACTTCAGGTGAATTATCAGGTTCAACTGATAATACTGTTGCAATTACACAAACATCATTTCTAAAATCTTTTGGGAATAAAGGACGAATTGGTCTATCAATTGCCCTTGATGTTAAAATTGCCTTATCAGCAGGTTTTCCCTCTCTTTTTGTATATCCACCAGGGATTTTTCCAACTGAATAAAGTTTTTCTTCATAATCTACTGAAAGAGGGAAAAAATCTATTCCTTCCTTTGGCTCTTTAGAAGCTGTAACATTAACCATAACTACAGTTTCACCATATCTTACCATTACACTTCCATTAGCAAGTTCTGCAATTTTACCATTTTCTATTACTAATTTTCTTCCAGCAAGTTCTGTTTCAAAAGTTCTAAACATATTTATTACTCCTTATTTATTATCTTATAGACTTTTGAGGCGTTTAGTAACAAACGCCTCATTAATAAATTACTTTCTTAAATTTAATTTTTTAACTATTTCTTTATATCTGTCTTCATCTTTTTTAGATAAATAGTTTAAAAGATTTCTTCTCTTACCAACCATTTTTAAAAGTCCACGTCTTGAATGATTATCTTTAACATGTATTTTTAAATGCTCTGTAAGTTCATTGATTCTTTCTGTTAAAAGAGCGATTTGTACCTCTGGTGAACCAGTATCTTTTTCATCTCTCTTATATGTTTCAATGATTTGTTGTTTTCTTTCCTTTGTCATAATTACACCTCCACTCAATTATTTGCCAATTTCCTAGCTTAAGAGGTGTTTATACCTTAAGCCACGAAAAAGGTAATTTTTAACACTTTTCTATTTTACTACATTTTAATTAAAAATGCAAGTACTTTGGGCAAAAACTTGAAATTTATTCTTCTCCCACAACTTCTACTTCAAGCTCAATCACCTTACCAGTCTTTTCAAAAACTGTACTTTTAACAAAATCAATCAAATCCAAAATATCTTTAGAAGAAGCATTGCCATTATTGATTATAAAGCCAGCATGTTTTGTAGATACTTGAGCTCCACCAATTTGCTTTCCCTTAAGCCCACATTCATCTACAATTTTAGCAGTAATAAAACCATCACCTCTTTTAAAAGTACTGCCTGCAGAAGGTTTATCAAAAGGTTGGTTTTCTTTCCTATATTTCAAATATTCTTGCATTTTTCTATTTATTTCATTTTTATCACCAGATTGCATTTTCAATGTACTTTCTAATATTATGTATTTTTTATTCGAAAATATGCTATTCCTGTATTCAAATTTATGCTGAGCTAAGTCAAATTCAAAAATATTGCCACTCATATCAATACATGAACTAGAAACAACAATATCTTTCATTTCTTTTCCATGTGCTCCTGCATTCATTCTAATTGCTCCACCAATAGTTCCTGGTATTCCAGAAGCAAATTCAAAACCAGATATTTCCTCTTTTAACAATTTTTGTGCAATTTCTGGTACTTTGCATCCTGAACCACATGTAACAAAAATGTCTTTTCCTTGTATATTTATTTCAAATTTAGTAATATTTATTTGACATACGATTCCACGTATTCCTTTGTCAGTAACTAAAATATTACTCCCATTACCTAAAATAAATATTGGAATTTTATGTTTGTTAGATAGATTTATAACGTATTTTAAACTATCCACATTATCTATTTTCACAAAAATATCAGCTTTTCCTCCTGTTTTAAATGAAGTATGTTTTGACATTTCTTCATTTTCTTTAACATTTTCATTGCCAATATTTTCTTTTAATAGCTCTAAAATTCTCATTAACACCTTCCTTTTATCTAATCACCAACAAATTCCCATTTTATAATTTATAAAACAATTATTACAAATATTAAAATTCCATTTTTCCTTCTACATATTCAGCAATCTCATCTATTTTCATTCTTGTTTGTTCCATTGTATCTCTATCTCTAACTGTTACAGTATTATCATTTTCTGTATCAAAATCTATTGTTACACAATATGGTGTACCAATTTCATCTTGTCTTCTATAACGCTTTCCAATACTACCAGAAGCATCATAATCACACATAAAATGTTTAGTAAGTTCTTGATATACTTCTTCTGCTTTTGGTGAAAGTTTCTTTGATAATGGTAATACAGCAACTTTATATGGTGCAAGTGCTGGATGTAATTTTAAAACTGTTCTTACATCTCCTTCTCCAATTTCTTCTTCACAATATCCATTGCAAAGAAAAGTAAGCATTGCCCTATCACAACCAAGAGATGGTTCAATACAATATGGTATATATCTTTCATTAGTTTCATCATCTAAATATGATAAATCAGTATTTGAACATTCCATATGCCTTTTTAAATCAAAATCAGTTCTATCTGCAATACCCCAAAGTTCTCCCCAACCAAATGGGAATGCAAATTCTATATCTGTTGTTGCATTACTATAATGGCTTAATTCCTCTTTTTCATGGTCTCTTAATCTAATATTACCTTCACTCATACCAAGAGAAACTAAAAATTCTTTACAAAATTCTTTCCAATAACTATGCCATGTCAAATCTGTTCCTGGTTTACAGAAAAATTCTAATTCCATTTGTTCAAATTCTCTTGTTCTAAATATGAAGTTACCTGGTGTTATTTCATTTCTAAATGATTTACCAATTTGTGCAATTCCAAAAGGAATTTTCTTTCTTGAAGTTCTTTGCACATTTTTAAAATTGATAAATATTCCTTGGGCTGTTTCTGGTCTCAAATATATTTCTGATTTAGCATCCTCTGTAACACCTTGGAAAGTTTTAAACATTAAATTAAACTTTCTAATACCTGTGAAATTTTCTTTTCCACAATTTGGGCAAGTAATATGATGTACTTGCATATATGCAATCATTTTGTCATCTGGCCAACCGTCAACAACTTGCTCACAATTATTTTTATGCATCCATTCTTCAATTAATTTATCAGCTCTATGGCGAGTTTTACATTCTTTACAGTCAATCAATGGATCTGAAAATCCCCCAACATGACCTGATGCAACCCATACTTGTGGATTCATAAGTATAGCTGAATCTATACCAACATTTAATTTATTTTCTTGAATAAATTTTTTTCTCCATGCATTTTTGATATTATTCTTCAATTCAACTCCAAGTGGTCCATAATCCCATGAATTTGCAAGTCCACCGTAAATTTCAGAACCTGCATATATATATCCTCTAGCCTTACATAAATTAACTAAAGTTTCCATATTTTCTAACATAGTAAAATTCATTCCTTTCTTGCTTTACTTTGAGGTCACACATAATTTATAATGAAAAACTCAATTTTTCCTAATTTTTAGCTATAGTTTTAGAATAAATACTTGCACAAATTAGGCTTATTCCATATATAAATATTCCAAAAGAAATTATATATTCATTTAAAGGTATTCTACATATTGCAATCAAACTTACATAAACGGCATTTATTGCCAAAATTAACGCCAAATTACTAAATAAAGCTTTTATAATTCCATACTTTCTAGCATAAATAGTAAGCAATACAATTACTATAGCTAATGTAATTAACATAGGTTTAATATATACTTTTACCAAATCAAATGGATTTGTTTCAGGCATAACCGTTCCTATAATAATTTTACTTTCAGCAATTTTTGTTTCTTCTGTTTCAGTTGTTTCTTCAGTTTCTTCCGTGTTTTCATCATCTGCGAAAGTTGGATATTTTTCTTTTAATTTATTTTCAAAATTTTGAAATTGCTCGTCTGTTACTCCCTCAATATATATTTCTACACTTGATTTAAAATCATCTGAATAACCAATCGTGTATGAAGCTCCTCCTAATACATCATCTGCTATTTGCTTTACATCACTTATATCAAAGCTTTCTTCAAATGGTATTCTAAGTCTTGTTTGCATTTTATATTTTTCTCCTAGATTAAAGCCAAAAATACATGCAACAATAACGCCTATTACTATAATTATAATTGTAAGTGGTATTATAAATTTATGTTTCATTTCTATCCTCCATTTTCCATCGTGTATCTTTACACAATATCATTTAATTTATTTTTCATGATGTGCTAAAAGCATTGTTCTCAATATCAAGAAATTAGAAATTGCTATACTTATCACTCCATAGAACAATGTTATACCAAAAGAATATGCTTTTACATTACTCATAAATGTAAATACAACTGCTATAATAATTGCAATCACAATAAGGAGTATGTTTTTTAAGCAAGCATTTTTAAATGATGACCAAACACTCATTTCTTCGTTATTTATTAATCTTAAAACTTCAATTATTATATAGCTATTAACTATTAATAACAATGCACCTGCCATAAAACTATTTATAGAAACCACAGTTCTTGTATATCTTACTAATAAGGCAAGTAAAGCACTTGCAAAAATGTATGATATAGTCATTATTAATCCATCAGCTTTATATTTTATTATTGAATATATAGCAATAATTGCAAATATAACTCCTACAATAATAGTTGCTATTTTTAATCCATTTTCTGCAAGATTTCCTCTAACTACTTCGCTATTTGTTATAGTATATGTTAAAGGCATTTCATCGTTATTTAATAACATTTCATACATTTGTCCTCTTTTCAAATATGTTTGTAAATCGTCTGTATTTGATGCTGAACCAATTGAAACAGGCAATTCTCCTGTTGTCATTTCTTCTCCAAAATATGTTGAATTAAAGGTTTGTCCTTCTATTGTAATTGTTATAGTTTTTTGTTTTGATTCTTCACTCTCTGTATCTTCAGTATCTTCACTATTTTCTGCCTCATCTGTCTCATCAGTTGTTTCTGTTTCTTCTTCACTTTCTTCAACTTTTATATAATCTCTACTTATTTGTGCAAGTTTTTCTTTACCTGTTTTATTAAATTTGAAATCTACATATACATTAATTGCACTTAAATTATCTGGATCTCGTCCATAAATTACAGAAACATTATCTAAATCACTTCTGTCCATTAATACATCACCAGTATCTGTATCTGTTATTTCAAAATCACCTTTAGCAGATAAATATTGTAAAGTTGTATCAGTATCTAATTCATCAGTAAGCTCAACTGCAAGATTTCCAGTTGCTTTATCAAGTCTTATTAAATAATTGTCTATCGCTAAAATTTTTAATCTTCCCTCTAAAATTTCTTTAGCTTTTTCATAATTTTCAAGTGTTCGTGTCCAGTCTGGATTTATTTTTGTTTCTTCTTTCTTATAATTATCTTCTGACTCACCTTCTGGAATTGAATCAACTTCCTTTCCATCTGCATCATAAATTTTTTCTTCCGTTGAATCATCGATTATAAAACTTGAAACTCTTTTATTTTTAAAATCTGAAGATAAAACATAATCTGGTAATTTACTTTTATATAAAATACCAGCCTCATCTTTTGAATATACCCCTAAAAATGCTACTAATGCTATTAAAATAGTTAGTACAACACATAAAATGATTTTTAATTTTTTTTCCACTTCTTGTTACCATTCCTTTCTTACAACAATTTTGTATCATTTATTATTAATTCAAACCATATTTTTAAATATTTTGCTGCATATTTACTCATAATCATTCTATCTATAAAAATCTCGAAATAGTCTAGTACCGGACAAAGTTCTGTATCTATTGTTAAATCTAATGTTATTTTTCTTTCTTCTTTATTCATTACAAGTCTTGCATTTGTTACAGAATAATTTACTTTATCATGTTTATCGAACGTTCCAATATTCGTATTTACAACCCTATCTCTATGAACATCAGATTTATCTGCAAGTATTAAAGCAGCTGAAATATCACTAACTGCTGTACCTGTTTCTTCATCGTGATTTCCGATTGCCATCATAATTTCAGTTCTATCGCTTACATTCATTCCTACTTCTTTCAAAATGTTGTATGCAAGAATAGCACCTGAATGTGCATGATCTTTTCTATTTATACAATTTCCTATATCATGCAAATATCCAGCAATTTTTGCAAGTTCCACTCTCTCTTTTGGATAACCAAGAGCATTTAAAATCTCCCCTGCTCTTGTTGACACAATAGAAACATGCCTTATAGAGTGTTCTGTATAGCCTAATCCATTAAGTTGCTTTTGTGTACCTTCTATCAAAGCTTGTACCTCTTCGTTCTTCTTAACATCTTCTAATGTTATCATACATTACTTCCTTTCAATTAATATCCTTTAGAATTTTATAACAAAATTATGAAAATTTCAATATATATTTAAAAAAAATTAGATTTCTGTATAAAAATCGTAACAGTTTAGCGAATTTTAGAAAAAGCCTGTAAAATAGTTGTTTTGAAATGAACGCGTAAGCGACCAAACGAGCGAAGCGAGTGCGAATTGGAGCAATCGACATACTAATATTTTAGATTGGAGATTGCGACACCAAGTGAATGTAAAAACAACTATTTTTCAGGCTTTGCAATTATTTATATAAAAATCACTAAACTGTTACTAAAAATCTATTTTTTCCAATTACTTTACCGTTATACTAAGCACTTTATATTTTGCAATACCATCTGGAATTTGTACCTCTACAACTTGGTTCTTCTTAGCTCCAAGAAGTGCAAGTCCTATTGGTGACTCATTTGAAATTTTATTTTGTGATAAATCAACTTCTGTTGAACCAACAATTGTATATTCAAAATCTTCATTAAACTCTAAATCTCTAATCTTAACTGTATTTCCTATTTGTACTGTCTTAGTATCTATTTCGGCTTCATTTATTATCTTTGCATATCTTAGTTTATTCTCTAAGTCTGCAATTTTTATCTCATTTTGAGCTTGTGCATTTTTAGCTTCATCATACTCAGAATTTTCTGATAAATCTCCAAATCCTAAAGCAACTTTTATTCTTTCTGCTATTTCTGTTCTTTTTTCAGTTTTTAAATATTCCAATTCTTTTTCTATATTGTTATATCCTTCCTGTGTCATAATGACTTCTTTATTTTCCATTCTATATCATCCTTCCTTGTGTTTAAATTTTATTAATATATTACGCCATATTTTTTTGTTTGTCAAGTATTAATTTATTATTTCCAGCAAAAAGTCCTGTAAGCCTTACTCCATCTAGTTCTATCTGGTTTTTTATATGTGAAAAAGTATCTTTTTTATATATTAAACTTTCATACAAAACATTATTATCAACATTTAAATTATCAATAACATCTTTTGCCACATCTTCATTATATTCTATTTGATAATAGTCTACAATATTTCCTTTTATGTTGCTAGGCTCTATTTTTTCGTTTACGCTAATTATTGTTGCTAAAGGATTAAATTTACATTCTTTTAATTTTTGCTCGTTAAAATCTAAATTTACGACAATATCAACGTCTTTCAAGCTCTTCTTTCTGTTACTTGTTACTTGCAAACCTATACCATAATTTTTATATAATTTTCTTTCAGCATATGAAAATTTATTTATATTATCTGTAATTATTTTAAGAACTTTCACATTTTGAGCAATTTCCATAATTTCAGCAAAAATTATATCATCTGCTTTTTGTATAAGTAATGCAGCACTTAGCATTTGAACATCTTTGTGGCTCAACTCTGAAATATATTTAATTGCATCCAATATCAAAAACTTAAAAAGCCATCTACCGGTTAAGAATCATAAAATTGCGACTTTCAAGTTCTTCTAACAACTCTTTATTTTCTCTTAAATCATTAGAAATCGCCACTGCAATATTTTCTGTTCTTCCTATCTTATCAATCTTCTTTGCAATTCTTTTAATTTTTCTTGCAGTGAGTTTTCGTTTTTCACTTATATATACAGTTTTCAAAAAATCACCTAAACATATTAAATTTAATTAAATATATTCAGGTGATTTTAATAATATTCCTAAATTAAGATTTTTTGAAAACTTGAAAATAATTGTTTTAAATTATTATTTTTTTACATCAAGTTTTATGTGAACATCTCTCAATTGCTCATCAGTAACTCTTCCTGGAGAACCCATAAGCAAATCTTGAGCCTTGCTATTCATAGGAAATGCAATAACACCTCTTATATTTGACTCATCTGTTAAAAGCATTAACATTCTATCAACACCAGGTGCAATTCCTGCATGAGGTGGTGCACCAAATTGAAAAGCATTAAATAATGCAGAGAACTTTTCTTCAATTACATCTTTCGAATATCCTGCAATATCAAAAGCTTTAATCATAAGTTCTGGATCATGATTTCTAACAGCTCCAGACGATAACTCGATTCCATTGCAAACAATATCATATTGATATGCAAGTATATCAAGTGGTTCCATAGTTTCTAAAGCTTCCATTCCACCTTGTGGCATAGAAAATGGATTATGACTAAACTCAATTTTACCTTCATCTGATAATTCATACATTGGAAAATCTATTATCCAGCAGAATTTGAACATACTTTCATCTATTAAATTTAACCTTTTTCCTAATTCTTTTCTAACTTCTCCTGCAATATTTGTGGCAACTCTCTCTTCATCTGCAATAAAGAATATAGCTTGATTTGGCTTTAATCCTGTTTTCTTAATTAATTCCTCTGTATGTTTTTCATCAATAAATTTAGCAATAGGTCCTTGTAGAGAAAAATCTTCATGTACTTTAAGCCATGCTAAGCCTTTTGCTCCACATTCTGATGTTGCATAATCAACCATGTCATCAAAGAATTTACGTGGTTGGTCAGAAATATCTGGCGTGCAAATAACCCTTACTGTTTTATTTTTGAATGCATTAAATTCTACATTTTGGAAAATTTCAGTAACATCTTGTATAATTAATGGATTTCTCAAATCAGGTTTATCAGAACCATATTTAAGCATAGCATCTTTATATGTTATTCTTGGAAATGGATATTCTGCAACTTTCTTTTCAGAGAAAGTATTAAAAGTATCATACATAACCTTCTCCATAACCTCAAAAACGTCTTCTTGTGTAGCAAAAGCCATTTCCATATCTAATTGATAAAATTCACCTGGAGCTCTATCTGCTCTTGCATCTTCATCTCTAAAGCATGGTGCGATTTGGAAGTATCTATCTATTCCAGAAACCATAAGAAGTTGTTTGAATTGTTGTGGAGCTTGTGGAAGTGCATAAAACCTACCTGGATGTACTCTACTTGGGACTAGATAATCACGTGCTCCTTCTGGAGATGAACTGGTAAGTATTGGAGTTTGTACTTCTGTAAAACCACGTTTAATCATCTGTTCTCTCAAAAATTGAATTACTTTTGCTCTTAACAATATATTATTTTTTAATTTTTCATTCCTTAAATCTAAAAATCTATATTGAAGTCTTAAATCTTCTCTAACTTCAGCATCTGCATTTACTTCAAATGGCAAATTTTTAGTCCTTTTTCCAAGTATTTGTATTGTCTCGATAACTACTTCAACTTCACCTGTTGGCATTTTTTCATTAATCGTCTCTTCGCTTCTTAATCTAACAACTCCTTCAATAGAAACTGTTGATTCTACTGGTATATGAGATACAATTTCAACTAATTCTCCTGTACCAGATGTAACAGCTTGTGTTATTCCATATTGGTCTCTTATATCTGCGAAAACAAGACCTCCTAAGTCTCTTACAGTTTGAACCCAACCTGCAATCTTAATCTTCTTTCCAACATCATTTTTTCTAATTTCCCCACAATTATGTGTTCTGTATTCATTCATTTTTAAGTCCTTCCTTTCTTTTCTGGTTAAAATATCCAATCGTTATTGGCTTTTATTTCATTTACTTTAGCTTGATGTTCTTCGTTAGTTTTTGTAAAATATATATTACCTTCTTTATCTGCAACAAAGAATAAATTATCAGTATCATTTGGGTAAATAGCTGCTTCTATTGAAGCTTTCGAAGGATTAGACACTGGTCCAACTGGCAATTTACCATTCATATTAGGTCCACGAGTATTATATGGATTATATGTATTTATTTCATCTTTATTTAAATCACGTGTTCCCAGTTCGATTTTAAAAGCGTAATATGTAGTAACGTCTGATCCTAATGACATATCTACACTTAATCTATTATAAAATACACTTGATACATCTTTTCTGTCTTTATCAAAAATTGCCTCTGTTTCAATAATTGAAGCTAAAGTCAAAAGTTCATGTGGCGTATAACTACTCTTTTCTATATCTGTTTTATATGGTTCTAATACGTTTTTCATCTTATCTAACATAGTTTTAAAAATTTCTTTGACAGGGACATCTTTCTCATCAAATGAATAAGTGTCAGGGAATAAATACCCTTCCAATGGATAGTATATATCAGCTTTTTTTATTTCATCTGTTATGAACCAATATTCATCAATTAAACTATCTAAATATTCTTCATCTTTTAGCAAATCATATACATCTTGTTCTGTGTTATCAGTGTTTTCTGCAATTACTTTAGCAATATATGGCATTGTTTTTCCTTCTACAAATGTTAGGTTATAGCTTGTATCTTTGAAAACTATACCACTTTGAAGTGATTCAACTATTGTTTCAACATTCATATCTTTTGTTAAAGTATAACTTCCTGCTTGAAATGTAGTTACATTGTTCATTTTTACATATATTTTGAATGTTAAAGAACTTTTTATTAAGTCATTTTCTTTTAAAATCTCTGCTATTGTACTGCTATTAGAACCAAGTGGTATGTCTATTTCTACTTTTTCATCGCTTGTCCCTGTTCCTGATAAAGATGTATTATACCATATAATTCCAAAAATTGCTACAATTATTACAAACATTATTAAACAAATTATAATTTTTACAAATATATTTCCTTTTTTTTCATCACTTGAATGTTTACTTTTTCTTTTACTTTCAATCTCTTCTTCCATTTATTGCTCCTTCCTAAATTCCATTTTTACTTAGAAAATCACTACTTAGTATATTATTATTTTTTATTTCAAGTCCCGCTCCTATTTCTTTAAGTCTTGGTATAAGTTCAATAATAAATCTTTCCATCTTATCTTTAGGAACACTTACAGCTCCTAAATCAAGCACAACTGTAAATTTATCATCTTTTAATATATTTAAAATTATCTCATCAACTACAGCTTTTCTAGAATCAAAATTATGCAAAGTTTCACTATTTAATTTTTCATTATTAAATTCTATTGCATTTTCTAAATTTACCTTTCCTAATGATATATCGCTTTCTGTGAAATCACTTCTTTTTGTTTCTATTTCCGTTAAATTTTTAGTTTTTACATATCCGTATCTTGCCATCATTAGTTAGAACTTCTGCCCATTCTCCATCTTTTACACTTTCGATATATGTCAATTCTTCTCCTTCTTCTAACTTTTTAATCGTACTCGATGTTCCTTTTGCCTCTTCTTTTAAATTATCTTTTTTAGTAACTTTAGTGGTAGAAAGACCTTTGTGTAAGGATGAAATAATAGCATAATCTTCACCTGTTTTGGCCTCAAGATTATATAAATACGTAGTTTCAGTTATTGGTATATAATAATCATTATTAAATTCGAGTATACTTGCTGATAATGGTGTTACTGATGAAGTAAGTTCTACAGTATTATTTCCTATATCTATAGCTGATGTTCTTGTCGCATACGTAGTAATTATCTTGTTGCTTTCTTCTTCATAATATATGTTTTCATCAAAAATTTCTTTTATATCCTCTAAAGATAAATATAGCACTCCATCTTTATTAAAATATGGATTTTTCTTTAAACTATTTGTAACATCAACATTATTTACAATAACAGAAATATCATATTTCTTTTTATCACTTCCACTATTTAATAAAATTATAATTAAAGCAATAACAATAATGAGAAAAAATAATCTAGATAATAATTTTCTCTTATTTACTTTATATCTTTTCTTCTTTTTTTTCTTCATACTTCGCTATATTCCTTCCTATAATGAAATTATTTTATAATAAATTATTTCAAAAGTCCATATATATTATAAAATTTTTATAAATTTTATACATTCCCTATACCGTCTTTTAAATTATACAAATTTTCATAACCTAAACGTTTTAAAATTTGGCAAGCTCTCTTACTTCTAACCCCACTTTGACAATACACTACAATATTGGCATTTTTATCATGTAATAACTTAGTAGCAGAATCTTCCAAATCATACAATGGAATATTAATAGCAAAATCAAGTCTGTCTTCTGCAAATTCCTGAGGACTTCTTACATCTACTAAAGTAATATTTTCACTTTTTATAAGTTTTTTTAAATTATTGTAACTTATATCTTTAAAATTTCCTATGCATCTTAATTCTTTTTTCCTTTTTATCTTGTTTATAAAATTATTAATCATTTTTTCTATTTTCATTTTTTCATATCCTCTCAAAAAAATCCACTCTATATATTAATATGAGTGGAAAATTAATTTGTCAATTTATGTCGAAATTTTATGACAAATATATTTCAAAAATTCGATTTTATTTCTTTAATATTACAAAGTGATTACATTTTTTAATATTTTTGTAATAATTAGTTTACATTTTTTAGTTATCCACAGAATTTTGCAAAATGTGGATAACTTTGTGCATAACTATTATCAAATGTTTTGAAAATATTTTTTCTTAAGTTGATATAATTTTTTTATTTTACGTGAACTTTTTATTTTATTTTTCAAGTTATTATGTGTCCAATTCGTTTGTTCGCAACTATTTTTTATCTTACATATTAGCCCTTCATAGCCCAAACAATAACACAAACTATTTCTGTGATTAAAATTACTGGAAAACCTATAGTAAAATAAAGCTTTTTAGTTTTATGTCTAAATATGTACATGCCTGCTATAGTACCAACTCCTCCCCCAAGAAGAGTTAAGAGGAATAAGGTCTTTTCTGCAATTCTCCATGCTCCTCTTTTTGCTTTCCATTTATCAATAAACATTGCCAAAAAGCCAATTACATTGATTATAATTAAATATATTATTATATTTTTTAGTGAAACTATTTCTATAAATTTTTGTATACTCATATTTTCTCCTTCACTACATCATCATTGCATCAAATAAGCTTAACTGGTTCGTCTCGCTCATACCTTCCACACAACCAAACTTTTCAAGCAAGCTAATCGTTGCATCTCCAACCTTAGCTCTTTTCTTAATATCCTGTTTAGAAATGAATTCTCCGTCTTTTCGAGCTTCTTGGATACCAATAGCAGCTACATCACCCATTCCTGCAATGCTGTTGAGTGGTGGACGAATAGCTCCATCTTCAATTTTAAACTTTGTTGCATCAGATTTATACAAATCTATAGGCAAAAAGTTTAAGCCTCTTTCATACATTTCTAGGACCAATTCTAGGACTGGATACATACTTTCATCTTTTTTAGATGCCTCATTTCCAAGTCTTTTAATTTCTGCCATTTTCTCACGAACTTTGCTCTTTCCAAAAATCATAATTTCACTATCAAATTGGTCAGCTCTTATAGAGAAAAATGCACAATAATATGCAAGAGGTATATGTACCTTAAACCATGCAATACGAAAAGCCATTGTAACATATGCAACAGCATGTGCTTTAGGGAACATATATTTAATCTTTTTACATGAATCTATATACCAATCAGGCACATCGTGTTCTCTCATTAAAGCCTCCTGTTCCTCTGTTAATCCCTTACCTTTACGCACACATTCCATAATCTTGAATGAATTTTGAGAAGGAAGTCCCTTATTTATCAAATATATCATAATATCATCTCTTGTACAAATAGCCTCAGATAGTGCACACGTACCAGCATTTACTAATTCTTGTGCATTATTAGTCCATACATCTGTACCATGAGATAATCCTGAAATTCTAACCAATTCTTCAAAAGTCTTTGGTAATGTTTCAACAAGCATTTCTCTAACAAACCTTGTACCAAATTCAGGTACACCAAATGTTCCAACCTTTGAATCAATTTGAAATGGCTCTACTCCTAAAGCCTTCGTAGATGAAAATATTGACATAGTTTCTTTATCATCAAGAGGAATAGTCTTTGGATCTATTCCCGTTAAATCTTGAAGCATTCTTATAACTGTCGGATCATCGTGTCCTAGCATATCAAATTTAAGTAAGTTTTTATCAATTGAGTGATAATCAAAGTGAGTTGTGACAATATCTGAATTTGGATCATCTGCAGGGTGCTGAACTGGGCAAAATTCATATATTTCATGTCCTGTTGGAACAACTATAACTCCACCTGGATGTTGCCCTGTAGTTCTCTTTACCCCTGTACACCCTTCTGCAAGTCTTTCAATTTCTGCTGAACTTACGTTTATATTTCTTTCTTCAAAATAATTCTTTACATATCCATATGCTGTTTTCTCTGCTATTGTACCTATTGTACCTGCTTTAAAAGTAGTTCCTTTTCCTAAAATTACCTCAGCATATTTATGAGCTTTAAGCTGATATTCCCCTGAGAAGTTCAAGTCAATATCAGGCTCTTTATCACCATTGAATCCTAAAAAAGTCTCAAATGGTATATCTACTCCGTCCTTTACTAATTTTTCACCACACTTAGGACAATTAGCATCTGGCAAGTCAAAACCATTTTTTACTCCATGGTCTGAAAAATCAGAATATTTACATTTTGGACATCTATAATGAGGCTTTAAAGCATTAACCTCTGTTATACCTGTCATATATGCAACTAAAGATGATCCAACAGAACCTCTTGAACCAACTAAATATCCATCTTCATTTGATTTCCACACTAATTTTTGTGCAATTATATACATAACTGAGAAACCGTTTTTAATAATTGAATCCAATTCCTTTTTTAGCCTTACTTCAACTATTTCTGGAAGTGGATCTCCATATAATTCTACTGCTCTATTCATTGCAATATCCTCAATAGTCTTTTCACATCCTTCGATATATGGAGTACATTTTTCTTTTGAAATAGGGCTAATTGGTTCACACAAATCAGCTATCTTATTTGTATTAGTTACAACAACTTCATATGCTTTTTCCTTTCCAAGATATCCAAACTCATGAAGCATCTCATCTGTAGTACGCAAAAACAAAGGTGCTTGCATATCAGCATCATCATATTTTTGCCCTGCCATTAATATTCTTCTATAAATCTCATCTTCTGGATCCATAAAATGAACATCACATGTTGCAACAACTAATTTATTCAATTTTTCACCAAGTGCAACAATCTTTTTATTTATATCTATTAAGCCATCCTTATTTTCAACAGTACCATTTCTTATCAAATATTCATTATTACCTAAAGGCTGTATTTCTAAATAGTCATAAAATGAAGCTATTTCTTCTATTTTCTGCTCTGATAATCCTTCCAAAATAGCTTGATATAGCTCGCCTTGGTCACAGGCACTACCAATAATAAGCCCTTCACTATATTGCTTGTACAAACTCTTTGGTATTTTTGGCTTTTTGTAAAAATAATCCAAATGTGAAAAAGATATTAATTTATACAAATTCTTTAATCCTACGTAATCTTTTGTGAGTATTATTGCATGATAAGTAGACAAATTTTTTAAATTAATCTCTCCTTTAAATGCTCCATCAATACCATTTACATTTGTTACTCCTTTTTCCTTTAACTTCTTAATCATTACCTCAAAAACCTTAACTAATGTTTTAACATCATCTAAGGCTCTATGTGCTACATCAACTCTAATATTAAGATTTTCTGCAATTATTCCAAGTTTATATTTTTTATACTCTGGAAACATATCACGTGCTAATGCTAAAGTATCAATATATGTATTATCTAATCTCAAGCCTTGCAATTCTGCAAAATGTCTAAGAAATCCTATGTCAAAATTTGCATTATGTGCAACAAGCACACTATCTCCTGCAAATTCCAAAAATTTTGGTAAAACTTTATCTATGGTTTCTGCATCTCTTACCATATCATCTGTTATATGTGTTACCTTTATTACGTCATAAGGTATAGGCTTTTCTGGATTTACAAAACATTCAAAAGTATCTATTATTTCTCCATTTTTGATTTTTATAGCACCTAATTCTGTGATTTTCTCTGTTCTAAAAGAAAGTCCTGTTGTTTCTAAATCTAATACACAATATGTTGTATCTAAATCTTGATTTTGTGAGCCATATACACTTGTTTGCCCATCTGGAACAAGATATGCTTCTACTCCATAAATAACCTTGATATCTCCATTATTATCTTGTACAACGTGATTGGCAGCTGGAAAAGCTTGTACAACTCCATGGTCTGTTACTGCTATAGATTTCATTCCCCATTCTCTTGCTCTATTTATCAATTTCTCTACAGGTGTAACACCATCCATCTGGCTCATCTGTGTATGCATATGAAGTTCTACTCTTTTAACTTCACTATGATCTTGTCTAGTATTTTCCAATTTTGCCGAAGCCTCTAAAAGTACATTTATCATTATTGTAACTTCTTTTGAAAATGGATCAAATTGAGCATTACCAGCAACTGTAACTCTAGGAGCTTTTTTTATTCTTTCCATGACGTTATCTATATCATTAGCATTGATAAACGCTTTACATGTTATTGTAGAACTTCCATCAAAAACATTCATCATTAATAGGAAATTACCTGTTTTTAGTTCTTTCAACTCTTTCTTTATAATCTTACCACAAATAACAACTTTGCCACTATCCATATTTACGTCTTTAACTCGAATTGTCTTTTCATTTATCTTTGCTCTTCTATTTCCTATAATAACTTGTGTATCTTCTTGTTCCTTAGCATCTGACTTGCTCTTTTTTGAAGAAGAAGAGCTTTTTACTATCTCTTCTTCTATATTTATTTGAATTTCATTCATTCTAAATTTTGACTTAAGATAATATTCAAATTGGAGTTTCTCTCCCATTGAAATTTTATTATTTGATTTTAAATCTATTACAAGTTTACTTGATTTCTTAAAAATATTTACACTCTTTATGCTACATTCTAATACCTTTGAATTAGAATTTGCAGCATAATCTTTAAACACATCTTTTACTAATTTTAGTTCATTTGTCATTTTGATATATTGCCTCCATTATAACTTTATCTCTTCAAACGTATCTTTTCTTATCTCTTTTGGTCTTTCTACTGGATATTTTCCACTAAAGCATCCAACACAAAGGTTAGGTACATAGCATTCTTTTGTTATTTCTCTTAAACTCTCTAAGCTTAAATATTCTAAACTATCTGCTCCAATTAATTGTCTTACTTCCTCTACAGTTCTGTTATATGTTACTAGATGTTCTTTATTATCTATATCTGTTCCAAAATAACATACATCCATAAATGCAGGTGATGCAATCCTTAGATGTACTTCTTTTGCTCCTGCTCTTCTTAAAACTGCAATCAATTTTGTAATTGTTGTTCCTCTTACGATTGAATCATCTATTAAAACTATTTTTTTATCCTTTACCGCTGGTTTTATTGGATTTAGTTTTAATCCAACAAGTGCCCTTCTTGTATCTTGCGTATTTTGGATAAAAGTTCTACCTATATATTTGCTTTTTGTAAATGCCATATCATAAGGTATCCCTGATTCTTTTGAATACCCTAATGCTGCATCTAATCCAGAATCTGGCACACCAGCTACAATATCTGCATCAACTGGTAATTGTCTTGCAAGATATCTACCAGCATTCTCTCTAAACTGATGTACACTTATTCCATCAATTATTGAATCTGGTCTTGCGAAATATATGTATTCAAAAGCACATAATCCCTTTGGAGCATCTTCGTTTGTTTGTATTGAGTTTATTTCATTATCTGTTACAACAACTATTTCTCCTGGTTTTATATCTCTTTCAAATTCTGCTCCAGTTATATCTAAAGCACAACTTTCTGAAGCAAATACTATTTCATTTTCTGTTTTACCTATGCAAAGTGGTTTAAATCCTTGTGGGTCTCTAACTGCAATTAATTTTCTAGATGTCATTATTAAAAGTGCATACGATCCCTTTAGACGTTTCATTGTATTGATAATTGCTTCTTCTATTGACTTTGTTTTTAGTCTTTCTTGTACAATTACATGACAAATAACCTCTGTATCTGTAGTTGTTGAAAAAATTGCTCCATTTTCTTCAAGCTCCATACGAAGTTCCATTGCATTTGTGATGTTTCCATTGTGTACTATTGCTAAGTTTCCCTTTTTATGTCTTACTACCATTGGTTGTGCATTTTCTTTTTTAGCTTCTCCTGTTGTAGAGTATCTATTATGGCCTATTCCCATTTTCCCTTCTGGAAGCTCGTCCAATTTGTGCTTTGGAAATACTTTTGAGACTAAACCTAATTCTTTTCTGTAAGTTATTATCCCATCTCTATTTATTGCAATACCACAACTTTCTTCGCCTCTATGTTGAAGAGCCGATAATCCTACACTTATTATTGGTGCTAAACTTTCAATTGATTTTTTTGCATATATTCCATATACTCCACATGCTTCGTTTAATTTGTTATCCATTTTTCTCCTCCATTAGAACAAGACAAAACTAAGAATATAAATTCTTAGTTTTACAATTATTTTTTCTTTTTTTGCACTGAAAATCCAAATTTTCCCATTTTTTCTCCAAGCTTATAGTATCCACCATTTGCATATGCAATCAAATCACATTTTGATATGTCAAAAGCACCGTTTTCATCAATATATTTTTCGTCTGCATTAATTGCCAGAACATCTGCTATAAACATATGATGACCACCTAAATCTTTTATTTCATCAACCTTGCATTCAATTGATACTGGGCTTTCTTTTATCATTGGGCATTTTACAAAATTTGCTTTTTCCTTAGTTAAGTGCATTTCTTTGAATTTGTCTACATCTTTACCAGATTTAACGCCACACCAATCTGTTGCATATACTAAATCTTCTGTCGTAAGATTTATAACAAATTCTTTTGTTTCTTTAATAATATTATATGAGTATCTCTCTGGTCTTACTGATATATATACTTTTGCTGGTGTTGAACACGTAATCCCTGTCCATGCTATTGTAATTATATTGGATTTTTCCATATCTCCACATGATATCATTACTGCTGGAATTGGGTATACAAATGTTCCTGGTTTCCACATCACTTTACTCAAAACATTCTCCTCCTTAAATATTACTAAAAGTGTCACCATTAGTAGTATATCATTTTTTGATTTCTTTTTCAAGATATCTTTTCACTTTTATTGTATTATTTTCATATTATATTTATGACATATATTTTTGGATAGTTTTTTGAAAATCACTTTAAACTTAATTTATGCCTTGGAAAGGAATGAATAATATATGGCTAAAATTTTAGTATATAACAATGATACAAATAGAATGGAAACATATTATAAAGGTGAGGATGAAGCCATGCCATATAATACTGGCAGAACTTTAAAAGTAAAAGAATTTAGAGGCTCTAGTAAAAGCCCTACTCTTTGGACTAGTAAACGTGCTATGCAAGCTTGGAATAGTCAAAGATATATTTGGGGAGGAGCAATTCCTGTTGGTTTTGCATTTAAAAGATCTTGGGAAGGTGGACATTCTGGTCAAAGTCAACATTATGCAGGTGTTGCCTTTGATGTTGCTCAAACATTTACAAATGCTCAAAGAAATGCTTTAAGAAATAGTGCTAAAAATTCTGGTGTTTGGTCTTATGTCGAACCCGCTTCTCTTACTCCTACATGGGTTCACTTTGATAAAAGAGCCTTAAGTTCTGCATGTGCTAGTGGTGGCTTTCCACAAGTTAAAAGAGGCAGTGTTCGGTATGTACACCTTAGTTGCCCAAGATGATTTAAACACATTAGGCTATCCAACTGGTGGCCTTGATGGAATTTTCGGTGCTAAAACAGAAGATGCTGTAAGGAGATATCAAACTAGCCGTGGCCTTGCATCTGATGGAATAATTGGTTGCAATACTTGGCGTTCTTTACAAGAAAATGTTATTGGAACTGGCAGAACAAGTACAACAATTGATTAAACTTATTTTTGTGCACAACTTTCAGTTTCTGCTTAGATTTTCCTATACAATAAGAAAATTGGGCGTTAACGAAATTAAAGATATCGACGTCTACATGTGCAAAATTGCTTCGCATACACATAAAAAAGCACTAGTATTAATATTCTAACTAGTGCTTTTGTTTATATTAATTTGATAACTCCTATTATATATTTCAACTTTATCCTGTCTTACTCAAAATCTCTTTTTTCATTTTATTAATAATCTTTTTTTCTAACCTAGATATGTAACTTTGTGATATACCGAAGCATATCTGCAACTTCTTTTTGTGTTTTCTCACGTCCTGCTCTAAATCCAAATCTTAACTCCATTATATCTTTTTCTCGTGGATTTAGTTTTTCCATTGAAGCCTTCAAAAGACTTTTATCAACTTCATCTTCTATTCTTCGTGATGTAACATCATTATCTGTACCGTAATATATCCGATAACAAAAGTTCATTTCCATCGCCATCCTGATTTAACGGTTCATCTATTGAAATTTCCCCTTTTATTTTATTGCTTCTCCTTAAATACATAAGTATCTCATTTTCTATACATCTCGAAGCATAAGTTGCAAGTTTTATCTTTTTTTCAGTATTAAAAGTATTAATAGCTTTCATAAGTCCAATTGTACCAATAGAAATTAAATCTTCTATTCCAACGCCTGTATTTTCAAACTTTTTTGCAATATACACAACTAGTCTTAAATTTCTTTCAACTAATGTCTGCCTCGCCTCCATATCCTTTTGTGCAAGTCTTTTTAAAACTTCCTCTTCCTCTTTTGGATCAAGTGGTGGTGGAAGTGTCTGGCTTCCTGCTATATAAAAAATATCCTGAGAACTAGGTTCTTTATTAATATATTTGAGATATAATTTATTTAAAAATTCCCATAAATTCATTTAACATCTTTCCTTTCTTATGTTTCATCTACAAAATCAAGTCCAACAAGACCTGAATATTCCCCATTTTTTGAAATAGGTTTATTATATATTCCGTACAATTACATTTTGCTTTTTCGTATATACTCCATCAAATTTTATGTAGGCTTCATCTGGTTTAAACCCTATTAACATACCATTTTGTTTGCCTAGCGAAGAAAATGGTATGAGTCTAAATCTTGAGATGTAATCTTCTCCTATATCTTCTTTTAAATTTTCATTTGAATATATTATTTTTTCTAATTTATCTAATATTTCTTTTGATATTATTTCTTCTAATTTGTCCCTTGTTGCTACAATTACTGGAATTCCGTGTTATAGGTTCTTTTAAAAGATTTCCTGAATCTATCATCGCACGAAAACTTACACTTTTTTCTTGAAATATTACTGTTATATCGCAAAACATATTACTTTTATTAAATCTATTTTTAATTGCTTTAAATGCTATATTTATTACGCATAAGCCTACTATTGCTCCCATAAATGCAATTTTTATTGGGTATGTACCTGTTAAAAAACCATTTTTATACAATACTTCTTGTGGTTTAATATAATAAAGTAAAAAGAATGCACATCCTCCAAAAACAAATGATGTAAGATAAAATATTATTAAGTTTTTGAATAATAACTTTACATTTTCAGGTGAAAATGCTATATACACCATTGCAATTGAAAGCATAATTTTTAAAAGAATATTCGAATACAATTCGTTTTTTGTAAGATATGTACCTATAACATATACTGCACCTAATGTACTCGATATTAGTATTTTCAACATTTTACATTTTGATTTTGTTACAACACCTGTTGCATACAGGATAATAGTATTCATGCATACATTTTCTAAAAAGACTACATCTAAATATATAGTCATTTTCCTTCGCATCACCTCTTTCTTTGTATATTATAGTTCGTCTTTTTTTAAAATGCTGTCAAATTGTGCAGTAGAAAAAAAGAAATAATCTTTGTTTTTTGATTATTTCTTTGAAAATTACCATATTTTTTCATTTTTTATTAAAAAAATCCCATAAAATTCTGTCAAATTATATTATTTTCTAAAATTTACTTGCACAAAGTTTTTTTTGAATATATAATTAAGTGTAGTAAACTTGAATTTTAAATTATAAAGAGGTATATATATGAATAGAACTAAACGTAAAATTTTTGAAACTTCAATGAATTTATTTGCAACTAAAGGATATGATGCAACAAGTATTGAGGAAATCACTTCTGTTGTTGGAGTTGCAAAAGGTACTCTTTACTATCACTTTTCTAGTAAAGAAGAAATTTTTAATTTTTTAATTGAAGAAGGAATGAAATTGCTAAAAAATAGCATGTTTATTAAAGTTGCAGCCTGCAATACACTATCGCAGAAACTAAAAGCTATCCTACTTATGCAAATTAAAGTTATGGTTAAATACCAGGATTTTATGACATTAGTTCTTAGTGACAGCTTAGGAAAAGGCTCTCGTAATTTAACTTGTAGAAAATATGTTTTTGAATACATCGATATCGTTAAAGATATTATTACTGAAAGCGTTAATAATCGGTGAAAATGATACAAGTATTGTTGTTAATATGGATTCAATTCCAACTATTGCTTGTAGCCTTTTTGGTACAACCTATTCTATTTTGCTATATAAAATTAAGTCTGGAAAAGAACTTGACATAAAATCCCTATATAATGAGTATGAAAATATCATTTTTCATAATTATACTTAATATTTACTTTCACATTATAATTGGTGTTGATCTTTTGTATCATTTTCTTTTTGATCTATATATTCAACACTATCATCATCTAAGCAATACAATGCTAGCTTTCCTCCACCATGTCCACAACCTGTATCAATTCTAATATATCCATCCTCTTCATTTCTCAAAATTTTTCTATCGCTTATTGGAGAATGTCCACATATTGTTATAAATCCATTATCTTTAGCTTTTTTATATGCTCCTTTTACATCATCATGATTCTTTTCTCTTGCTTCTAACATAAATCTTAATTCTTTGTAACCCAGCTCATCATCATTATATTTATATCCTTGTCCACTTTGTTTTATTTTCTTTATCATTGCCAAATTATCTGGTGGTGCAGAATGTACCAATAAATAATCACGGTCTTTTATTCTTTTTAAATCCTGGCTTCTGATATACATTCCCCAGTTTTCATGTACTTTTGCTGTTTCACTTTGTATTGCTGCATTTGTTGCTTCATCTATCATTCCGTGGTCACCTGTAAGGGTATTCATGGTG
>CANQKB010000005.1 GCA_947624405.1 uncultured Clostridia bacterium
ATCCAATTTTTTAATACATCGGTTCTATTTCCTAATTTATAAGATGACATATATAATAACATGTATATTCCTCCTATTAAAAAAGTCTACCAAAAGACTCATTGAAGACTCCCTTGTGTGACTTTTTTATAATCTCACTTTCGTGTAAACAATCCATCTATTTTAATTTTTCTTTATTTCTCAGTTTGTTAATCTTAGATAAACTCTTAAATTATTTTTTTATTGTAACATTTTATTTATTATTTGTCAATTTACATAATTTTTATAAAATGTCAAGTGAAAAAGTTAAAATCTTTCAATAGAATTAATATTAAAAATGTTATGAACTTCTAAATAAACTGAAGTATTTTCAAATTACATATATTTGTTAATATAAATATCATAAATTTTAAATAGTTTTTATAACATTATTGACATAATAATATTTTATAATTATAATAAATTTACAAAATATTAAACAAAAAATCATAAAAAGATAGGAGAAATAGAAAATGTGGCTAGCTATAAAAAGAGGAATTGTCGTTTTAATAGGTGTATTGCTACAAATATTATTAACTTTATTTATATATTTAAAATTAGGTGAATACATACAAATTATTGAAATTTTATATGGTATTATAAGTATATTAATAGTATTAGCAATTATAAAAAATAGTAAAAGATTAAGTATTGACTTAATATGGATTATTATAATAATGCTCTTTCCACTAATAGGTACTCTTTTATTTATTATATTAAATAAAAATAGAAATAATAGCAAAATTTTAAAAAATATTAATAGAAATATAAAAGAAGGACAAGAATATTTAAAACAAGATGAGAGTATAAAAAAAGAAATACAAGAAAATAATTTAGGTCAATTACGATATATAAGTGAGTTTGCTGGATTTCCTGTAACCAAAAATAATGATGTAAAATATTATCCTTTAGGTGATGATGTATACCCTATAATGCTTGAAGAATTAAAAAATGCAAAGAAATTTATTTTTATGGAATATTTTATTATTAATAAAGGAAAAATGTGGGAAAATATATTAAATATTTTAAAAGAAAAGGTAAATCAAGGTGTTGATGTTAGAGTAATGTACGATGATATGGGATCGGTTGCAATGCTTCCAACTAGCTTTCCAAAAGAACTTGAAAAATATGGAATAAAATGTGTACTATTTAATAAATTATCTCCTTTTTCAGGTATTATTATGAATCATAGAGACCATAGAAAAATGACAATTATAGATGGACATACAGTATTTTCTGGTGGAATAAATATATCTGACGAATATATAAATTTGAATAGTAAACATGGACATTGGAAAGACAATGGAATAATGATTAAGGGTGAAGCTGTTTGGAATTTTACAGTAATGTTTTTAGAAATATGGAATGCATTTAGAAATGAAGATACAGATTATACTAAATATAAATTTGAATTTAAAAATAAATATAAAGAAAATGGATTTATTGTACCTTATGGAGAAAGTCCATTAGATAATGAAATTATAGGAGAGGATATATATTTAAATATTATAAATCAAGCCAAAAAGTATGTTTACATCTATACACCATATTTAATTATTGATACAGATGTAATAAACAGTTTAGTTTTAGCCGCAAGAAGGGGTGTGGATGTAAGAATAGTCGTTCCTGGAATACCCGATAAAAAATTTGTGTATGATGTAACAAAATCATACTTCTATACGTTAATACAAGGAGGCGTTAAAATATATACGTATACACCAGGATTTGTACATAGTAAAGTATTCGTAGCAGATGATGAAGTTGCAACTGTAGGAACAATTAATATGGATTACAGAAGTTTATATTTACATTTTGAGTGTGGAATATATATGAAAAATACAAACGTTATCCAAGATATAAAACAAGATATAGAAAATTCAATAAAAATTTCGCATAAAGAAACGATTGAAGAAACGAAAAGTAATATATTAAAGGAATTGTGGCAGGCTATTTTAAGAGTATTTGCTCCATTGATGTAACAAAAACTAATAAATTTTAAAATGAAAGAATTACCAAAAATAAAAATTGGTAATTCTTTCATTTTGAAAAATTTTTTATTACGTTATGCTCTTCTTTTTACATATCCAGAATACATTTCTTCAATCTCATGTATTCCTGATGTATTTAATATTTTGTCATGTTTGTCAAGTATTTCTTGCAATCCTTCATTAAACTCTGTTACTTCATAACAATTTACTATTTTTATTTCTTTATTTGTGATTTTGTTCTCAGCTCTCTTTAACCACTTATTTATGCCTATGTTAACACATTCTATTCTTTCTTTACTGCCTTCTACAAAGATTGTTATGTTATTACTATTTTTGATTGCTTTTTCCATAAACTTTTTTATTTCATTATACTTAATTAATTTTTTGCTTTCCCAGCCAATTTTTACTATATCCTCTTTTGTTTTATCACTTATTTTAACTCTTGTTAAAATTTCTTTCATATTGTATGATATGTTCTTTTCTAATATTGTATCTAGGTGTTCTCCTCTATTTATTGCATCCTCTATGTATGGAAGTAACATTGCAGTCAAATGCCAATCACTTACATAAAAACTGCAAATTTTTAGATTATTTTTTTTCATTTTTAACCCACCTTTTTTAACTTTTGTTCACTACCAGATTTTACCATTGTTATACTATAAAAGTCAAGTATATTTTTCATATTTCGTTCACTTTATTTCGACATATGTTTTATATCTCGCTTATATCAACTATTTACTATAATTTTATTTTTCTTATTTTAAGGATTTTTCTTAATATTTTACGTATGTAAAATTAGATATTAGTCTTGTTTTTTTATATTTAAAATGATATAATTTGTCATGAAATATTGAAAAAAAAAGAGGGATTTATATGAAATTAGAGCAAAATGATGAATCACTACTATTTGCAACAACAAAAATACCAGATATATTTTTTTCTGAATATCTTTCACAAGCTTCTGGTGATTTTATTAAGGTATATTTATATATTTTGTTTCTATCAAAATACGGCAAAGATATAAAAATAAATGATTTAGCCAAAAAACTCTCTCTTGCATTTCCAACTATTCAAGAAGCTTTAAAATTTTGGGAAGAACTTGGTGTTATTACTAAAAAAGGAACTCGGTTTCATTGTGAATAGTTTACAAGAAATTGAATTACGTAAATTATATAAACCTAATGTTTCTTTATCTACTGAGGATATTGAAAGAAATGAGCAAAACAAAAGTCGTGCTAAACTTATTGAAACTATCAATAATTCTTTCTTTCAAGGAATTATGTCTCCTTCTTGGTATGCAGATATTGATTTATGGTTTAAAAAATTCAATTTTGATGAACAAGTTATGATGGCTCTTTTTACATACTGTTTCCAACGTTCGGCTCTCACAAGAAATTATATTCTTACTGTAGCTGAAACATGGTCAAATAATAATGTGAAAACTTTTAGTGATTTGGAAATTTATTACCAAAAGTTAGAATCCTTTCAACAAAATGAAAAAACTATTAAAAAGAAACTTGGAATTCCGAGACCTTTTAATGAGTATGAAAAAGGATATATTCACAAATGGACAGAAGATTTTGGTTATTCTTTAGATGTTATAGAAATAGCACTTAAGAAAACTACTTCTAAAACTAATATTTCTTTTGACTATTTAGATAAAATGATTACAGATTGGCACGATAGAGATTTAAAAACTGCTGATGATGTACAAAACTTTATAGTTTCACTTAAAACTAAAGAAAAGAATATTAAAGAACTTGAAAAGAAAGTCAATTATAATAATTTTGAGCAACGTACTTACGATAATTTAGATAATTTATATGCAAATAATATAAATGTTTGATAATTATAGCAACTTTTATATATGAAAGGAGTTATTGCTTTGAGTAATCCTGCATTAAATAATTTATTAAGAGAATATGAACAAAAAAAATATAGAGCTGAACTTGCATTTGAAAAAGAAAAGCAAGAATTTTATTCAACTCATCCAGAGCTTGAAGCTCTTAATGTTAAACTTGGTAAAATTGCATTAGATATTTCAAAGGCAATTTTGCAACAAAATAATAATTTAGCTGATAAATTAAAAACTGAATATCAAATTTTAGAAAAAGAAAAACAGGAAATGCTTGATTCATTAAATATTCCTATTCGGCGTTCAAAAACCTATATACGAATGTCCTATATGCAATGATACTGGTTTTATTGTTAATGATTCTGGTAAAAGTATTCTTTGTAATTGTTTAAAGCAAAAATTATTTGATATTAATTTTAATAAATCAAATATTCGGTAATTTAGATAAAGAAAATTTTGATAATTTTGATTTATCTTTATATTCCGACCAAGTTGATGAAAAAAAATATAATGCAAAAATTTCACCTAGAAAAAATATCGAAAATATTAAACAAATTGCACATAATTTTATAGAAGATTTCAATAATCCAGATGGTAAAAGCCTTCTTTTTACTGGGAATACAGGTTTAGGAAAAACTTTTCTTTCTAACTGCATTGCTAAAGAGATTTTAGCAATGGGAAAAACGGTTTTATACCAAACTGCTCCTATTATGTTAGACAATATCGTTGACTATAAATTTGGTAAAACTGATGATTCTGATATTTATGATAATGTTATGAATGTAGATTTACTTATTATTGATGATCTAGGTGCTGAAACTTGTAATTCTATAAAAATTACTGAATTGACAAATATTATTAATTCAAGAATACTTAATCAAAATCGTCATGTAACTAAAACTATTATTTCTACAAATTTGAATGTAAATAATTTACTTGCAACTTATAATGAAAGAATTTTCTCAAGATTAGCTATGCATTATAGTTTTTGCAGATTTTTTGGTGATGATATAAGACTTCATAAAGTTTTTGGTAAATAGTTATTTTTCTTAAAAATATTCCCTCAGATTAACTGAGGGAATATTTTTTACTCTTCTTTTTCTTCTGTTATTTTTTCTATACTTACTACTTTTCCTTCGTTTGTTCTCATTAATGTTACACCTTGTGTTGGTCTACTTAATATACTTATTTCTGATACATTTATTCTAATTATTGTTCCTGTATCTGTAACTAACATTATATCATCGTTTTCGTCTACAAGTTTTACTCCAATTACTTTACCTGTCTTTGGCGTTATTTTATACGTTATAACTCCTTTTCCTGCTCTAACTTGTACTCTATATTCATCGAGTTCTGTTCTCTTTCCAAATCCATTTTCAGTGATTGTAAGTAGTGTCTGTTTACTTCCTGCAATTATTATTTCCATTCCTATTACACAATCGTCTTTATCAAGTCTTATACCTATAACACCTTGTGATACTCTTCCCATTGGTCGTACATCTTTTTCATTAAATGTTATACATTGTCCACCTTCTGTTACCATTACAACATTATCTTCACCATCTGTAAGTTTTACTGATATTAATTCATCATCTTCTTTTAGAGCTATTCCCTGTAATCCATTTTTTCTCGATGTATCATATTCTTTTAATGGTGTTTTCTTTATCATTCCATTCTTAGTTGCCATGAGCAAATATTTGCCTTCTGCAATATTTTGAATTGGAATAATAGCAGATATTTTTTCGCCTGGGTCTAAGCTTAATAAATTAACTATTGCTGTTCCTTTGGCTGTTCTTCCTGCTTCTGGTATTTCAAAACCTCTGAGTTTATACAATTTTCCTCTATTACTAAAGAATAATATTGTATCATGAGTTGAAGCTGTAAATATTTCTTTTACAAAATCTTCTTCTCTTGTTGTCATTCCTGTTATTCCTTTTCCACCTCTTTTTTGACTCTTATATGTATCTACCGGAATTCTCTTTATATATCCAAAGTGGCTTAAAGTAATAACTGTTTCTTCTTCTTTAACTAAATCATCTTCGTCGAATTCTCCAGCTGCTGCAATTATTTTTGTTTTTCTTTCATCTCCATATTTTTCTTTTAACTCTAGTAGCTCATCTTTTATAATATCATATACTAATTTTTCACTAGCTAAAATTTCTTTTAAGTGTGCAATTAATTTCATCAATTCATTATATTCTTCTTCTATCTTTTCTCTTTGTAATCCTGATAAAGTCTTTAATCTCATATCCAAAATTGCTTGTGCCTGTATATCTGTTAATCCAAATCTTTCCATTAATCTTTCTTTTGGATCATCATAAGACCCTCTAATTATTCTTATTACCTCATCAATGTTATCTATTGCAATTCTTAATCCTTCTAGTATATGTGCTCTTGCCTCTGCTTTTTCTAATTCAAATTTTGTTCTACGTACTACTACTTCTTTTCTGTGATCTATAAAACACTCTAAGCATTGTTTTAATGTTAATATTCTAGGTACTCCATCAACAAGTGCAAGTGTTATTACTCCAAATGTTTCTTGCATTTGAGTATATTTATATAATCTATTTAGTATAACTTGTGCATTAGCATCTCTTTTTAATTCTATTACAAGACGTACATTCGCATTTCTATCTGATTCATCTCTTGTTGCTGATATGCCATCTATTTTCTTTTCTTTTGCTAAATCATCTATATATTTGTGAAGTCTAGCTTTATTTACTTGATATGGCAATGATGTTACAACTATCCTTTGTCTATTTCCTGACATTTCTTCTATTTCAGCTTCTGCTCTCATTATTATTTTACCTCTACCTGTTGTATATGCTGATTTTATTCCATCCCTTCCAAGTATAGTTGCTCCTGTAGGAAAATCTGGTCCTTTTATTATTTTCATTAAATCTTCATTTGTTACTTCATCATCATCTATAACTTTTATCAATCCATCAACTACTTCACATAAATTATGTGGTGGAATATTTGTTGCCATTCCAACTGCAATTCCTGATGATCCATTTAATAAAAGTGCAGGCAATCTTGCTGGCAATACACTTGGTTCTTGCAATCTATCATCATAGTTTGGAACAAAATCAACTGTATTTTTTTCTATATCACTCATCATATAGTTTGATATTTTTGCCATTCTTGCTTCTGTATACCTCATTGCTGCTGGAGGGTCACCATCAACTGATCCAAAGTTTCCATGTCCATCAATTAATGGGTATCTTAATGTAAATGTCTGTGCCATTCTTACCATTGCATCATATACTGCTGCATCTCCATGTGGATGATATCTACCTAAAACAGAACCAACTGTATTTGCACATTTTCTATATGGTTTGTCCGATGTTATACCATCTTCATGCATCGAATATAAAATTCTCCTATGTACTGGTTTCAAACCATCCCTAACATCTGGTAAGGCACGTGCTACTATAACGCTCATGGCATAGTCTATATACGCTGTTTTCATCTCTTTTTCAATGTCTCTCTCAATTATTGTTTCATCTGGTCTATCCATTTTTATACCTTTCCTTCCTTAAAGTCACATTATATGCTTTAATTTTCTATGGTTATTATACTAAACTAACTAAAATTTTGCAAGAGTTTCATTTACATAATCTTATTAAAATTTCCTGTAAACTTACAATTCATAACCTAAAAATTTTAATAAATGAGAATTTCATTTTAGCCATGAATTTTATTTTTTTAAATTGTTTGTGCAAGCCTTAATTCTTCTTCTGTTATATTCATTATCCCTCCTTTATTTTTTATTAGCGTTTGAACATTCTCTATGATTTTTGCTTCTTTTAATGTGCCTTCAAGTGGCATAAGTTTTTCTAATTGTTTTTTTATTTTAGTATGTTCTCTTTTCATTCCGTGTTAAATCTTTATTTGTTAAGCAATTTTTCCAATTTTCTATGTATTTTCCAACTTTTTCAATACCTTCCACTTGCGACATAAAATCTTCCTCTATTTTATCTGTTACACAATCTTTTACAACATTTTTACTCTTTTTTATCACTTTTGCAGTTGAACTTTTTATTAAATTATTTTTTTCTGCAGATTTTACTGCATTATCTATTAGTTTTGATGTACTTTCTATTATTCCTCCTGCTTTTATAGCATTATATGCTTGTGAAACTGTTTCAAAATTTCCTGTAAAAATTCCTGTAATACTTTTACCTATATTTTTTGCTGATTCTACTGCAATTTTTATTCCTTCTTTAAACCCATCATTTATAATTGTATTTTTTATATCTATTATTTCATCTTCTACTACATTTGGTAATATTGCTCTTAATGCAATATCAAATCCTGTATTGATTATTTTTCCAAATGTTCCTTCTAAAAATTTTTCTTGCTTTTTTTCTATATTTTCTTCTTGTTCATTTAATACATTATTATCTATTTTTTGTTCTATTTCTTGGTCTTTTACAGCTTTTTCTTTTTCAAAATCCATTAACATCTTTCCTTTCAAATATATAAACAAAATTTTGAATTTGCTAATACATAATTTTCTTACATTATCTTTTTTATTATTTTTTCAACATCTTTCTTTATTTTATAATCTATATTTCTAATGTTTTTATTTATAATCTTATTAAATTTATCATTGTATTCAACACTTCCAATTACTTTGTATTTTAAAAGCACAATTTCCAGCATTTTTTTCGAAATTGTATATTTGTTTTTTTTATTATATATAATTTTTACCTTTTTCTTTTCTTGTATTTCTTTTAAAATTCTAACAGATTTACCAATTTGGAGTATGTTTCCTTCAGTTATACAGATTACTTTATCAGTTATATTAATTAATATTTTTCTTAACTGATTATACTTTGTATCACTACTTGTATCTATTAATATTACATCATATTTGTTTTTTAATTCTGCAATTATTTTCTGTAATTTTTCATTTTCATATTTATATTCTTCATCAAAAATCACATTAGGACTAGCAATTAAATCTATTTTGTTATTGATTTTTACCCTTAATTTGATTAAATTTTTTTCATTCAATACAAATTCACTTATATATTCATTATCTTTCAATTTCTTTTGCATTTCTTTTGGGTATTTTAATACTCCAAAAAGTAAATATAAATTGTTATTAATCAGGTCAAAATCTATAATTAGAACCTTTTTCTTTTTTATCATTTTAGCAATTATTGATATTAATGTTGTTTTTCCAGTACCAGAAGCTCCTATAAATGTTATTATCTCTGCCTCTTTTTTTCTCCTTGTTTTTATACTATTAACTATTTTTTGAATTACGTTTTTTTTCGAAAAATTTTTCTTTTTTATAAACTTCTTTGTGGGGATTTTTATATTTTGGCATTTTTGAATTTCTATATTTTGTTTTTTTTCCTGTTCTATTGTTTTTAATTCTTTTCCTGTAAGATATTGAACTACTTTTTCTATGTAATTTTCACTCTCAATTATAATTTTTACAATATTCTTATTAAAAAATCTTTCACTACTTTCATACTTTTTTATTAAAATTATTTCTATATCATTTTTTATTATTGTTATGCTATTTATTAAATCTTCTAACTCTAAATCTCCTATTATATCTTCTTTTAATATGACCATATCTACATTTTCATATTTATCTAATGATTCTATTATGCCTTCTTGATATTGGATATCCGTAGTTTCTATTTTTATGTTATCATATTTTTTTAATTCATTATTTAATCTTTCGTTTCCAATAGCCGTTATAATATTTTTCATGCATATCCCTTCTTGTTTTAAATAATTATTTCTTTTTCAAAGTCATCTGCTTCAATTTTTGTTAATATATGGTCATCTCCTGCAAACATTAAACATTCACCTCTTTTTAAAGTTTTTATTTCGATTTTTTCTTTATCTGATAAATTTGTATATTCACTCAGTATCTTTATGTTTTCTTCTTCTAATGAAAAAAATGTTTTTATACTTGAATTATTCAATATACTTTTCCCATAAGTACCATGTTCTAAACTAAATAAGTCTGATACATCTTGTGTTATCGCAACTGCACTTCCACCATATTTTCTAATAGTTTTGAAAATTTTATATATAAATGATGCTACATTTTTATTTGAAGTCACTCCTATTAGTCTCCATATTTCATCTAAATATATTGCTTTTTTCTTTTCTCTATCAACTTTTATTCTATCCCAAAAAAGTTCAGTAAAAATATACATACCATATTGTATATTTTCTTCTCCAAGCTCATATATATCTGCTATAATCAGTTTGTTATTAATTTCAATATTCGTATAGTTATTGAAAAATTTTAATGAACCTTTTACAAATGGAATCAACTTAATTTTAAAAATTTTTGTTTTTTCTGTATCTCCTAAAATTTCATATAAATCTTCAAGAATTGGCATTTCCATATTTCTTTTGAAACTTTTTTTACCATTTTCATTTGTATATAAAGTTTCATCTTCAAATGTTATTCCCTTTAATTTATAACATTCAATTAATTTTTCCTCAATTAATGCTTTTTCTTCTTCATTCATTTCCCCAAAAATTAAGTTGAAAAATCCAATTAATTTTCCGTATTTTAGTTGCCAAGTATCCTTGTTCTGCATCTTCTACGCTTTCTTCTCTTATATCAAATATATTTATATATGTGTTTGATGTAGGTCCAATTTTTAATAATGTTCCTCCTAAATTTTCACATATTTTTATATATTCTCTTTCTGGATCTATAATATATTGTTCGATTCCAAGTAGTCTATTTCTAAATATCAATAGTTTTGTATAAAATGATTTTCCTGCCCCACTTGTTCCAAATATGCACATATTTGCATTTTTGTATTTTTGCGTATTGTACCTATCTATAAAAACCAATGAATTATTATATATATTTGTCCCTATAAAAATTCCATTTTCATCAAAAATTGATGATGATATAAATGGATATGTTGAAACTAAGCCAGATGTTAATATATTCCTTTTGGCTACACTTTTTATATCATTATGATTTTGCATTAGTGGTAATGTGGCTAAATACCCTTGTTCTTCTCTAAAATATGCTCTTCTTGTTTGTATTCCTCTACTTTGAGTTATTCCTTCTACTTTATTTAGCAGATATTCTAATTCTTTTTTATCTTTTGAAAAAACTGTCAAATAAATATACATATAATATATTTCTTCATTATTTACTTGCATTTCTCTTCTTATATATTTTGCATCATTATATGCAAATGCTGCTATATCAATATCTTGCCTATTTTGATTATTTTCTTTCAATTCTACTCCTACGTTACCTATATGATATGTAAGTTCTCTTATTGTCTTATAACTATCCTGTTTTTCATAAAAAATTGAAACATTCATATTAACATTTGTATCAATAAGATTTTTTAATATCAAGTCATTTTGCTCTCTATAGTAATTTACACCTATTAATGTTGAATATAACATTTCATCTATTTCAATATATTTAGGGTTACTTAAACTAATATATGCAGGAGAGATATAATCTTTTGTTTCAAAAGCCCCTTCTATAAATTGCAATTTTTCTTTTTTCTCCTCTTCCCTATTTTTTTGTTTTATAATGTTCCCTCCTAACTTAAAAAATTTTTTCTACTACTAAAAAAAGTAAATAATATATTTCTTATTTCCTCTTTTTTTTCTATTTGAACTACCGAATTTCCACATCTAGATAAACATTCTTTTATTTTAAAAAATCTTTCATTTAATTCTGCTACACTTATTTCTTCTTCATTTTCTTGCCTATATTGAGATCTAATAATCATATAAAAATTCTTTGATGATGACTTTTTTTCATTATTAATTTTTGTTATAAATTCTATATACTTTTCTGATAATTTTAATAGATTGAAATTGTTTTCTTTTTTCACATTCTGTTTAATTTTTAAAATGTGTTTTGACAAATCTTCTTTATTGCTTTGAATTAATATTTGTATATCAAAATTACAAGTTTTTAAAAATGTTTTGTATGAATTCAATATTCCTTCTTTTTCCATATCTGATTTTAAATTATAGTTTATTGGAATAACTTGCATTATTTTTATATAATCTTTTGTTTTTAACTTAATAATCCCTTTCTCCATAATTTTTTCAAAAGGTAACCATTCCTGCACAGATAAAACTTTCTCTTTTTGCATCTTCTCTCCTTATATTTAATTAATTTTCTTGATAATTTTTTAGATAAAAACTTTTTGAATCAATTTATATTTAATATTTTAACATGATTTTTTATTTTGTCAAGATATTTTTTTGATTTAAAAAAAATAATTTCTTGAGGTAGATTTTTTCTACCTCAAGTTTATTATATATCTAAGTTTTGTACATATTTAGCATTTTCTTCTATAAATTTTCTCCTTGGTTCTATTTCATCTCCCATGAGCAAAGTAAATGTCTCGTCTGCTTTCATTGCATCATCTAATCTTACTTTTATCAATATTCTTCTTTCTGGATCCATTGTTGTTTCCCATAGTTGATCTGGATTCATTTCTCCTAAACCTTTATATCTTTGAAGTGCAAGCTGTTCCCTTGCTATTCCTTTTTCTTCTAATTCTTTATATGCCTTTGATAAATCCTCATCTGTATAACAATAAACATCTTCCATTCCTTTTTTAGATAATTTATACAATGGTGGCTGTGCTAAATACACATTTCCATTTTCTATAAGTGGTCTCATATATCTAAAGAAGAATGTTAATAAAAGTGTTCTTATATGTGCTCCATCAACATCAGCATCTGCCATTATAATTACTTTTCCATATCTTATTTTTGTTATATCAAAATCTGCTCCAATTCCAGCTCCTATAGCAAGGATTACTGGTTGTAATTTATCATTTCCATATATTTTATCTGCTCTAGATTTTTCTACATTAAGCATTTTTCCCCAAAGTGGAAGTATAGCTTGAAATTTTCTATCTCTCCCCTGCTTTGCTGAACCTCCTGCTGAATCTCCCTCTACAATATACACTTCACATTCTTCTGGATTTTTTCCACTGCAATCTGCTAATTTTCCGTGGAAGAGTTGAACCTTCCATTGAACTTTTCTTTCTTGCTAAGTCTCTTGCTTTTCTTGCTGCCTCTCTTGCTCTTGAAGCACTTATACACTTTTCAAGTATTGATTTTGCTACATTTGGATTTTCCTCTAAAAATATACTCAAAGCTTCTGATACAGCATTTAGCACTATTCCTGTTACATTACTATTTCCCAATTTTGTTTTTGTTTGCCCCTCAAATTGAGGTTCTTTCACTTTTACAGAAATTACAGCTGTCATTCCTTCTCTTATGTCTTCTCCCTGCAAATTAGAATCTTTTTCTTTTATTATATTATGACTTCTAGCATAATCATTAAATACTATTGTATTGCTACTTCTATTGGTACTTCCCCATCTTTTTCTATATAGATTGGAAGTTCATTTATTTTTTCTTTATTTTTATTCAAATATTCAACAAATGAATTTAGTCCACCTTCAAAACAAAATTCTGATTTTTTTATTTTAGGTTCATCTGTTTCTCCTTCAATCTCTTCTTGTGGTCTTTTATCTTCTAACACAATTCTTAATCCCTTAGTTAAAAATGCCATTTCCCTAAGTCTTTTTTCTAATACTTCATATTCATATTCAAGGCTTTCAAAAATTGTATTATCAGCTAAAAATCTAACTTTTGTTCCAGTTTTGTCTGAATCTCCAATTCTTTCAAGTGACTTTACTGTTTTTCCTCTTTCAAAAGACATTTGATAAATTCCACCATCTCTTTGAATTGTAACCTCTGTCCATTCTGACAATGCATTAACAACTGATGCTCCTACTCCATGAAGTCCTCCTGAAACTTTGTATCCACTATCCCCTCCAAATTTTCCTCCTGCATTTAGTTTTGTAAATACTGTTTCAGCAGCTGAAATTTTTGTTTTTGCATGTATATCAACTGGTATTCCTCTTCCGTCATCCTCAACACAAATAATATTTCCTGGTTCTATTGTTACATGTATATTTTTGCAATATCCTGCTAATGCTTCATCTACTGAGTTATCTACAATTTCATAAACACAGTGATGTAATCCTCTGACTGAAACACTACCAATATACATTCCTGGTCTTTTTCTTACATGTTCCAATCCTTCTAATACTTGTATTTGCTCTGCACCATATTCATGATTTACTTTATCCATTGTTATTTATCATCCCTTTCTGAGGTTAATATCTTCTTCTCATTTTAATATATTATAATATTATTTTACAAAAAAAATCAAGCATTTTTTAGTTAGTTTTATTACTTTCTATAGAAATCAAACCATTTTCCACAAAGAAAATTTTTTTATTTTCATTTTTTAAATCTAATTTATCTGTACATGTTATAATTATTTGTGTATCTTTTACGTCTTCTAAAAAATTTTCTCTACGTTCTTTATCTAATTCTGACATAAAATCATCTAATAAAAGAATTGGTTTATCTTCTATCTCATCTTTTATTATTTCAAGTTCACTTAATTTTATTGATAATATTGCACTTCTATTTTGTCCTTGTGATCCATATATTCCTAATGCTTTATCATTTATAAAAAGTTTTAAATCATCTCTATGTATTCCTATTCCTGAAAAACCTTTTAATATATCTATCTTTCTATTTGCTTTCACTTTTTTCAAGAATTCTTCTTTATTTGTAAAATCTGATACATATTCTATTTTGATTTTTTCTTTATCATTTGTTAGTTTAGAATGTATGTTTACTATTTTTTCCATCAACTTTCCAACAAATTCTTTTCTATAAGAATTTATAATTTCAGCATAATCTGCAAGTTTCATTTCCCAAATTTCTAACATTTCTTGTGAAACATTTTCATTTTTTATTTGTTTCAAATAATTATTCCTTTGCTCTATAACTTTTGAATAATTATTTAAATTATGAACATATGCTGGTCTAAGCTGACTTATCATTATATCTAAAAGTCTTCTTCTCTTTACTGGTCCATCTTTAAATATATTTATATCATCTGGATTAAATAAAACAATATTTATTTTTCCTAGTATTTCACTTGTTTTTTTTGCTTTTATATCATTTATAGAAATTATTTTTTTATTAGAAATTGCTACACTTATTTTTCCTTCTCTATCCTTCTTTTTATATCTCAAATTAACATTTGTAAAATCAGCATTTAAATTTATTAATTCCTTATCCCTATTTGTTCTATAAGATTTTCCAATTGCACATAAATAAATTGACTCTAATAAATTTGTTTTTCCTTGAGCATTATTTCCATAAAAAATATTTATATTTTTATCTAGTATCACTTCTTGATTAGTATAATTTCTATAATTTGTTAAATTTAATTTTTCTATATACATGATTTTCCCTCTTTTATTCTTGTATTCTTATAGGTAAAATCATATATACATAATCTCCTGTATCTTCTACAGATTTGATTATAGATGGTGACAAACTACTGCCAAATTCTACAAATACTTCTTCATCATCTATCGCTTTTAATGCATCTAAAAAGTATTTTGGATTGAATCCTACTTCAAGATTTTTTCCTTCTGTTGTTATCATAAATTCTTCTTTTGCATCTCCTGCTTGATTTTTACATGATATTACTATTTTTCCTATTTCTATAGTAACTTTTACAGGATACTTTCTTTCTTTTTCTAATGTTGACATTGATATTAGACTAACTCTTTCAAAACATTCTTGCATTTCTTTTTTATTTACTCTTATTCTTGTTTCCCAATTTTTTGGTATTACTTTTTCATAATCTAAAAATTCACCTTCTAATAATCTAGTAACTATTTTACAATTTTCCATTTCGAATAATCCTTGATTTTTAGCTATACTTATTTTTATATTATCTGTTGTATCTAATATTATTTTATTTACTTCATTTAGTGTTTTTCCTGGTATTACTACTTTAAAATCACTAGTACTTTGATCTAAATATTTTTTCTTCCACCCTAATCTATAACCATCTACTGCAACTACATTTATTTGATTATCTTTCACTTCAAATAAACAACCAGTAAAAATTGGTCTATGTGCTTCTGTGCTAACTGCAAATATTGTTTTTCTAATCATATCTTTTAAGCTTTTTTGATCAATTTCTACTGAATTTTCTTCATCTATTGTTGGTAAATCAGGAAATTCCTCTGCTTTCATTGTTGCTAATTTATATAATGATCCTTCACATTCTATTACAAGTAATTCTTTTTCATCTAATGTTATAGATATATCAGTATCTGGTAGTTTTCTAATTATTTCACTAAAAACTGTTGCTGTAACGACTGTACTTCCTTGTTCTATTACTTCACAATCTATTACATATTCAATTCCTAATTCCATATCATATGTAGTAAATTTTACTTTATTATCTTTTGTTTGTATTAAGATTCCTTCTAGTATAGGCATAGTAGTTTTTGATGATACTCCTTTTACTACGGAATTAATAGCTTTGAGCAAATTTGTTTTATCACAAATTATTTTCATGCGGTTTTTCCTCCTTTTTTTATATATTATAATTTTAGTAGTAGTAGTAGTAGTAATGTTAACTACGTGGAAAAGTATTTTAAATTCAGTTTTCCGTAAGCAAAAATTCTGTGCATAACTTGTTGATAACTTTAATGTATATCCACATTTAAATTTTTTATTTGTTGATATTTAAGTTTTAAACAAATTGTCAACAGCTTATAAACAATTATATGTGAATAACTAATGTGGCTCTTCCGTAAGAAGAATTTGAATTAATATTTTCAAAAAAATATTTTACAAACAAAAATTTTTAAGAAAATGTTAAAGAGTTTTTTATCATGCACTTTGTGATTGCAAAATTAAGTTTTTAACACTATCCACAAGAGTTTTTTGATCAGGATTATTTTTTAATTCTTTTTCTATTTTATTACATGCATACATTACTGTAGAATGATCTCTTTTTCCAAATGCATATCCTATGTTTTCATATTGCATTTTTGCCAGATCTCTACAAAGATACATTGCAACTTGTCTTGCATGTGCAACTTCTTTTGAACGAATTGAACTATTTAAATCTTTTAAGTCAATATTATAAAATTTAGCTACTTTTTCTTTTATGTAGTCAGCAGAAATTATTTTTTCTTTTTGAGCAGTTACATCAGCAATAGCTTTTTCAGCAAGTTCGAATGTTATTGGGCTACGTATAAGAGAAGCTTGAGCAACGATTTTTTGTAAAGTGCCATTTAAATCTCTTATATTAGTATCTATTTTTGCAGCAATATTTGATAGTATAATATCATCAATTACAATATTTTCTAATTGAACTTTTTGTCTTAATATTGCAAGTCTGGTTTCATAGTCTGCACTTCCAATATCAACTAGCAAGCCATCAACAAATCTTGATTTTAAACGATCTGATAATGGATTTATATCTTTTGGAGGTCTATCTGATGTAAGTATTATTTGACTATTATTTTCTCGTAGTGTATTGAATGTATGGAAAAATTCTTCTTGTATTCCCTCTTTTCCAGCTAAAAATTGAATATCGTCAATCATTAGTACTCCAATACTTCTATATTTGTTTCTGAATGCTTCGTTTGAATTATCTTTTATACCATTTATAAATTCGTTTGTAAATGTTTCTGCAGTTACATATAAAACTTTTTTTTGAGGTGATCTTCTAAGAATTTCATTACCTATAGCATGAATTAAATGAGTTTTTCCAAGACCTACTCCACCATAAATAAATAATGGATTATATGCTGAACCAGGAGCTTCTGCAACTGCATATGCAGCAGCTTGTGCAAATTTGTTTCCACCTCCTATTACAAATGTGTTGAAGGTAAATTTTTGATCTAAATTTGATTTTATTTGTTCAGTTGTTGCATGGAATATTTCTGCTTTTTTTCCTAATTCCTCTGGTGATGTGAAATTAATTTGATATATTTTTTTTGTTACTTCTTTAAAACAATTTACTAGTAGTGTTTCATAAGGTCTTATTTGGTCAATCATGAAATTGCTTGGAACTAATATTGTTGCGGTATTTTCGTCCATTGAATATATTTCTATGGATGATAACCATGTATCATAAGCGATACCAGTTATAGCAGATTTTGCTTCTCTTTTTATTTCAGTTGTTAGTTCATAATAATTTGTAGCCATAAGTGCCCCCTTCATATGTTTTTTTGAATTTTGTAAATTCCTAAATAATAATATCAAAAATGAGAAAAAAAAGTCAATAAAAATGTGGAAAAATTTTTGAAATTTGTGGATAATAAAAATAAATTCCTTATATCCGTAAGAAAAATTAATAAAAAACTTGACAAGTATATATTCAATAATGTATAATTTAATAAGTTATTGCGATAAAATTGGGAGGTGCAAAATGAAAAGAACATATCAACCTAAAAAGATTCAAAGACAAAAAGAACATGGTTTTTTAAAAAGAATGAAAACTAAATCAGGAAGAAAAGTATTAAAACAAAGAAGATCAAAGGGTAGAAAAAAATTAAGTGCTTAAGGTGTTTAAAATATGGATCTAAAAGTGTTTTGATTTTAGATCCTTTTTGAAATACTCAAATGATATTAAGATGTGAGAATATGAAACAATCAGAAATGTTGAAAAAAAATTATGAATTTAAGTTTGTTTTGACAAAAGGAAAATATTATTCTGGCAAGGTGATAGAGGCTTTTGCAGTAAAAAATAATTTAAAAATTAACAAACTTCGGAATAGCAGTTAGAAAAAAAGTTGGAAAAGCAGTTAAAAGGAATAGAGTAAAAAGAATTATTAAAGAAGCATATAGATTGAATGAAGAAAAACTGGGTATTGGTAGAAGTATTGTTTTTTTAGTGAAAAAAAATGTAGATTGTAAATCTATATTTTTTAAAGATGTAGAAGAGGATATGAAAAAAATTTTAGATAAAGTAGGACAAGAAAATTATAAATGAGAAGAGTTTTGATTTTTTTTATAGATAAATATCAAAAGTATATTTCTAAATTTCTTGGAAGAAATTGCAAGTATTATCCAACATGTTCAGAATATACAAAACAAGCTATTGAAAAATACGGAGCAATTAAAGGTTCTTTTTATGGAGTAAAAAGGATTATAAGGTGTAATCCTTTTTCAAAAGGTGGGTATGATCCACTAAAATAAGAGAATAAAGGAGCATAGAGGTAATGATTGCATTTTTTGCAAATTTATTTGGATATTTATTGAATTTTTTATATAATTTGATACAAAATTATGGTATAGCAATGATTTTATTTTCAATAATAATAAAATTAATTTTGTTACCAAATTCAATAAATCAACAGAAAACAATGAAGAAAACGGCAAAAATTCAAGAAGAAATGAAAATAATTCAAGTTAAGAATAAAAACAATCCAGAAGCTTTACAAAGAGAAACAATGGAATTGTATAAAAGGGAGAATATGAGTCCTTTTAGTGGATGTTTTGGTGCAATTATTCAAATAATTTTATTATTTTCAGTTTTATATTTGGTTAGATATCCGTTAACTTATATGAAAAAGGTTGATCCAGAAATAATAAATGAATATTCTGAACAGATAAATTCACAAGAAAATGATGCGTATCCTGAAATTACTATTATAAGAGAGAAAGCAGAAGAAGATGATAGAGTATATATAAATATGGAATTTTTAGGATTAGATTTGAGTAATATTCCTTCTAGAGATTTCGATGATTGGAGAACATATGTAATTCCAGCTTTGTATGTAATATCGACATTTATATCAATCAAATTGACAAACTCTTTGCAAAATAAAAAGAAAAAATCAAAGAATGTTAAGGAGAATGATAAAGATAAAGATTTAGTTCCAGTTAAAACAGATGAAAGTATGGAAGAAATTATGGCTCAAGCAAATAAGAATATGACGTATATGATGCCTTTTTTGGCAATTTCAATATCATTAGTAGCACCACTTGGATTGGCTTTATATTGGCTCACAAATAATGTGCTTATGATAATTGAAAGATTAGTTTTAAATAGATTCATAAAAGATGAAGAGGAGGCCTAAAAATGTCAGAAACAAAAATTTTTGAAGGGAAAACTACTAATGAAGCTATTGAAAAAGGGCTAAAAGAATTAGGAGTTTCAAAAAATGAGGTAGAAATTAAAGTCTTAAAAAGTGAAGAAAAAAGAAGTTTCTTTGATATATTAGCACCAAGAGTTGTTAAGGTAGAGTTAACAGTAAAAGAAAAAAAGAATGATGAAGTAAAAGAAAAAAAAGTAAAAGAAAAAGAAGAAATAATAATAGATAATGAAATTTTAGAAAATGCAAAATTGCAAATTATGAATTTTTTAGATGAATTTTTAAAAATGACAATACATGAAAATATAGAATATCAATGTAATATTAGAGAAAATGTAATAGAAGTAATTATAGATGAAAAGTCTGCAGATTTTTTGATAGGGTATAGAGGAGAGACTTTGAATGCTATGCAGACAATACTTACTGCAATTGCAACGAAGGATAATAATGAAAAAATTAGAGTTGAACTTGATGTTTTAGGGTATAGAGAAAAGAGAAAAAAGACATTAGAAGAACTTGCAGAAAAAATTGCCAAAAGTGTAATAAGAACTAGAAAATCAATTACATTAGAACCGATGACACCATATGAAAGAAAGATTATTCATTCAAAGTTACAAGATAATAAAAAGGTAAAAACAATGAGCATAGGAGAGGGAACACACAGAAAGATTGTTGTTTCTCTTAAATAATATAAATGAATATTTTTGGTAAAATCTAAGGTCAAAGTGAGGATTTTTAAATTCTTATTTTGTCCTTTTAGTTTTATAGTGAAAAAAGTAGAATGAGATAAATAATTAATGTAAAAGAAGGGAATAAAATGAGTACTATTGTAGCAATTTCAACAGCACTTGGCAATGCTGGAATAGGTATTATTAGAATGAGTGGAGAAAAAAGTTTTGATATTATAAAAAAGATTTTTAAACCTAAAGAAAAAGATAAAGAATTTAAAACGGGTACTATTAGATATGGGTATATTTTTGATAATGAGGAGATAGTAGATGAGGTTTTGGTATCATTTTTTAAAGCTCCTAAATCTTTTACAACTGAGGATATGTGTGAAATTAATTCACACGGCGGTATAGTTGTAATGAAGAAAATTTTAGAAATTTGTCTGAAAAATGGAGCTGTATTAGCAGAACCAGGTGAATTTACGAAAAGAGCTTTCTTAAATGGAAGAATAGATTTATCACAAGCAGAAGCTGTAATTGAACTTATTAATGCAAAAACTGAAAAACAAACAAAAGCTATAATTAAACAATTAAACGGAGAATTATCAGAAAAATTAGAAGAAATAAAAAAAAGTGTAATGAATATTCTAGTAGATATAGAAGCTTCAATCGATTATCCAGAGTATGATGTTGAGGAAGTAACTAATAGTAAAACTTTGAAAAATTTAGAAATTATAGAACAAAAGATAAAAGATTTCGAAAAAACTTTTGAAAATGGAAAAATTTTAAACGAAGGAATTAGAATAGCAATAGTGGGTAGACCAAATGCAGGAAAATCATCACTTTTAAATGCAATTTTAAAGGAAGATAGAGCTATAGTTACTGAAATAGAGGGAACAACTAGAGATACTATTGAGGAATTTGTACAAATAGAAGGAATACCAATTAAGATTATAGATACTGCTGGTATTAGAAAAACAGATAATGTTATAGAGAAGATTGGAATAAATAAATCAGTAGAGGAAGTTGAAAATGCTGATTTAGTTATTTGCATTATTGATGGAAGTAAAGAGATTGAACAAGAGGATAAAGAAATATTAAAAATGGTGAAAAATAAAAAAGCAATTATTTTATTAAATAAAATAGATAAACAACTTTGTATAGAAAAAGAGGATTTAAGAGGTTATATAGAAGATAAAAAAATATTGGAAGTTTCTATTTTAAATAAAATAGGAATAGATGAAATATACAAAGAAATTGCAAATATGTATAGTTTGGGAAATATTAATACAGATGATAGTTTAATAATTACTAATGAAAGATATAAACAGGCAATAATGAATATGTTAGTACATATAAAAAAAGCTAGAAATGCAATAGAAGAAAAAAGACCAATAGATATTATATCTATTGATATAACAGCAATTTTAGAGGAAATCGGCAAGATAACGGGTGACAGTGTATCAGAAGATATTATTAATGAAATTTTTAAAAAGTTTTGCCTTGGAAAGTAAAATGTTTCACGTGAAACATTAAAGGTAAAAAAACAGAAGTGAAAGTGATTAACAAATAAAAGAGTAAAAAATAAGAAGTTATATTGCGAAAGGAATGAAAAAAATGAAATATTTTGCTGGAGATTATGATGTAGCAGTAATTGGGGCAGGACATGCAGGATGTGAGGCTGCTTTAGCAACGGCAAGGATGGGTTTTAAAACTTTATTATTTTCAATAAGTTTGGAAGCGATAGCAAACATGCCTTGCAATCCTAATATAGGAGGAACATCTAAAGGACATTTAGTTAGAGAAATTGATGCATTAGGAGGAGAAATGGGAAAAAATATTGATAAAACTTTTATTCAATCTAGAATGCTAAATACATCTAAAGGTCCTGCAGTTCATTCTTTAAGAGCACAAGCAGATAGAAAAATGTATCATATTGAGATGAAGCATACATTAGAAAAACAGGAAAATTTATATATTAAACAGGCTGAAATAGTTAATATTGAAGTTGAAGATGGAAAAATAAAAAGCGTTGAAACTAATATAGGAGCAATATACAATGTAAAAACAGTTATTTTTGCAACAGGAACCTATTTAAAAGGTAAAATATATATTGGTGAAGTTTCGTATGAAAGTGGTCCAGATGGTGTTTTTCCTGCTAATAGATTGTCGGATTCTTTGAAAAGATTAGGAATAGAGATTGTTAGATTTAAAACAGGAACTCCAGCAAGAGTAAATAAAAAGTCAATTGATTTTTCTAAAATGGAGATACAAAATGGAGATAATGAAATAGAAATGTTTTCTTTTGAAAACAAACCTATACAGATAGAACAGGTACCTTGTTATTTGACTTATACTAATGAAAAAACACATGAAATAATTAGAAAAAATTTACATCGTTCACCTTTATATGGAGGTGAAATAACTGGTACAGGACCAAGGTATTGCCCTTCAATAGAGGATAAGGTTGTAAGATTTAGTGATAAGGAAAGACATCAAATTTTTATTGAACCAATGGGACTTAATACAGAAGAGATGTATGTACAAGGAATGAGTTCATCATTGCCAGAAGATGTACAAATTCAAATGTATAGAACAATCCCAGGACTTGAAAATGTGGAATTTACAAGACCGGCATATGCTATCGAATATGATTGCATTGAACCTTCACAGTTGAAATTATCTTTAGAATTAAAAAATATATCTGGAATGTTTTTTGCAGGACAAATTAATGGAACGTCGGGATATGAAGAGGCAGCTGCACAGGGAATAATAGCAGGAATTAATGCAGGACTTAAGTTAAAAGGAGAAAAGCCACTTATTCTTGATAGGTCTGAAGCTTATATAGGAGTTTTAATAGATGATATTGTGACAAAAGGAACTAATGAACCATATAGAATGATGACGTCAAGAGCTGAGTATAGATTGCTTTTAAGACAGGATAACGCAGATTTAAGGTTGACTGAGAAAGGATATAAAGTTGGATTAATATCAAAAGAAAGATATGAAAAATTTAAAGAAAAAGAAAAACAAATTGAAGATGAAATTAAAAGAATGAAAAACACTACAATTAAGCCATCTACAGAATTAAATGAGTTACTTGTTTCACGTGAAACAAATCCAATTGAAACAGGAACTAAGCTCGCAGAACTATTAAAAAGAACGGAAATTACTTATGAAGATTTAAGAGAATTTGATGAAACAAGAAAAGAACTTCCTAAAAATGTAATTAAAGAAGTTGAAATACAATTAAAGTATGAAGGATATATAAAAATGCAAGAGGCACAAGTAGCAAAATTCAAAAAACTAGAAAGCAAAAGCTTAAGTGAAGATATTGATTATAAAACTATACAAGGATTAAGCTTAGAAGCAAGACAGAAATTAGAAAAATTCAAACCATCTTCCGTTGGACAGGCATCACGTATTTCAGGAGTATCTCCTGCTGATATATCAGTTTTATTAATATACTTAGAACAAAATAGAAGAACTACAGGTCATAAATAGAAGAATAAGTTAGGATAGAAAAAATAAGTGGAAGATGTTAACTTTTATGTAGAAAAATTAAAGATACTTTATGGCTTTATTTCACTCAAAAATAAAAATCTTTTTATATAGAATGGTAATAAAAAAGTAGAGTAAAAATACTATATAATTTTTAAATTTTAAAAGTTATAATGCGGAGAGATGTAATTGTAAGAAAAAAATAAAATAAATTTTAAATTAAAATTCTTGACATCTGACTTATAATTTTGTATTATTAATTAGGTAGAAATGCATTAATGAAAAAATATAGAGTTATTTTTAGGAAGGGAGGAAGGATAATGGCAAAAGTTGTTTCAATAGCAAATCAAAAAGGCGGAGTAGGGAAAACCACAACATCTATTAATTTGAGTGCTGCTCTTGCAAAAAAAGGAAAGAATGTACTACTTATAGATGCAGATCCTCAAGGCAATGCTACTAGTGGAGTTGGAGCAGAAAGAGAAATTGAAAAATCAGTATATGATGTTATAATTAATGAAGAAAATATAAGTGGGATTATAAGAGACACTCAAGTAAAAAAATTAAAGATATGTCCTTCTAATATAAATTTGGCAGGAGCAGAGGTGGAACTTGTTTCATTAATGTCAAGGGAACACAGATTAAAGGAAAGAATAGATGAAATAAAAGATGAATATGATTATATTATTATTGATTGTCCACCGTCTTTAGGTCTAATAACTTTAAACGCATTTACAGCATCTGATAGTGTTCTAATACCTGTACAATGTGAGTATTATGCACTAGAAGGATTAGGACAATTAATAAATACAATTAATTTAGTTAGAAGACATTTAAATAAAGATATAGAAATTGAAGGAGCAGTTCTTACAATGTATGATGCAAGAACAAATCTTTCGAATCAAGTTGTTAAAGAAGTTAAAAGATATTTTGAGGATAAAGTATATAAAACAGTAATACCAAGAAATATTAAATTAAGTGAAGCACCAAGCTATGGAATGCCTATTTCCGTATATGATTCTAAATCTAAAGGTGCAAAATGTTATGAAAAATTAGCAAAAGAATTTTTAAGTAAAAATGATACAATTGAAGAAAATGGAAAAGCTAAACATATGAAATAAATTAATTCAAAAGATTAGAATGGGGGTTTTTATATGGCTAAAAAAACAGGCTTAGGTAAAGGCTTAGAAGCTTTATTTAAAGACACATTGAAAGAAGAAATAATAGATGAAAAAATTGATGGAGAGAAAATTATAAAATTATCTATAAATGAAGTTGAACCAAATAGAGAACAAGCTAGAAAAAAATTTGATGAAGAAAGTATTGAGGAACTTGCTGAATCAATTAAAAGATATGGCTTAATTCAACCAATTATTGTAACAAAAAAGGAAAATTATTATGAAATAGTTGCTGGAGAAAGAAGATGGCGTGCTTGTAAAAAAGCAGGCTTAAAAGAAATTTCAACAATTATTATTGATAATGATGAAAGAAAAAATAAAGAAATTTCATTAATTGAAAATATACAAAGAGAAGATTTAAATACAGTTGAAAAAGCAGAAGGAATTAAAATATTAATGGATGAATATTTGTTAACTCAACAACAGGTTGCAGAAATATTGGGAAAAAGTAGAAGCTCCATTGCAAATACAGTAAGAATTTTAAATTTAGACAAAAGGGTATTAGAACTTGCAAAAGAGGGTAAATTAACAGAGGGACATTGTAGAGCTTTATTAAAAATTGAAGATGGCAATAAGCAATTAGAAACGGCAATGAAAATTATTGAAAGAGGAGATAATGTAAGAGAAGCAGAAGAAAGTACTAATAAAAAGAAAAGTATAAAAAAGAAAAATGTTAAATACGAAGCAATCTATAAAGATATTGAGGATTCGTTTCAAAGCTTTTTTGGAACAAAAGTAAAATTGCAAGCAGGATCTAAGAAGGGAAAAATAGTTATTGAATATAAAACAAATGAAGATTTAGAAAGGTTATTAGAATTAATAAAAGAATAACTTTAAGGGAAGTGAAGACAGTTTTGGAAAATTTGTTAGAAATAATAAAAAGTGATGCATTTTTAATTGGAATTGCAATTTTTTGTTTTATTATATTTTTGTTATATATAATTACAATAATTAAATTGAGTAAAATAAAAAAAGAATATAATAATTTTATGAAAAAAATTGGACAAGGTGATAATATAATTGATATACTTGATAAGCACATAGAAAAAATTAATAAAACAGTAACTAAAAATGAAGAATTAGAAAAATTTTGTTTAAGATTGGATTCTGATATAAAAAATTGTGTACAAAAGATTGGTATATATAGATATAATGCATATAAAGATACTGCTAGTGATTTAAGTTTTACACTTGCTTTATTGGATGAAAAAAATGATGGTGTTGTGTTGAATGGTATTTACTCAAGAGAAATGTCAAATATTTATGCAAAAAAAATTACAAATGGTAATTCAGCAAATAATTTAACAGAGGAAGAAAAAGAGGCTTTAAAAAGAGCAATGAATAAATAAGAGTTTATAAAATTGGGGTTTCAGCACTTTGACTATATGACAAACATAAAAAACTATTGACAAATTAAAAAAAATATGTTAATATATTAGTTGTTGCGTTACTAATATATATGCAGAGGTGGTCGAGTTGGTTTATGGCACCAGTCTTGAAAATTGGCGTAGGTTAATAGCCTACCGTGGGTTCGAATCCCACCCTCTGCGCCAAATGAAAATTGCTCCTATTTGAGGAGCTCTTTTTATCTAATAAAATTTGAAGTTTATTAAATAAAAAATTATATGGAGAGTTGTCTGAGATGGTTTAAGGTGCTAGTCTCGAAAACTGGTGTAGGTTAATAGCTTACCGTGGGTTCGAATCCCACACTCTCCGCCAGAAATTTTATGAAGTTTAGTAAAAAGTGTGAATTCTTAGTAATAATGTTCAGTTTTTAATATTGAAATATTAGTAAAAATGTTCCAATATTTGTTAGTTAAAT
>CANQKB010000006.1 GCA_947624405.1 uncultured Clostridia bacterium
GTAGAGAGAGAGAGAGAGAGAGAGAGAGAGGAGCATCTAGAGGTAATTTAATATATGAAAAATTAAATGTAAGGACACATGTGCTTTATGTTGTATTTTGCATGGTAGCAAAAGCAATGTAAAGTTTATTATGTGTCCTTTTGACGTATGCAAACAATGTAAAGGTTTATAGGTAACCTTTTAAAAACCTAAATATATTATACAAAGGAAGGAAGAAAAATGAAAAAAGAAGAAGGAATAACGTTAGTTGCATTAATAATAACAATAATAGTATTAATCATATTAGCAGCAGTAACGTTGAAAACACTAGTAGTGGATGGAGTATTAAATTTAGCATCACAAGGAAGTATAAATTATTCGCAAGCTCAAAGTAATGAAGTAAGTATGTTAAATGAAATGAGTGGCAAATTAGATGATACATTGAAGCAGATACAAGATGTAGGAGGTACAGGAGAACGGAGAAGAAAAAAAGACAGAGCCAACGGCAATATATGCAAAGTTATATGACGATGGCACATTAATACTAAGTAGCACAGACTATACGGATCCAGATAGAAAATTGCAAGATAATTATGGTGATATATCAAAGCTGGAGTATGGATTTGATGAAACAAGTGGAGAACCACAAGGACAATTCCCAGGATGGTTAGATATGAACGAATATACAACTAAAGCAAGCAATGTAATAATACATGATAAAATAGCACCAACAAATACAGCGTGTTGGTTTATGGGATTAGAAGAGGTAACGGAGTTAGATTTAAGTAAATTAGATACAAGCAATGTAACGGATATGACTGCCATGTTTTCTGGTTGTAGTAATTTGCAAACATTGGATTTAAGTGAATTTAAAACAAGTAGTGTAACGAACATGATGATTATGTTTTCTGGTTGTAGTAGTTTGCAAACATTGGATTTAAGTGAATTTAAAACAAGTAGTGTAACGAACATGATGGGTATGTTTGGTGATTGTAGTAATTTGCAAACATTGGATTTAAGTGAATTTAAAACAAGTAGTGTAACGAACATGATGATTATGTTTTCTGGTTGTAGTAGTTTGCAAACATTAGATTTAAGCAAATTTGATACAGGTAACGTTACGGATATGAGTGATATGTTTCATGGTTGTAGTTTGTTGCAAACGTTAAATTTAAGTGGATTAGATGCAGGTAACGTTACAGATATGGGGAGTATGTTTCGAGATTGTAGTTTGTTGCAAAAGCTGAATTTAAGTGGCTTTAAAACAAGGGCTGTCACAGATATGAGTTATATGTTTATGAATTGTAAGAATTTGCAAACATTAGATTTAAGTACATTTAATACGGAAAACGTGTCGTCTATGCACGAAATGTTCTCTGGTTGTGAGAATTTACAAACATTAAATTTGAGCAATTTTGATACAAGCAATGTGACGGATATGTTTGCTATGTTTGTTTCGTGCCCAAAATTAAATACGACAAATAGTTTAGGCATTACTAATTGGAATGTAGAAAAGGTTGAAAATTTTTATGGTATGTTTGACGAAACTACAATTACACCAGAATGGAAAACACTAGATATATCGGGTTGGAATATTGCAGAAAGTGCTAATGTTCGGAAACATGTTTTATACGAATATCAATCCTAAATTGACTGTATATGTAAAAAGTGAACAGATAAAGAATAGATTAATGGATTCAAATAACTATAACAGGGCAGATTTTATCGTAAAAGAATAAATGCTATAACAATGTGGAAAAGTCAAAAATGCTAATGACTTTTCCTCCTTTTAAAAGTAAATTATTTTTTTCATCGTAATAATTTCATGGGTATTTATAATTCACGGTGAATTTTAGAAAAAGCCTGAAAATAGTTGTTTTGAAATGAACGCGTAAGCGACCAAACGAGTGAAGCGAGTGCGAATTGGAGCAATCGACATACCAATTTATTATTTGGAGATTGCGACACCAAGTGAATGTAAAAACAACTATTTTACAGGCTTTGCAATTATTTATATAAAAATTACTGACTTTCAAAAATTTTTCCTAAAATCTTGTAATTTTCACATTTTTAATATATAATATGTATATTATTTAAAAATCCAAGAAGAGTGGAGGGGCTTTATGAAAGAGAAAATTGCAAAAATAGAAAAAGAAGCAAAAGAAGCTTTAGAGAAAATTGTAGACAAACAAACATTAAATGAACTAAAAATAAAATATTTAGGTAAAAAAAGTGAATTAACAAATGTTTTAAAAGACATGGCAAATATAGCAAAAGAAGAAAGACCCAAAATTGGAAGTTTAGCAAACAAAGTTAGAAATGAATTAGAAGAAAAAATAAAAGAAAAAGAGCAAGAACTTGAAAAAATAGAACTTGCAAGAAAAATTGAAAAAGAAAAAATAGATGTTACACTACCAGGTACAAAAGTAAAAAAAGGTACAAAGCATCCAGTAAATAGTGTAATAGAAGAAATAGAAGATTTATTTGTATCAATGGGATATACCGTCGAAAGTGGACCAGAGCTTGAAACAGATAGATTTTGCTTTGAGCTTTTAAATCTACCACAAGGACATCCAGCAAGAGATATGCAAGACAGCTTTTACATAACAGATGAATATTTATTAAGAACACAAACATCAGCAGTTCAAGCAAGAACTATGCTTGCAAACAAAGAAAAATCACCAATAAGAATGATATGTCCAGGAAAAACATATAGAAGAGAAGATGACGCAACACATTCGCATCAATTTACACAAGCAGAAGGACTTGTTATAGATAAAAATATTTCTTTTGCAGATTTAAAAGGAACATTAGAAATATTTGCAAAAGAGATAATTGGTAAAAATTCAAAATTACGTTTTAGACCAAGCTATTTTCCATTCACAGAACCATCTTATGAAGTAGATGTATCTTGTTTTAAATGTGGAGGAAAAGGATGTAACCTATGTAAAAAAACAGGTTGGATAGAAGTATTAGGAGCAGGAATGGTACATCCAAATGTACTTACAATGTGTGGATATGATCCAGAGAAATATTCTGGATTTGCATTTGGTTTGGGATTAGAAAGAATTGCAATGTTTAAGTATAACATTCCAGATATGCGTTATTTGTATGCAAATGATGTACGATTTTTAAGTCAATTTTAATCTGTACATTTAAAAAGAGTGAGGTTTGAAAAAATTAAAATAGTGCATTAAGCATACTGAAAAATTTATTTTTCAAGCTTATGAAAGGAATGGTAAAATTTATGAAATTAAGTAGAAAATTTGTTGAAGACTATGTTGATATAGATGCAGACGTAGATATAAAAAAGCTTGCAGAGGATATGACAAGTATTGGAAATGAATATGATGAAGCAAAAAAATTAGTGGAAGCTACGGGACTTGTAATAGGACATGTAAAAACTTGCAAAATGCATCCTGATTCTGATCATTTGCATGTATGTACTGTAGATGTTGGAAATAAAACACTACAAATTGTATGTGGAGCACCAAATGTTGCAGAGGGACAAAATGTAATAGTTGCATTAGATGGAGCAGAACTACCAGGTGGTGTAAAAATCAAAAAAAGCATAATAAGAGGGCAAGAATCTAATGGAATGATATGCTCATTATCTGAAATTGGAATTGAAAGTAAATATCAAAATGAGGAAGATAAAGCAGGAATACATATTTTAAATCCAGAAGCAAAACCAGGGGATGACCCAATAAAATATTTAAAATTAGATGATGAATTTATAGATTTTGAATTAACTGCAAATAGAGGAGATTTACTAAGTATATTAGGTATGGCATATGAGATAGGAGCATTGTATGATAAACCAGTAAAAGATATTGATTTATCGCATAAAGAAGAGAAAGCATCTGTAAATGATTGCTTTAAACTTGAAATAAATACAGATAATTGTAAAATGTTTTTAGCTAAAAAAGTGGTTGATGTTGAAATAAAAGAAAGCCCAGATTTTATAAAAAATAGATTAATTGCATCAGGAATAAGACCAATCAATAATGTTGTTGATATAAGCAACTATGTTATGCTAGAAACTGGGCAACCTTTGCATTTCTATGATGCAGATAGATTAAAGGGCAAAATTGAAGTTAGAATGGCAAAGAATGGGGAAAAATTAACAACACTTGATGGTATAGAAAGAGAACTTGCAGAAAGTGATATAGTAATATCAGATGGAGAAAGAGCTATTGGGCTTGCTGGTGTTATGGGTGGATTAGATACAGAAATTGAAAATAGCACAAAGAATGTAATAATAGAATCAGCTATTTTTGATGGTGTGAAAGTGCGTTTGACATCTAAAAAAATTGTAAGAAGTGAAGCAAGCAATCGTTTTGAAAAAGGATTAGATCCTAATAGAACATATATGGCTATAGAAAGAGCATGTACATTATTGGAAAAATACGCATATGCAAAGATTTTATCAGGAACAGTAATATATGATAAGACAGAAAAAGAAGAAAAAACTATAAACGTTTCTTTAGAAAAAATAAATAGTTTATTAGGAGCTAATATTTCTAAAGAGGAAGTAATTGATATATTTAGAAGATTAGCTTTTAAATGTAAAGCAAATGGAGATATATTAACAGTTAAAGTTCCTAGAAGAAGAATAGATGTAGATATTGCAGAAGATTTAATTGAAGAAGTTGGACGTATTTATGGAGTAGATAAAATAGAAGGCAAACTACCTGAAGTTCCAACAATACCAGGTAGATACAATCAAAAAATAAGAGATATTAGAAATAAAATGATTGCATTAGGATTAAATGAAACAATGACATATATTCTTATAAATGACAAAGAGGTAAACAAATTCACAACGGATAAATTCGAACCAGTAAGATTACTTGATCCAATGAGCGAAGATAGAAATACATTAAGATATACGATGATAACATCATTATTTAAAATATATGAGTATAATGTAGCACATGGAAACAAAGATGTATCAATATTTGAAATGGGAAAAGGATTCTATAAAAATGGAGAAGAATACGGTGAAAATCTAAAGCTTTGCTGTTTATTATCAGGAGAATTCTATAAAGGAATTGGAGAAAATAAAGACGTTGATTTTTACATTGCAAAAGGAATAATAGAGGAATTGCTAAATAGCCAAGGATATGAAAATAGATATAGTTTTGTAGTTCCTAAGGAGATGCCAAAGGAATTTCACCCAGGGCAAACAGCTGAAATAGTTGTAGATGGTAAAAAAATAGGTATAATTGGTAAAATACATCCAGATGTAGTACAAAATCCAGTATTTGCTATTGAAATGAACTTAGATAAACTTTTGGATATAAAAACAGGAAAGCCTAAATACAAAGAAATATCTAAATTCCCAACAATTAAAAAAGATATTGCACTTTTAGTTGATAAAAAGGCAGAAGCAATGGCAATTGCAAAATCAATAAAGAAAGCAGGAGGAATGCATTTAGTAGAAGTTAATGTGTTTGATGTATATGAAGGCAAAGGAATAGATTTTAATAAGAAAAGTTTGGCATATTCATTAACATTTAGTTCACAAGATAAAACACTTACTGATGAAGAAATTAATCCATTATTAGAAAAGATAGTTTCTCAGGTGGATAAAGAATTTGGGGCAAAACTTAGAGAATGATATTATTTGACTAGCTAAGGGTTGAGGAATGTTTTAAAAAGATAATATAAATAAATGGAGAGAGTAGATGGCAAAAAATAAAGTAGTTTATGTCTGTAAAGAGTGTGGATATGAATCTGCTAAATGGTTAGGTAAATGCCCAGCATGTAATTCTTGGAATACATTTTTTGAACAAACACTTGATACAAAGCTGATTGAAGATAAAAAAGAAAAGAAACAAAGTGCTGGACCTATATCACTAAAAGATGTAGAATCGAGAGAAATACGCAGATTATCTACAGGATATGCAGAGCTGGATAGAGTGTTAGGAGGAGGTCTAGTAGATGGCTCACTAGTTCTCCTTGGAGGAGAACCACGGAATACGGAAAATCAACACTAATACTTCAAATTTGCGAAAAAGTACAAACAGAAGATACCGTATTATATATATCAGGAGAAGAATCAGCAGAACAGATAAAGATAAGAGCAGATAGATTAAAAATAACTAAAAGTAATATATTGTTTATGGGAGAAACAGATATAGACATAATTGAAATGGAAATAGAAAAAAGAAAACCAAAGCTAGTTATAATAGATTCCATACAAACAATATATTCAGACAAAGTAGATTCTTTGCCAGGAAGTACAAGCCAATTAAGAGAAATTACTTCAAAAATTATGAGAATATGCAAAGATAAAGCAGTTACAACAATAATAATTGGTCACGTTACAAAAGAACGGAAATATTGCTGGACCAAGAGTGTTAGAACATATGGTAGATGTTGTTTTATACCTTGAGGGAGAAAGATATTTTTCATATAGAGTAATAAGAGGAGTAAAGAATAGGTTTGGTTCTACAAATGAAATAGGAATGTTTGAAATGCAAGAAGAGGGAATGCAAGAAATAATAAATCCATCAGAAATACTTATATCGGAAAGAGCAGACAACCCAGCAGGTTCAGTAATTGTAGCAACAATGGAAGGAACGAGACCAATGCTTGTAGAACTGCAAGCACTTACAACACAAACAGTTTTTGGGTTTCCAAGAAGAACAGCCAACGGGATAGATTATAATAGATTGACACTTCTTATGGCAGTAATAGAAAAAAGGGCTGGTATTCCATTATCAAATCAAGATGCTTACTTAAATGTTGTACGGAGGAATTAGAATAAACGAACCATGCATAGATTTAGGTATTGTGCTTAGTATATGTTCGAGTTTTAAAAATAAATCAATACCAGATGATGTTGTAGTAATTGGCGAAGTACGGCTTAACAGGGGAAGTTAGGCGAGTTTCAACGATTGAAAAACAACTTAAGGAAGCAGAAAAGATGGGATTTAAAAAATGTATAATTCCAGAAAATAATAAAAAACTATTGAAAGAAAAATTAAAATTAGATATAATAGGAATAAGGAACATTAAAGAAGCAATGAAAGAGGTGCGGTTTACTATAGTTCTTGCATAAAAATAAGATAAAAAATAATAAACTAAAGAGGTGGAAAGTTTGAAAAACGAAAAAGGTATTACTTTATTAAGCTTAGTTATTACAGTAATGATTATGTTGATTCTCAGTGCTGTAGGTATAAAATATGGTATAAATTCTTATCAGGGAATAAAATTAAAAAACTTTGCATATGAGTTAGAACAAATACAAGGAGCTGTTGATGCGAAACATGAAGAAATGATAACTGATGATATTGATTTTACAGCTTATGGACAAGATATAACTGAGTCTAATGAAGCAGTTGGGGTACTAAAAAAAGTAAAAGGAATTGATTATAGCAATTTGCAAAATACTAATGCAGATTATTATTCAAATGGGAAAACGACATATAGGTATTTTTCAAAGAATGACTTAAAAAAAGTATTTGATATTAAATCTCCAAAGTTAAATGTTATAATTAATATGGAAACAAGAGAAGTAATAAGCGTCACCGGTCAAAAACTTGATGGAGTAACGTATTACACAGTAAAAGATATATAAAATTAATATATTTTTTCTATACAATAAGAAATACTAGAAAGGAATGATAATAAAAATGAACAAAAAGACAATTTTCATGATAATAGGAATAGTAATAGCACTTGTCCTTATTATACTTGTTTTAGCAGGTAATATTAGCAAAGCAACAAATAAAGTTGAAAATCCTATTGCAACAATCAAAATTCAAGGATATGATACTCCAATAGTAGCAGAGTTATATCCAGAACAAGCTTTAAATACAGTTAAGAATTTTATAGCACTTTCAAATAATGGATTCTATAATGGTTTGATAATTCATAGAGTTGAACCAAATTTTGTAATCCAAGGTGGAGATCCAGAAGGAGATGGATCAGGAGGACCAACATTGAGTGATATTGATTCAAGCATTGAAAAAGATTCAGATGCTGATAAAAAATATTCAATAAATGGTGAATTTACAGCAAATGGATATAATAATACTTTAAGTCATGAAAGAGGAACTTTAGCAATGGCTAGATCTTCTTATTCAGCTGATTTAATAGAAGAAGGCTATAATTCAGCGGGAAGTCAATTTTACATTTGTTTACAAAATGCACCAAGCTTAAATGGTCAATATGCAGCATTTGGAAAGGTAATATCTGGAATGGAAACAGTAGATGCAATATCACAAGTTGAACTAGGTGTTGAAAAAGATGATGAAGGAAATGAAAGCCCAACATCAAAACCTGCAACTGATGTTGTTATTGAAAGTATCACGATAGATACTAAGGGAAAAGAATATGGATTACCTGAAACACATGATGAATTTGATTATTCAGCTTGGTATATGAAAACATATTATGGTATATCATCATAATAATAATGGCGGTTTGTTATAAAAATACGGACCGCCTTGAAAAGTTTTCATCTTTTAATTACAGAAGGGAAAATGAAAAATGAAAAATACAGTTGTGAAAAAAATAGTTATATGTATTGTAATTATATTAGTATTAGTTGTTTTAGCAATTTTTATATCAAAAATGGTAGCTAAAAACAATAAAGAATATGAAATAGTTGAAATATCAGAAAAAGATTATCAATATTTTCAAATATATAGTAATGATAAATTTGGAGTTGCCAATTCTGAAGGAAAAATGGTAATTGAAAATAATTATTCAGATATAATTATTCCAAACCCAACAAAAGAAGTGTTTTTTTGCATAGCAGAAGATGGTAGTATTTCTATTTTAAATGCAAATAATGAAAAAATTTTTACACAATTTGAAAACGTAGATGTAATAGGGTTAGAAGGCAATACTAGCAATTTGCCATATGATAAAAGTGTACTTAAATATGAAGAAAATGGCAAATTTGGATTAATTGATTATGAAGGAAATGTAATAGTAAAAGCCATGTATGATGAAATATCATCAGTTAAATACAAAGAAGGGGAAATCTTAGCAAAAAAAGATGGAAAATACGGAGTAATTAACAATAAAGGATTTGAGTTAATACCTTTTGAGTATGATGGAATTGAAGGAGATAAATACTACCAAAATAGCTATAGAGATTCAGGATATGTTGTTAAAAATACAACAGATGAAGGATATAGATACGGTTACATAAATAATGAATGGAAAAAAATGATTGATACAAATTATACAACATTGAGCAGAATTTTAGATATACATGGTAACGATGTATATTTAATTGCCTCAAAAGATGGACAATATGGAGTTATAAAAAACAAAGAAGAAGTAGTTGGATTTGAATATCAATCTATAATATATAATCAAGATACAAATCTTTTATCAGTACAAAGAAACCAGAATTATGGGGTAATTGATTTAAAAGGAGAAGTAATCGTACCTACACAATATAGGTCTGTTAGATTTAATGGAATGTATATATATACAAAAAGTGCATCAGATGATAAATATTTCGATACAAAAGGAAAAGAAGTAGAACAAAAATATACGGGAATGAAGAAAGTAGAACGGACAGGATTTATACATTGTAACAGATAGCAATAATTTATATGGATTGGTTGATAAAGACGGAAATCAATTAGTGGAAAATAAATATTTATATATGGATAATGCATTTGATGGATATTTTATAGCATATAAAGAAGGAGAAGGATTAGGGATAATAGATAAGCAAGATAAAGTTCTTATAAATTTCGAATATAATGGTTTAAATAAAATCGGTGATAAGCAACTTATAAAGGCTGTAAATATGGATACAGATGAAGAAATTACGACAATATTTTCAAAAGACATGCAAAGAATAACAACAATGAAAAATGTTGGAATGGGAGTTTATGACGACTATATTGAATTGTATAATGACGAAGGTGAAGTATATATAAATAACAATGGAGAAATAAAACAAGCTAATGAATTAATAAAGCCAGAATTTTTAAGCAAATACTTTAAAACTTATAAAGATAATGGAGAAATATACTATTCAGATGAAAGAATGTAATAATAATGCAAAGAAAGGAATTGAAAACATATGGTAAAAAGAATTTTTGTACAAAAGAGAGATGGATTTGATGTAGAAGCAAAAGGACTTTTAAATGATTTAAGAGAAAATTTACAGATGAATAATCTTGAAGAAATAAAAATTTTAAATAGATATGATGTTGAAAACATAACAAACGAAGATTTTCAAAAAGCCAAAAATACGATATTTTCAGAACCACAGGTAGATGTTTGCTATGAAGAAGAATATATACCAGAAACAGGAAGTATAGTATTTGGTACAGAATTTTTACCAGGACAATTTGACCAAAGGGCTAACTCTTTATCTGAGTGTTTGCAAATAATAACAGGAGGAGAAAAACTAACTGCAAAATCAGCAAAGATATATGTATTAAAAGGAAAGTTATCTAATGAAGAAATTGCAAAAATAAAGGGATATTTAATAAATCCAGTAGATAGTAGAGAATGTTCATTAGAAAAGCCAGAAACTTTAAAAGATGAAATGAAAGAACCAGATGATGTAAAAGTTGTAGATGGTTTTATAAATATGACAGATGAAAATGTTAAGGAATTTTATACGAAATATGGATTTGCAATGGATATAGAGGATTTAAAATTTTGTCAAAAATATTTTAGAGATGAAGAAAAAAGAAATCCTACAATGACAGAAATGAAAATGATTGATACTTATTGGTCTGATCATTGTAGACACACAACCTTTATGACAAAGTTTGAAGTAATAGATATTAAATGGGATTTATTACAAAAAGTATTTGAAGATTATAAAAAAACAAGAGATTTTGTTTATGAAAACAAGAAAGCAAAAGATATTTGTTTAATGGATATTGCAACAATTGCTGTAAAAGAATTAAAAAAACAAGGAATACTTAAAAACTTAGATGAATCAGAAGAAATAAATGCGTGCAGTATAAAAGCTGAAATAGATGTAGATGGTAAAAAAGAAGAATATTTGATAATGTTTAAAAATGAAACACATAATCATCCTACAGAAATAGAGCCATTTGGAGGAGCTGCAACATGTCTTGGTGGTGCAATACGTGATCCACTTTCTGGAAGAGTATATGTGTATCAGGCAATGAGAGTAACCGGTTGTGGTGATCCAAGAACAGCAATTAGTGATACAATGCCAAATAAATTACCACAAAGAAAGCTAACAAATGAAGCAGCTAGAGGATATAGTTCATATGGAAATCAAATAGGACTTGCAACAGGACAAGTTACAGAAATATATCATCCAGGGTATGTGGCTAAAAGGCTTGAAATAGGAGCATTAGTTGGCGCAGCACCTGCAAAAAATGTTGTACGTAAAAGACCAATCCCAGGAGATATCGTAATACTTTTGGGTGGAAGAACAGGAAGAGATGGCTTACGGAGGTGCAACTGGTTCATCTAAAGCCCATAACAGTAATTCTCTTTCAAGTTGTGGAGCTGAAGTGCAAAAAGGTAATGCACTAGAAGAGAGAAAAATACAAAGATTATTTAGAAATAGTGAAGTTACAAAATTAATAAAAAGATGTAATGACTTTGGAGCAGGAGGAGTTTCTGTTGCCATAGGAGAGCTTGCAGAAGGATTAGAAATAGACCTAGATAAAGTTCCGAAAAAATATGAAGGTCTTGATGGAACAGAGCTTGCAATTTCAGAATCACAAGAAAGAATGGCTGTTGTAGTTGCAAAAGAAGATGTAGAAAAATTTATGGAACTTGCAGAAATAGAAAATCTTGAAACAACAGTTGTAGCTAAAGTTGTAGAAGAACCAAGAGTAAAAATGTATTGGAGAAATAAATTAATTGTTGATATTAGTCGTGCATTCTTAGATACGAATGGAGATGTAAAAAGATCTAATATTTCAGTTACAAAACCAGATTATGAAAATGGATATTTTAACCAAAAACATGATACTCGAGATATAGAGAAAGAGTGGAAAACAACTATCCAAGGTTTAAATTGTTGCTCTCAAAAAGGACTTGTAGAAAGATTTGATAGTACAATAGGTGCAGGAACTGTACTTATGCCATTTGGAGGAAAATATCAATTATCTCCAGAAGAAGGAATGTGTGCTAGAATTCCAACATTACATGGATATACAGATACAGGAACAATAATGACATTTGGATATAATCCTAAAATTGCAACTTGGAGTCCATTCCACGGAGCTGTATATGCAATACTTGAATCAATTTCAAAGTATGTTGCAATAGGAGGAGATTATAAAAATGCATGGTTAACTCTTCAAGAATATTTTGAAAGATTAAGAGATGATAGTACAAGATGGGGCAAACCATTTTCAGCATTACTTGGAGCATATTATATACAAGAAAAACTTAAAATAGCAGCTATAGGTGGTAAAGACAGTATGTCTGGTTCATATAATGAACTTGATGTTCCACCAACACTTGTATCATTCTGTGTAGGTACAGTTGATACAAAAAATGTAGTATCTGTTGAATTTAAAAAAGTAGGTTCAAAAGTTGCAATTTTAAGAACAAAGATAGATGAGAATTTCTTACCTGATTTTGAAGAATTAAAGGAAAATTATGAAATTGTGCATAAATTGATTAATAATAAAAAAGTATTATCAGCAATGACTGTTAGAGATGGTGGTTTAGCAGAAGTTATAACTAAAATGTCAATAGGTAACAAGATTGGGTTTAAGTTTGAAAAGAATATAGATGTATTTGAACCAATGTATGGTACATTTGTGCTTGAACTTGCAGAAGATGTACAAGAGGAAAAATTAGAGTATATTGGAAAGACAGTAGATAAAGAAGAAATAAAAATAGGTAATGTAACACTTGATATAAATGAGTTAATTAAATTATGGGAAGAACCACTTGAAAAAGTATTCCCAACAAAAACTTTAGAAAAAGCTAAAAAATGTGAAAATATATTAAGTGATAAGAAATGTACTATTGTTGCAAAAACAAAATTTGCAAAACCAAGAGTATTTATACCAGTATTCCCAGGAACAAACTGTGAATATGATTTAAGCAAAGCTTTTGAAGATGCAGGTGCTGTTGCTAATGTAGAAATCTTTAGAAATTTGAAGACTAATGATATAGAAAAATCTATAGATGCTTTTGCAAAACAAATTGAAGAAGCACAAATAATAATGTTGCCAGGTGGATTTAGTGCTGGTGATGAACCTGATGGGTCAGGTAAATTTATAGCATCAGTATTTAGAAATCCAAAATTAAAAGAGCTAATTGAAAAACATTTATATGAAAAAGATGGATTAATGCTAGGTATATGTAATGGTTTCCAAGCACTTGTAAAACTTGGTTTATTACCTTATGGCAAAATTTTGGAAATGGATGATACAATGCCAACTCTTACATTTAATGAAATAGCAAGACATCAATCTAAAATCACAACAACAAAAGTTGTTTCAAAACTTTCTCCATGGTTTAATAAAGTAAATTTAGGAGATGAATTTGTTATTCCAATATCACACGGAGAAGGACGTTTTGTTGCAAGTGAAGAAGTTATAAAAGAGTTGAAAGAAAACGGACAAATAGCAACTCAATATGTAGATTTTGAAGGAAATGCGACATATGATATTGAATTTAATCCAAATGGATCTACACTTGCAATAGAGGGAATTACAAGCAAAGATGGACGTATTCTTGGAAAAATGGGACATTCTGAAAGAAGCTATACAGGAGTTATTAAAAATGTTCCAGGTAACCCTGACCAGAAATTATTTGAAAGTGGAGTTGAATATTTTAAACTATGAGAATACGATATAAAAAGTGGGCAAGACCAGAACTAGAAGCATGTACATTTTTTATAGACAAGCCAGAGGAAATGAAAGGGAAATGGAATAGTGCTTTTGAACACGAAGCTCCAATTCATATGGAGCTTCGGTTGTGGTAAAGGTTCATTTATTGCAAAACTTGCTGTTTTAAATCCTAATATTAATTATATAGCTGTAGATTTAGTAGATCCAATGCTAGGACTTAGTAAAAGAAATATTGAAAAATCTTATGCAGAAGCTGGAAGAGAAAACAATAATATTATTCTTGCAAGACATGATATTGAAAGAATTAATTTTTTTATGTCTAAAGAAGATGTAGTAGATAGAATTTATATCAATTTCTGTAATCCTTGGCCAAAGCCAAAACATAGAAAGAAAAGACTTACACATACGAAACAACTGATGTTGTATAGAGAGTTTTTAAAAGATGGTGGAGAAATTTATTTTAAAACTGATGATGATGGATTATTTAATGATAGTATTAAATATTTTCAAGAGGCAGGTTTTGAAATTTTAGATATGACCTACGATTTGCATGAAAATAATATTTTTGAAGTAAATATTGAGACTGAGCATGAAAAGATGTACACAGATGAGGGCAAATGTATTAAAGCTTTAATTTGCAAAAAAATTCAACCAAAAGAAGATGAAAGGAAATAGAAAAATGGACAAAAATACAAAAATGAAATTCAATGTATTAGCTATAATATGTATAATCATATTTGCGTTTTCAATATCACCAAAGACTTTACAAAATGACACATATTATACTATAGCTATTGGAGAACATATAATGCAAAATGGAATTGATGGACAAGATCCATTTTCTTGGCATGATTTAAAATACACGTATCCACATTGGTTATATGATGTTGGAATTTATTTAATTTATTCTGTGCGGAGGAATGGCAGGAATATATATATCCACAATTTTATTAAGTTGTCTTCTTGGTGTTTTGATGTATATAACAAATATTAAGATTAACAAAAATTATTTGTTTGCATTTGTTTTAACAATAGGTGTTATGGTTCTAATGGAACCATATATTGCAGCACGTGCACAGCTTTTAACATTTGTATTATTTGTATTAGAGATTTTATTTATCGAATGTTTTCTAGATACAAAAAAGAAGAGGTATGCTGTAGGATTAGTACTGATTGAATGGCTTATTGCAAATGCACATGTTGCAGTATTTTATTTCTTCTTTGTACTTATGCTACCATATATGGCTGAATATTATATAATATTACTTGCAAATTCAGATTTTATATATAAAATAATGGTAAGTAGATTGAAGAAAAATATAGAGAAAGTTTCTAGGAAAAATCAATCTCCAGAAAAATTAAAGATTTTACAAGAGAAATTGGTTAAATTAGATAAAAACCATGCAAAAATGTGTGAAAGACAAAAACAAAGAAGAGAAAACCCATATAAAATTAAATTTGAAAAAAGAGATAATGCAAAGTGGCTTATACTTATTGCAATAATTTGTTTAGCAACTGGCTTATTGACACCACTTGGTAATGAACCATATACACATATAATTAAACTTATGTCAGGAACAACAACACAAAATATTGCAGAACACCAACCTCTTGTTTTAGCACAAAGTATAAATATGGTACTTGTGCTTGTTGTCTTACTAGGATTACTAATTTTTACAGATATAAAGATTACCCTAAAAGATTTATTTATGCTTGGAGGCTTGATATTTCTTTCATTTGAAACTAAAAGACAGTTCTCATTTTTACTTATTATTGGAGTAATGTCGCTTACAAGACTGCTTTGTAATTTTGTTAATAAATATGATAAAAACGGTACGGACGAATTTGTTTCTCTTATGGTAAAAAGAAGAGGAGAAGCTTTAACAATTATATTAATTGTTATATGTTCATTTACCATATATTTACCTAAGGTTACTAATGCTTATGTAGATGATACAGCTTATCCAGTAGGGCTTGCAGATTTTATATTAAGCGAATTTAAAGATGCTCGTCTTGATAAAGACTATATGAAAATGTTTAATGATTATAATTATGGAAGTTATCTATTATACAGAGGAATACCAGTATTTCTAGATTCTCGTGCAGATTTATATTCTCCAGAATTTAATGAAGGAGTAGATGTATTTTCCGATTATATGAATGTATCAAATATAGGAATATATTATGAAACGATATTTGATAAATATGCTATAACACATGTTGCAACTTATGTAAATTCAAAATTAAATATGTTTTTGTCAAGAGATGATAATTACAAAGAATTATATAAAGATGACCACTTTGTATTTTATGAAAGGTTACAGATTGATACGGGAAATTATGAAAAAGAAGAATAGATATATAGTAAAAGAAGAATTAAATAAAACAAGACTTGATAAGGCAGTAGCTACAATGGATAAAGATGTATCAAGAGTTTTAGTACAAAGATTAATTGATGAAGGAAATTTAACAGTAAATGGAAAGGTACAAAAAGCTTCATATAAAGTTATGTCTGGAGATGAAATTGAGTTTTCCATAGATGAACCTAAAGAGGCAAATATAGAAGCACAAGATATTCCAATAGATATTTTGTATGAAGACAATGATATAATTGTTGTAAATAAACCAAAGGGAATGGTTGTGCATCCTGCAAATGGCAATCCAGATGGAACATTAGTTAATGCAATAATGAATATTTGCAAAGATAGTTTGTCTGGAATAGGGGGAGAAATAAGACCAGGAATTGTACACAGAATTGATAAAGATACATCTGGTGTTTTAATAATTGCCAAAAATGATAAAGCACATATTCAAATTAGTGAACAAATAAAAGATAGAAAAGTTAAAAAGATTTATATAGCACTTGTAAGAGGTGTGATAAGTGAAAATGAAGCTACTATTGATATGCCAATAGGTAGAGATACGAAGGATAGAAAAAAAATGGCTGTATCAAAAACACGGAAAAGAAGCTGTTACACATTTTAAAGTTTTAGAAAGATTTGAGGGTTTTACACTTCTTGAGGTAAAGATTGATACAGGAAGAACTCACCAAATACGTGTTCATATGGCTGAAATAGGGCATCCGGTTGTTCGGAGATATGACATATTCAAATGGAAAGAATCCATTTGGAGTTCAAGGGCAAATGCTTCATGCAAAATCAATTACTTTTGAACATCCTATTTCACATAAGGTATTGAAAGTTGAAGCTCCTTTACCAGAGTATTTTGAAAATGTATTGAAGGAGTTAAGAATGCAATGTGTTTGAGGTTAAAAAACACCTAAAATTTCTAATTATTTGAAAATTATTAAAGTTAGAAAGGAAATCTAATGGAAGAAGTAAGATTGCAAAAGTTTCTTGCAAGCTCTGGAGTTGCATCTAGAAGAAAATGTGAAGAATTAATTTTACAAGGGAAAATTGCAGTAAATGGTAAAATAGTTACAGAGCTTGGTACAAAAATAATTCCAGAAAAGGATGTTGTTACATTTGAAGGAAAAGTAATAAAAAATGATGACAAAGATTTAGTATATATTCTTTTGAATAAACCCATACGGGTATGTAACAACGGTTAATGATCAATTTAATAGAGACACAGTTTTAGATTTAGTGAAAGTAAAACAAAGAATAGTGCCTGTTGGTAGATTAGATATGTATACGTCTCGGTGCTTTGATTCTTACAAATGATGGAGATTTTGTGTATAAGGTAACACATCCAAAGCATGAGATTACTAAAACTTATACTATAACTTTAATACGGAGAAATTCAAAATGAAGAAGTAGAAAAATTGAAGCGAGGAGTGGACATTGGAGATTATGTGACGAGACCTGCCAGTGTTAAAATTTTAAAGATAGATAAAGAGAAGAATATTTCAAGGATTGAGATTACAATACATGAGGGTAAAAATAGACAAATAAGAAGAATGTGTGAAGCAGTACGGTAGAAAAGTTAAGGCTTTGCATAGAAGTAAAATAGGTAGTATATCTGTAAATAATATGCATATTCGGTACTTGGAGATACTTAAATAAAAGTGAAATAAATGAGTTGCAAAATTAAAAATTTAATAGTATAATTGTACTTGAAATACGAAAGAAAACTTAAAAATGATACATACGAAAGAAAGGTAAAATAAAAATGAAATACGAAAGATTTAATATAGCAGATTCAAACCTTGAAAAAGGAATGGTAGTTAAAGGAATTGTAAAAACAATAAAGCAATATGGTGCATTTATTGAAATTGAAAATACTAAAATATGTGGATTATTATACATAGAAGATATGTGCGTATCAAGGATAAAGACACCATATGAAAGGTTTTCATTAGGACAAAAGATAGATGTTATGATAAAAGATATCGATAAAGAAAAAAACAGAATATCTTTTACACATAAAGAATTACTTGGTACATGGGAAGAGAATGTAAAGGATTTTAAGCAAGGCACAGTTGTAAAAGGAATTGTTAGAGAAACAGAAAAATCTAAAAATGGTATATTCATTGAATTAAGACCAAATTTAGTAGGACTTGCTGAATACAAAGAAAATATTGAATATGGTCAAAATGTTGATGTATATATTAAAAAGATTATTCCAGAGAAAAAGAAGGTTAAATTATTAATAGCCGACTAAATTTTGAAAAGTGAAAGGAAATAGGAGATATGGTAGAAGATAATCAAATTGAAGCAAAAAAATCACCTTTTGCATTAAGAGAAGGAGAAATTAAAACTTTTGATGGTAAAGATGGATATGTTTCGATGAACCAAATTGTACAAAAGATTAATTTAGGGCATATTAATGATTTACATTTTGCTATTCTTGAGTTAGTTAATGAATTTGAGTTTATAACTTCAAGACAATTATGTCAAATGTTAGATTATAAGAAAATAGAGTACAAATCTCAAGATAAATTAAATAATAAATTAGAGCAATTAATTAAATCTAAGATTTTAACAAGATATTATTTTACATCAGATGATGGAAAAGGAATATATAGGATATATTGCCTTGAAAAAATGGGAAAGTATTTATTAAATTCAAGAGGAATAGAGACAAAGTGGCAACAATCAGATAATACTAAACCTGTTGCTATGATAAAGAAGAGGCTTGCAGGAAATCAAGTAATTATTGCATATTTAAATAAAGTAAAGGCTTTTGATGAGTATGTAGTAAAGCAAAATCTTACTGCTAAAACACTTGGCAAAACATTTAGGGCAACTGGTGGTTCTGTAAAGTTATCAAAAAATTCAAAATCAATTACATTTGTTTTTGAAGTAATTAGAAGAGAGAACGACTGGGAGAAAAAGTTAGTAGATAAAATGAGAATGTATAAAGATTTTTATGATAACTTTGTCCCAATGGATTCTGGGTTTGAAGCTTTACCACAATTAATAATTGTTTGCGAAGATGAACTTCATGCAAAAGAAGCTTTTAAAGTAATTGTAACTAATAAAGTAGAAATTGATGCAATTAAACTATATTTTACGACTGATTTAAGGCAAATTGAGGAAAATTTAACGAAAACATTATTAGAGTTTAAACTAGATGAAAATACAGGAAAATATAAAGTTGAAGATGTAGAATTAAAATTATTGGATTAATTATGATAGCAGAAATATTAATAAGCAGTAATGCGAAGGATTTAAATCGAATATTTGACTATAATGTACCAACAAATTTTGTTGGTACTATTATGGTTGGAAGTAAAGTACTTGTACCTTTTGGAAATATGAAAAAAATTCAAGAAGGATTTGTTGTAGGTTTTAAAGAGGAATCGGAATATAAAGTAAAAGATATTTTAAAAGTAGAAAATATAGGAGGACTAACAGAACAAAAAATAATACTTGCAAAGCTCATGGCAAATAAATATTTTTGCAATGTTGCAGACTGTATTAAATTAATGTTACCACCAGGTACTACTTCAAAAAATATGGAAAACAGAATAAAAGATAAAGAAATGAGATTCGTTTACTTAAAGAAAGATGAGGAAGAAATACAAGAATGTATTGAAAAGAAAAGTATAAAGTCAGAAAAACAGATAAGAACTTTGAATTTTTTGATAAATAATGATGAGGTAATGGTTCAGGAATTGATAGATTTTGCTGATACAACGTCAGCTGTTATTAAAACATTAGAAAAAAATGGATATGTTGAGATAATAAAGAAAGAAGTAAATAGAAATCCATTTAAGAATAAAAAGATAGCTAAAACTCAAAATTTAGAACTTACAAATGAGCAATTTGAAGCAATGAAAAAGATACAAGAGAGCATAGATATGGAGTTTTTTAAGGAGTTTTTGATTCATGGAGTAACAGGCTCACGGAAAGACTGAAATATATCTTCAATTAATAGGAAAAGTTCTTGAAAAGGGCAAAAAAGCTATAATGCTTGTGCCGGAAATTTCACTTACACCACAAATGGTTGACAGATTTATTGCAAGATTTGGTGAAGAAAAGATTGCTCTTTTGCATAGTAAACTGTCAGTTGGTGAAAGATATGATGAGTGGAAGCGAATAGAAAAAGGAGAAGCGAAAATAGTTATAGGAGCAAGATCTGCAATATTTGCCCCTGTAGAAAATATTGGAATTATTATAATTGATGAAGAGCATGATAGTTCATATAAATCAGATATGACACCAAAATATAATTCAAAAGAGATTGCACTATATCTTGCAAAACAAGCTAATATTCCACTTGTGTTGGGAAGTGCAACTCCAGATATTTCTTCTTATTATAATTTGTCTAAAGACGATGGAATAATTACTCTAAGCAAGAGAGCAAATAATTCAAGTTTACCTCAAGTTGAGGTAATTGATATGAAAAATGAATTATCAGTTGGAAATAAGTCAATGATAAGTAAGAGATTGCATGAAATGATTGAGAGCAATTTGCAAAATAAGAAACAAACTATTTTGTTTTTAAATAGACGAGGGTTTTCGACTTTTGTTATGTGTAGAGAGTGTGGTTATACGGTTGAATGCCCTAAATGTAATATTACTTTAACATATCACATTAGACAAGATAGGCTAAAATGCCATTATTGTGGATATGAAAGAAAAAACGTTACAGAATGTCCAGAATGTGGAAGCAAGAATATTAGGTATTTTGGTGCAGGGACTCAAAAACTAGAGATGCAGATAAATGAAATGTTTCCAAATGCAACTACAATAAGAATGGATACAGATACTGTAACAAAGAAAAATTCTTATGAGAATATATTAAATAAATTTAAAGATGAAAATATAGATATTTTAATTGGAACTCAAATGGTAGTGAAAGGTCATCATTTCCCAAATGTAACCTTGGTACGGTGTAATTGCAGCAGATAGTAGTATGTTTATGTCAGATTTTAGAAGTAATGAAAGAACCTTTGATATACTGACACAAGTGGCACGGACGTGCAGGAAGGGAAGGCGATGAAGGAAAAGTTGTAATACAAACATATAACCCTGAGAGCTTTCCTATAGAATGTGCAAAAGTTCAGGATTATATGAAATTTTATAATCAGGAAGTTAAGCTAAGAAAAGTCTTGAAATATCCACCATTTTGCGATATAATAAAGCTTGAAGTTAGTGATTTTGAAGATAATACTGCACATGGAATAATTATGGCAGTATATGATAATTTGCTTAAACTCGCTGGTAATACTATGCAGATTTTTCCACCAATGCATTCACCTATCAGTAAAATTAAAAATAGGTATAGGTGGAGAATTATTGTAAAATGCAAAGTGGGAAGCAGTGTTATTAATAAGATAAATAGTAGTGTAAATTGTTTAAAAGTGGGAAGCAGTACTAGGATTTCTATTGATATTAATCCTAATAACATGAACTAATTTTGGAAATTTAACGTTACTATCCATAGTTAATTTTCACTTAGTTTAGCTAGTTGAACCATTAAATTTAATGAACTTTATTGTGAGAACGGAAGGAGAAAGGAAAATGGCATTAAGAGAAATTAGAAAAGAAGGAGACGAGATTTTAAAGAAAAAATCAAAAGATGTAGAGGTTATTGATGAAAGAATCAAAACATTAATTGAAGATATGATTGAAACAATGCACAAATATGATGGAGTTGGTCTTGCAGCAGTTCAAGTTGGTATTCTCAAGAAAATTATTGTGATTGATTTATATGATGAAAAGCCAATTTTAAAGCTTATTAACCCTGTAATAGTTAAAACTAAAGGAAAACAAGAGGTAGAAGAAGGCTGTCTTAGTTTTCCTAATAAATATGTAAAGGTTATAAGACCTGCAGAGGTAGTTGTTGAAGCGTTAAATGAAAATGGTAAAAAGATTAAAATTACTGGTACAAGTCTTCTTGCACAAGCAATTTCACATGAAATTGACCACTTAAATGGTGTGGTTTTAACTGATGTTATGCTTCCAGGTACAATGGAATACGTTACTCCAGAAGATTTGGAAAATGCAAAAAAATAGAAGAACGGTGATTAGATGAATATTTTATTTATGGGAACTCCTGATTTTGCAGAGGAGTCTTTAAAAAGGTTATATAAAGCAGGTTTTAATATAGTACGGAGTTGTTACAAATCCTGATAGAAAGAAAAATAGAGGAATGAAGATTGCAGAATCTGATGTTAAAAAATTTGCAGTTGAAAATGGATTGAAAGTTTATCAGCCAGAGAAGGTAAAAGAAAATGAAGAATTTATAGAAACAATTAAAAATATAAATCCTGATATTATTTGTGTTGTGGCATATGGAAAAATTTTACCAAAAGAGATACTTGATATTCCACGTTTTGGATGTATCAACTTGCATGGCTCTCTTCTTCCAAAGTATAGGGGAGCTGCACCAATTCAATGGGCAGTTTTGAATGGAGATAAAAAAACTGGTGTTACTACTATTTATATGAATGAGAAAATGGATGCAGGTGATATTATATATCAAGAAGAAACTGATATAAAAGAGTATGAAACAACAGGAGAACTTTGGGATAGATTGAAAGATATTGGGGCAGATTTACTTGTTAAAACTGTAAAAGATATTGAAAATGGTGTTGCTTCTAGAACAAAACAAGAAGGAGAAGTGACTATTGCACCAATGTTAGATAAAACCATGGCAAAGCTTGATTTTAGCACTTCAGCAGAAGAGATAAAAAATAAGGTGTGTGGCCTAAATCCTATTATGGGAGCATACGCTATTTACGAAGGGAAAAAGATTAAGTTTTGGAAAGTTAAAGTATTTGATGATATTGAATTGAGTGAATTTATAGAAAATAATGCAAGTGCAATTTCAGGAGAAGTTCTTGCTTCAAATCCTAAAACAGGATTATATATTAAAGCTGGAAAAGGAGCTATATGTGTTTTAGAAATACAAGGTGAAAATTCTAAGAGAATGAGTATTGGTGATTTCTTACGTGGAAATAAAATAGAAGTTGGTATGAAATTTGAGTAATATAATTAGTGTAAAATAAGAAGAAAAAGGAATAATAGAAGTATGAAAAAAGTTTTAATAAGAATATCTATTATTTTAATAATAATAATTTGCATAATTATGGGTTTGTCGCAGAGTCATAAAGAAGAAGTCAAAGTGAGTGAGGAAGAGGTTGAAGTTGAACAAAATAAGCAAGATAAACAAGAAGCTTTATTTGATGCATATTATGAACTTGCAAAAGAAAAATTGAAAACGATGACTTTAGATGAGAAAATAAGTCAATTATTTTTAGTAAGATATCCAGAAATGAATCAGCTAGAAGAGTTGCAAAAATATAATTTTGGTGGGTATTTGTTTTTTGCAAAAGATTTTAAAAATAAAACCGAAGAACAAGTAAAAGATGAGATAGCCAATTTGCAGAGTGTAGCTAAAATACCTCTTTTAATTGCTGCAGATGAAGAAGGTGGAAAGGTTGTAAGAGTGAGTTCTAATCCAAATCTTGCTGAAAAGCCTTTTGAATCACCAAGAGATTTATATATAAGTGGTGGATTTGAGAAAGTAGCAGAAGATACAGTGAATAAAAGCAAACTTTTAAATAATTTAGGAGTAAACTTAAATTTAGCTCCAGTTGTTGATGTATCTACTAATCCTAATGACTATATGTATCAAAGGGCATTAGGCGAAGATACTGATTTGACATCAATTTATTCTAGTACGGTCATAAATGCAAGTAAAGGATTAGGTGTTTCATATACTTTAAAGCATTTTCCTGGATATGGAAATAATATGGATACACACAAAGGTAGCTCAGTTGATAATAAATCGTTTGAAGATATTTTAAAATATGATTTACCACCATTTAAGGCAGGAATCGAAGCAGGTGCAGAGGCAGTTCTAATAAGTCATAATGTTGTGACAAGTATTGATAATGAAAGACCAGCATCTCTTTCGAAAAAGATTCATGATCTTCTTAGGGATGAACTTGAATTTACAGGAGTAATTATAACAGATGATTTAGATATGGGAGCTATAGAGAATGAGGAAGACTCAGCTGTGAAAGCACTTTTAGCAGGAAATGATTTGATTATTGTATCGAATTATGAAGAGGCAATTGCTTCGATTAAGTTAGCCATAGAACAGGGAAGAGTTAGTGAAGACGATATAGAAAATGCTAATCTTCAAGTACTTGAATGGAAATATTTTAAAGGATTAATGTAATAGAAAAAATAATTTTTTCCCACTATTATATTATTTACTTTTTTTTTATCATTTCTCCATGCTTAGTTATACTGTAAATAGTAACGCAATATTTAGTAACTGTATAATTTTTTTGAAGATAAATATTGACTTTGGTAACTTATATGATATAATGATAACAAAATGGCTAGTATAAATTATTTTAGAAGTATATATAATATAAGGAGGAGAAGCTTATGGAAAAGATAAAAAGAACTGAGATAAAATTGATTGCTGTACTTTTAGTATTATGTTTGTTAGGAATACTTGCATTTTATATATTAATTTCTAATATTAAGGTAGGTTTAAATATAAATAATCAAGAATCACAAAGAGAAATAGCTTTAAAGAATACACAAAATATATCAAATAAACAAGAAAGTAATAGTGAAAATATAATAGAAATAGGGGAAGTAACTGAACAAATAGAGCCAACAGTATGTGCAACATTAGAAATTCCTAAATTAAACTTGAAACAATCAGTGCTTTCTGAGGCAACAGATGATACTTTAGAAATGTCTTTAGGTAAACTTTGGGGACCAGATAAACCAAACGAGGTTGGTAATTATGTTATAGTAGGAGAAAATCGTGAAAATGGCGAAATGTTTGGAAATTTGGATAAAATGGTTGTAGGCGATACAGTAAAATTATCAGGAGAATCTAATGATACGCTTACATATAAAGTTTATGATATATATGAAGAAAATGGAAATGATTTAAGGTCAACAGCACAAAAAAACAAAAATAAAGAGGTAACTTTAATTACTTCTACAAAAGATGGAAAAAAACGATTAGTAGTTAAAGCAAAAGAGATGATTTAAAAGGTTCTATAATATTAGTAGGGGTAAAATATTTTTCAGGTATTTTACCCCAATTATTGACATTACCATATTTCTCTAATTCTTTGATTTGGTTATCTGTAAAAAACTTCTTTCATAGGTTATATTCAATTACATAATTTTTATGTCTAAACTCTATCATATCTCTGTCATTTTATATTCTAATATTAGTTGAGGTGGATAAAAATCCATTTATTGACATTGATTTTTTGGGGAGAGTGTGGAATCGGCAAGCCGCGTCGGAAAAACAGTCCACTGGACTGTTTTTGCCTGAGTTTCGCCGATTGCTGTTGCAATCGCCAAAACTGGGCAACCTCCTTTTCGATTTCACTTCTTTACGCTAAAAAAAAGAGGAGGGAATAAACCGCTCCTCACGCATGGTGGCTTGAAGTGGAATCGAACCACTGACACGAGGATTTTCAGTCCTCTGCTCTACCAACTGAGCTATCAAGCCATATTGTATTATTAAATAAAAAAAATGGCGACCTGGAACGGGCTCGAACCGTCGACCTCTAGCGTGACAGGCTAGCGTTCTAACCAACTGAACTACCAGGCCGTAAAAAAAATGGTGGGCGCAATAGGGCTCGAACCTATGACCTCCTGCTTGTAAGGCAGATGCTCTCCCAGCTGAGCTATACGCCCATTTCCCTTCGGCGAATATTAGTATACTAAATTTTTAGACAAATGTCAATACTTATTTAGAAAATTTTTAAAAAAGTTGTTACAGGATAATGGTTTTAAACAACAAAAAAACCGAAAGTCAGTAGTTGTAATAGTTTTGTAATGAAA
>CANQKB010000007.1 GCA_947624405.1 uncultured Clostridia bacterium
TAAGGTAGTGCAAATCACAGAGGATATAGATGAATCGCTAACACAGACAGAAATTCCAGAAACAAATATAAGCGAAACAGATAGGATAAAGCTAAAATACTCATTTGCATCTCCTGTAGAACGGTAGAATTTCGTCAGAATATGGGACAAGAGAAGTAACATCATCAGTAGTTACAGCATATCATAAAGGAATAGATATAGCAGCAAACATTGGAACTACAATAAAGGCTTCAACAAGTGGAGAAGTTATAATATCAAAATATTCACCAAGTTACCGGAAATTACATAATGTTACAAAATGATGAAGTAAAAACGGTATATGCTCATTGTAGTGAACTCTTGGTAGGGGTTGGAGATAAAGTAGAACAGGGGCAAGAAATTGCAAAGGTACGGTGCAACAGGTGATGTTACAGGTGCACATTTGCATTTTGAGATAAGAATAAATGATGTTTGCATGAATCCAAGAGATTATGTAAGTTTCTAAAAATAGCTAATAAAATTAATAACACTGTATATAAATAAAAATGGGGGATGTAATGCAGATAAAATTAAATTTTAAAATATTTATATTAGCCTTATTTTTTTTATTCAAATTAGGTTATGAAACATATATTTATTTAATGATATTTGCAATGCTTCATGAATTAGGTCATATGTTAATGGGAATATTTTTAGGAGTTAAGCCTAAAAGTTTAAAAATTATGCCTATTGGATTTTCAGTTTCATTTATGTTGGATAGTGAGAATTATAATGAAGAGTGCAAAGAATTTAAGAAAGATAATTTGGCTTTTTTTAAATCAAATATATTAAGCATCAAAAAGCTTATGATTGCATTGGCAGGACCTGCCGTAAATCTTATATGTATAATATTTTTTAAAAATACAACAATTGTATATACTAATATTTTGATTCTAATATTTAATGTATTACCAATATATCCATTAGATGGAGGAAGAATCTTAAAAAATCTAATGGAGCTTATTTTAGGAAGAAAAAAAGCACTAGATGTAACATATGTTGTATCAAATTTATTTATGTGGATAACAATAATTGCAACAGGATATATAGTATATTGGTCAAAAAATATTGCATATTTATTTATAGTTTTATATGTATTAATAATAACTATACAAGAAAACAAAAAATATAAGTTAAGAAAAAAGATATATAAAATTTTAGAAAATTATATTGCAATAAATGAAGATTAATAGTAAAATGATAGAGTAAAGGAATGGTGAACATATGATAAAAGTAAAAAGTGAAAAAGGTATTACACTTGTGACATTAATAATCACAGTAATATTATTAGTATTAGTGACATGTATTTTAGCAATGAATTCATATACATCAATGAATCTTTCAAAATTAACTAGATTAAATAATGACATTCAAGCATTAGATGATAGAGTATCAGCATATTTTGTTAAAAATGGTAAATTACCAATAAAAGAAGGAGAAAAATACGAATATCCAACAAACTTTGATAAAGGAATGAGTGATAGAGGGTCATATGATGATAATAATTATTATGCAATAGATTTAAGCTTACTTGATAATCTTTCATTAAATTATGGAACAGCATCAACAGGCAAAGATAAATATATTATAAATGAAAAATCTCATGCTATATATTATTTAGAAGGAATAACATATGAGGGAACTGTATATCATACAACGGTTACAGAAAAAATGTTTTAAAAAGGAGAGATGTTTAAATGGCAAATGTAAACGAAAATTTCTTAAAACTTCAAGATAGTTACTTATTTTCAACGATTGCAAAAAAAGTAGCAAAGTTTACAGAAGAAAATCCTAATAAGAAAGTTATAAAATTAGGGATTGGAGATGTAACAAGACCAGTAATTCCAGCAGTGCTTTCTGCTATGCATAAGGCAGTAGATGAAATGGGTACTAAAGAAGGATTTAGAGGATATGGACCAGAACAGGGATATGATTTCCTCAGAAATGCGATTGTAGAAAATGAGTACAAAAATTTAGGAATAGAACCAGATGAAATATTTGTATCAGATGGTGCTAAATGTGATTGTGGCAATATAGTAGATATATTTGGAATGGAAAATAAAGTAGCAATAACAGATCCAGTATATCCAGTTTACATAGATACAAATGTTATATCAGGAAGAAGCGGAAATTTTAATGAAAGTACAGGAACTTATGAAAATATTGTATATTTACCAGTAAACTCTTCTAATAATTTTATACCAGAACTTCCAAAAGAACGTGTTGATATGATTTATCTTTGTTTCCCTAATAATCCAACAGGAACAGTTTTAAATAAAGAAGAATTGAAAAAATTTGTTGATTATGCTAGAAAAAATAATAGTATTATATTATTTGATTCTGCATATGAGGCATTTATCACAGAAAAAGATATACCACATAGCATATATGAAATAGAAGGTGCAAAAGAAGTTGCAATAGAATTTAAAAGCTTTTCAAAAACAGCAGGATTTACAGGAGTGAGATGTGCATATACTGTAATTCCTAAAACAGTTTATGGTTATACAAAAGCAGGCGAAAAAGTATCTTTAAATAAATTATGGAATAGAAGAACAACAACTAAATTTAACGGAGTTTCGTATGTTGTTCAAAGGGCAGCAGAGGCAATTTATACAGATGAAGGGAAAAAACAAATAAAAGAGAATATTGAATATTATCAAGAAAATGCAAGAGTAATAAAAGAAGGTTTGCAAGAAGCAGGATTTACAGTATATGGTGGTGTAAATGCACCATACATATGGCTTAAGATACCAAGTGGAATGAAATCATGGGAATTTTTTGATATGTTATTAAATGAAGCAAATGTAGTGGGGACGCCAGGTAGTGGTTTTGGTCCATCAGGAGAAGGATATTTTAGATTGACAGCATTTGGAGATAAAGAAAATACGAAGGAAGCGGTCGAGAGAGTAGTAAAATTTGGAAAAACACTTGCAAAACATAATAAAATATGATAAAATAATTAATGCGTTTAAGTGATAGACATAATAAATCCTTGCTCAAAGTAAGGCTTTGGGCTACAAATCCATAAGGAGGTGAAGAATAATGAATAAATACGAAAGTATAATCATTATTGATCAAAATGTTGATGAAGAAGGAATGAAAGCCTTAATTTCAAGATTTACAGATTTGATTAATACTGAAGGTAAAGTTTCAGAAGTTAAAGAATTAGGTAAAAGAAAATTAGCTTATGAAATAAAAAGAAATAAAGAAGCTTTTTATGTAGTATTTGAATTTGAAGCTAAACCAGAATTGATTGCAGAACTTGAAAGAAATTACAGAATAACAGATGAAGTAATCAAATTTATCGTAGTTAAACAAGATGAAAAGTAATATCTTGGATTAACGAAAAATTATTTAGCAAGATAATTGCTTATAATTATGGGGGAATATACGAGTTACGAAAGGGATGAAAAGAATGAACAAAGTAGTCTTAATGGGAAGATTAACAAGAGATCCAGAAGTTAGATATACTCAAACAAATAATACATTAGTTGCAACTTTTTCTTTAGCAGTTAATAGAAGATTTGTAAGACAAGGAGAAGAAAGACAGGCTGATTTTATAAATATTGTTGCTTGGGGAAAAACAGGAGAATTTTGTAGTAAATATTTTAAAAAAGGACAACAAGTAGGTGTAATTGGAAGAATACAAACAAGAAATTGGGATGATGATAAAGGTCAAAAACATTACGCTACAGAAGTTGTTGCAGAAGAAACATATTTTGCAGAAGGTAAAAGAGAGGCCGGAGATGCAAATTTCCAGAATACATTTGGAAGTGAAATCGCAGGTGGCAATACTGAATTTGAAATGACAGCAGGAGATGATTTGCCATTTTAGTATAGAATAGGGGGTTAAGTTAGATTATGGTTGATAAAAAGCAAAATAATAGAAGAAATAACAGAAATAATGGTGACGAAGATTATAATCCTAAGTTTAGAAAACAAAGAAAAAAAGTATGCCCTTTATGTGCAGATAAAAACTTAGTTTTAGATTATAAAAATCCTGACCAATTAAAAAAGTTTATCAATGATAAAGGTAAGATATTACCAAGACGTGCAACTGGTGCATGTGCTAAACATCAAAGAGATATTACAGTAGCTGTAAAAAGATGTAGACATATTGCAATGTTGCCATATACACAAAATTAATTTAAAAATATCTCTCAGTATTAACTGAGAGATATTTTTAAAAATGGATATAATAAATTAAAGGAGTGATTAGATTATGCAAAAAGAAATTACTGTAAAAGAAATTGTAGATATATTGAATGAATATGATAGTATTAAGGAACCAATAGTTGTAAAGAGAGAAAATAAAAGTGATGTTGTTATTGTAAGTTTAAAGGAATATAAAGAAAAACTATTGGAGCTTGATATAATAAAGCATTTACAAAAATCAGAGCAAGATATTGAAGAAGGAAAAACAGTGAATGCTGAGAAGCTTTTTGATGAATTGAGGGAAGAGTATGGATATTAGCGAACACTATGAAGTAGAATTTACTCAAGAATGCACAAATGAAATTAAAAAAATATATAAATACATCAGAGATGTGTTATGCAATGAAATTGCTGCAAAACGACTTATGAAAAAACTTGAAGAATACGTGAGTGATTTGTCATATTCGCCTAGATTATATGTAGAAATTGAAAAATACAAAGGAACTAAAAAAGTTTATAGAAGAATGGTTGTAAACAAATATGTTGTACTTTATAATATTGATGAAGAAAAAAAGAAAGTATTTATTGCACATATGTTTTATGGTGGAAGTGATTACATAAATAAAATATAGTTTGAGTTTTTAAAAAAAATTAAACTTTACAATTATTATCAGCTATAGTATAATAAAAAATGTAAAAAAACAAAAGATGGAGAAACATTAAAAAAATAATTTGCATATTTTTTAAATGTACGATTTGCCTTAGAAAGGAACGATTGATAAAATGGAAAAAAGTAACATATCTGTAGAAGAATTACAAAAGAGTAATGAAATAATAGGAGCAATTTCACAATATTATACATCAAGAATTGTAGGACAAAGGAATTTACAAACTTCATTATTGATATCATTAATAGCCAATGGTCATATATTAGTTGAATCTGTACCTGGGCTAGCCAAAACCACAGCTGCAAAGGTTTTAACAGAAAGTTGTGGTGGGAAATTTTCAAGAATTCAATGTACCCCAGATTTATTACCAAGTGATATAATAGGAACACAAACATATAATGCTAAAACAGGAGAATTTGAAACAAAAATTGGACCAGTAAATGCCAATTTTGTACTTTTAGATGAAATAAATAGGTCAAGCTCTAAAACCCAAAGTGCAATGTTAGAAGCAATGCAAGAAAGGCAAGTAACAATAGGAGGAGAGGTTTATAAACTCCCAGAAATATTTATTGTAATTGCAACTCAAAATCCAATAGAGCAAGAAGGCACATATCTCTTAGCAGAAGCACAGCAAGATAGATTTATAATAAAAGAAACGCTAACATATCCTACTGCAAATGAAGAGCTTGAGGTATTAAATAGAATTGAGAGTAATGTATTTGAAAAAGGAAAAAAAGTTGTAAATATAAAAGACATTAAGTATTTGCAGGAATTAAGTAAAAGAGTATATATAGATGAAACAATAAAAAGATACATAATAAGTATTGTATATGCAACAAGGAATGCTGAAAAAGTAATTAGACCAGAACTTGCAAGATATATAACAAATGGTGCAAGTACAAGAGCTTCAATAGCATTTTTAGAAGCAAGTAAGGCACTTGCCTTAATAAATGGTAGAACGTATGTTATACCAGATGATATTAAAGCTTTGAGTAACAGTATATTAAGACATAGAATTTCTTTAAACTTCGAAGCTATAGCAGATGAAATAAAAGTTGAAGCAATAATTAATGCAATAATTGCTTCAATCAAAACACCATAGTTTAAGCTAAGGACAATTTAGTGTAATTAAACTTTCATTTCTATATTTGCCTTATGAGTAAAGCAAGAAAGGAATTAATTTTATTATGAAAATGAAATACATTGCTAAAATAAAAGGAAATCTATGGATATATACAAAAAGAAAGACGTCTAATATATTAGAGGGAGCGTACAATTCTATATATAAAGGGAAAAGTATGAATTTTGAAGATCTTAGAGAGTATGTAATCGGAGATAATGTAAAAGACATAGATTGGAAGGCTTCTGCAAGGTCAAATAAAATACTCATAAAGCAATATATTGCAGAGAAAAAGCATAATGTACTATTTATATTAGATACTGGAAAAAAGATGTTGGCAGACACAAGGGAATTAGATTCAAAAAAGGAAGTAGCTCTGCTTACAACAGGAACAATAGCATATATAGTAGATAAACATGGAGATTCAATTAGTGCAATATATAGAGGAAAAAACAATATAAAATATTTTCCTTTTAAAACAGGGCTTTACAATATAGAGACGATTTTAAGTTCATATGAAAAAGAAATTGGTACTCAAAGTAATTTAGAACAAATAATAAATTATGTTTTAAGATTTATAAAAAGAAGAATGATTATTTTTATAGTCACAGATATAGATGGAATGAGTAATATTACAGAAAAAACGTTGAGAAAATTATCTTTGCTTCATGATGTAATGTTTATAAATATTTCAGATGCACTAATGACAGGATATAATGCTTTTGATGTAGATCAAGATAGCTACATACCAGATTATATTTTAGAAGATGAAAAACTTAAGGAAATAGAGTTACAAATAAAAACAAAAGTATATAACGAAACAAAAGAAAGATTTAAAAAATACAAAATAATTACTACAACAGTAAATCATCAAAAGGATATAGTAAAAAGTGTATTGAAGCTATTAGAGAGGCGAAAAAATGAAAATTAATCGGAAAGGGATAATAAAAAAATGCAGACAACAGTTAATTTGCAGGAACCTTTTACATATTCGATAATTCCATTGATAATTGGAATATTCTTAATTGGAGGAATTACATTTTTTCTATTATATAAGAAAAAAACACAAGTTGAAGAAATAAAAATAAAAGAAATTCCTGAAAAGAATATAAAAAATGTGCCTGTAATAAAAGAAAAATATCTGAAACAATTAGCACTTATTGAACAAAAATATACAAAAAATGAGATAGAGTTAAGAAAAGCATATCAATTAATAAGTGAAGCAATAAGACTATTTGTATTTGAAATTACAGATATAACAACACAAAATTATTCTTTAACAGAAATAAAAAAGCTTAATATACCAAATCTTTATGAACTAATTGAAGAATATTATGAACCAGAATTTGCAAGTAAATCTGTAGGAGATTTTACAGCTTCTGTAAACAAAGCAAGGAGAGTTATAAACGAATGGAATTGATGTATCCAATTGTAATAATTATCTGTTTTATAGTGGTTATAGTATTGTTTTTTATAAAATTTAATAAAAACGATAAATATACCAATGGAAAAAAGGTTGCTAATACAAAATACATAAAAGAAACAGAGTATTATAAAGAAAAAGTAAGAAAATATAAAATTTTATCAAACATTATAAAAAGCTTAACTATAGTATGTATCCTTATAACAGCATTATTAGTTTCAAGACCAGTAACAATTCAAAATAAAAGTGAAAATAAATATAATAGAGATATTATTATAGGGTTAGATGTCTCTGCTTCAGAATCTGAAGTTAATTTGGAATTAGTAAAGAAATTTAAAACAATAATTTCAGAAATTGAAGGTGATAGGATTGGTATTGTGATATTTAATACTGCACCAGTCGTCTATTGTCCATTAACAGATGATTATGAATACGTAACAGAGTGTTTAGATAAAATTGAAAGATATATGCAAATAGAAGCAGAAAATGAAGGAAATCTTATACCTTCTGGATATGAAGATGATTATGAAATGCAAGCATTCTGGAGTGGAGGTGTAGTAGCTAATAGTGCGGCAAGAGGAAGTTCACTTATAGGTGATGGGTTAGCACGGTACTTTATTTTCATTCCCTGATTTAAAAACTAATACTGAAAGAACTAGAATAATCCTATTTGCAACAGATAATGATTTGGCAGGAACAGAGACGGTTACTTTAGATGAGGCATGTAGTCTTTGCAAACAATATAATATAAATTTATATGCATATTGTCCAACAACAGAAATGAACATGTATGCATCAGATAAAGAGATAGAAGAGTATAAAAATGCAATTGAGAAAAAGGCTGGAGGAAAATTCTATTTAGGTGATATAGATAAAAATATGTCAAACATCGTAAACGAGATAAAAAATACTAAAAAAACATTACTAAAAACAAGTAAAAAGACTTATGTAACAGACCATCCAGAAATATTTTTTGTAAGTATTATAATAATATTTTTAATTTTAATTGTTTTGGAGAAAAGGATTAGAATATGATAATAAACCCAATAATTCCAATTTGGCTTATGACGATTGTTTGTGTAATTGCAATAGTATATGTAGTTTTCAATAAGTCAATAAAAGATATAATTTTAAACAAACAAAACGGTGAAATGTCAATTAGACAAAAAAATGTAATAAAAAAATACAGGATAAATGTATTTATAAAAATATGTATAATTATTTTTCTATTTGTTATTAATTTAAGAATAATGATACCAAATGGAGAAAGTACAGTTTTGAATTCAGATTATAGCGTTTTATTTGTAATAGATAAAAGTGTAAGTATGAGAGCCTTAGATTATAATGGGCAACATGAGAGGTTTGAAGGAGTAATAAGTGACTGCTGTAATATTGTAGAAGAATTATCTGGCTCTAGATTTTCAATCATTACATTTGGAGATACTGCTAAGAAAATAATTCCTTTCACAACAGATAGCGATATGACAATTGCACAACTCAAAGCTATAAATTTGGAAAATGATTCATATGCTCAAGGAAGTTCGATGAATTTAGTAAAAGATACTTTAGAAGAAACATTGAAAAAGGAACAAGAAAGAAAAAATGGAGAGAGTAAAATAATTTTATTTTTTATAACAGATGGAGAGATAACAAAGGAAGGAGAAAGGCTAGAGTCTTTCACAGATATAAGCAAGTATATTACAAATGGTGCAGTAATGGGATATGGTACAAAAGAAGGCGGGAAAATGGTAAGTAAGGCATTTGAAGAAACACCAGATAGTGAGTTTTATTATCTATATTACTATGATGAAAATTTTGAATTTACTTATGCTTTATCAAAGATTGATGAAAATAACCTTAATAAAATAGCAGAGGACTTACATGTTGATTACATACAAATGAGCAAGCCATCAAATATTACATATAAATTAAATGATATTAAAAAGCAGATTTTAAGTTCACAAAAATCAGAGGATAAAGTAACATCATATCAAGATACATATTATTATTTTTCAATTCCTTTAGTTTGCTTATTAATCGTGGACTTTGTAAACAAAAAAAGGAGAATGCAATGAAGAAAAAAGTATTATTTGCAATAGATATTTTGCTAATATTAATAACAGTTAAAATAATATATAATATTTTCATGAATACTATTGTTATAAGTAAATACGATAAAGGGGTTTTTTTAGAACAGCCAGCTAAAATGTTAACTTTCATGAATTTTCCACAAAGCTATATTGCACATTATAATTATGGTAATGTTTTATATAATAATGGAGAATATGAAAGTGCAATAGATGAGTATAAGAAAGCTTTAAATGGAATTGTGCCAACGTTAAAAGAATGTAGTATTAGAATAAATTATACTTTAGCAATTTGTAAAACGGTACAAGTTGACGAAAAAGATGAAGAAAGTATAAGAAATGCTATTGAAACATATGAAAGTGCGATAAATATTTTAACAGAGGATGGATGTGCTAATAAAAATGATAATAATGGGCATAGCAAAGAAGCCGAACAATTAAAAAGAGATATTCAAAAAGAAATAGATAGACTTAAAAAATTATTAAATGAAGAAGAAAATCCTAAGGATGAACCAGAAGAAGAGAAGGACAATAAACAAGAAGAAGTAGATACAGTTGAAGAAAAGATACAGCAAATTAAAGAAGAAGCAATGAAAGAGCAAAAAGAACAAGAGGATTTTTATGAGGAATTTACTAAGGACATTAATTTTGATGGAAAGAATTGGTGAAAAAGCTATTTTATGAATGAATTTGCGGTAGATATAGGAAGGAGCCAATATGTTTTGTAATAAATGTGGTAATTTTGTAGAAGATAACCAACAATATTGTAATAAATGCGGTAATTATTTAGAAAATAATGCTCAAAAATGGCAAAATGACAATTATGAATATAGAAAAAGTAATAGCAAAATAGTACCTGTAATAATAATTATAATTTCTATAGCTTTAATAATATTACTAAGTATGAAATTATTAAGCCAAAAGAAAGATTACTATATTGGTTATCAAAATATAGATGAAGTAGGAGTTGTAGAGGAAGAAGCAGTAGTAGAACAAGACACTAAAAAAGGAAAATATAAAACTGCAATAATAACAGATAATGTTTATTCTGGAATTTCTGTTAATAGTGTAGCAGATGCTAAAAAATTAATAAGTGATGATTCTACAAAACAAAAAAGTAGTGATTATCCTGAAGAGATTATAAAAATAGAAAATGACATAATAAAAAAATATTCAATAACGGCTGTTAATTTGAAAGAAATGGATGTAGAATTTGCAAAAGAATTGGAAGATGTAATTGCAAATATTTGCGAAAATTATCCAAATGCTAGAGGTCATTTGACAAATTTAACATTAACAAATTTGAATATGATGGAGGATGGAGTAATTGCATTATTTAGACCAACATTTATATTTGGAACATCAAATACAGCAACAACAAGACCTTGGGTTATAAAAACACAAGTGCAATTAAATGCAAAATATTTCTTGAATCCAGAAAGAATCGAAGCTTCAGTAGATTCATGCTCAAAATCAGGTCATTTTCCACCAAATAGCACAAAATATTCACCAGTGGCACATGAATTAGGTCATTATTTGTCATTTTTGGCAATGTTAAATCATTATGAAACTGATAGTATTCTTTTAATAAATGATAACAAATTACAGGCTTATTATAATATAATAAAAGATTTTGGAAATAGTACTTTTTCAAAGCAAATGCTAGATGAAGCATATCAAAATTATGTAAGAGATAATGAAATCATTGATTTTGACGAATGGAGAGGAAGAATATCTGGATATGCTCTTGCAAAAGATGAAGAAGGAGAATATATATATGATGAAACAATTGCAGAAGCTTTCCATGATGTATATTTAAATGGAGATTCTGCAAATATAGTGAGCAAGTATATAGTTGAAGTTTTAAAAAAATATGTCTAAATGTTACAGAACTGTGCTTTTTTAAGAAGACCAATTGCAAAGCCTGTAAAATAGTTGTTTAATGTCTAAATATATGTTGAAAGGGATGAGTACTCATAGTGAAAAGTAAAAGAATAGTAGTTAGCGCAATTTTATTATTGTTACTTACTGTAGGAACAATATCTGTAGGAGTAACAGAAAAAATGATAGTTAACGATGCAACATATGAATTTATAAATAAAGAAGAAATGTTAGCTTCATATTTCGATGATTCATATGAAATATCATATTATGAAGATGATATAAATGAAAAAATAAGAAAAGAGATTGTAGAACTTTCTAAAAAAACTACATATTACTTATTAGGTGAACCAGGTAAAAGAGAAGAGACAGAAGAACAAGTTGAAAAACGCCGTAATGTTTTTATGAATTTAAGATATGCTCCAGAAGTTCCAAAAGATAGTAACGATTTTTTAGGATTAGATACAAATAGCCAAGAGTACAAAGATGATATTTTATCAGGAATCTCACTTCCAGGAATGTTTGAAAAACTTAAAGCGTTTGAAATAAAATATGATTCTTATGGAGAAATTAGAACAACTATCTTAAATGAAAATCAAGTTTTTAGTAAAGTAAAAATATCAAATGTTACAATGAAAGAATTAGATGAGGAAAGTAATCCAAAAGATAATTTTGTAAAAAATGATTTAACAATTTATTATACTTTTAAAAAATTGGATGGCGAATTTAAACTATTGCATTTATTTGCAGAGACAGATGATGATATACAACAATATATGGAAGCAAATGAGGAAAAAGCTGGGAATTTATCTGTTGATGAAGATCATTCATCTAATTTAAGAGCAGTATTTGATTTTAGCAAAGCAGATAATATTTCAACAGATACTTTATCAAAGATTTATGAAGATAATAAATCAAAACTAGTATATCTAAGTTCAATATATAATATGGGGATTGTTAGTTCTGCAAATGGATTATTTATAAAAGAAGGAATTATTGCGACTACATATAATTTTATTGAAAGCTCATTAATGAAAGCACAGAATATAATAATTAAGGATAGTTTAGGTAATGTTTATGAATTAGAAGGGGTTGTTACAATAAATGTAGAAAATGATATTGCAATTTTAAAAGTTAAAGAAAAGGTAGAAGAATATGTACAGAATGTAAATACAGAAAAATTAGAAAAAGAAAGTGCAGTTATTACTTTAAATAGTAAAATTGGTGTAGGTATTACAACATCTAAAGGAATTGTTATATCAAAAGATGGAGAGACGCAGACATCTTTACCAATGACTGAAGAGATGCAGGGAAGTCCAGTATTTAATGAAAGTGGACAAGTAATAGGTATGTTAAACTCTAAATCTTTAGATAATAGCTTATCTTATGTAACAAGTGCAAAAGTTTTAAAAGAATATAGTGATTTATTTGAAAATATAGAATTTGAAGATATAAAATCAGTACAATTTGAAGAGTTAAAGGAAAATTATTATGTGAAATATAATGATGAAAATGTTATAAATAGTATTCCTAATGGTAATGCACGGTAAATATATGGAAGCTGGATATATAAAAGAGATAAAGGGTTTGGATTTAGTAAAAGCATTTTATACAGATGGAATATTGAGCTTAAGGTATAAAAACGAAGCTTCAAATTATATAGATACAATGGAGTTAATGTCAAGTTATATAGAAATACTTAAAACAAATGGATATATAGAAAAGAGTGTTGCTAATTCAAAGAGTATATACGAAAATGAAAAATATAGAATTGTGATGATGGAAGAATTTGATTATTTAATTGTTATAATAGAAAAAGTTTGAAAAATAAAAAGGAATAATATTTATGAAAAAATTTTTAGAAAAAAACAAAAAAATATTGCAAATTATTTTTATGATAGTTATAATTAGTATGATAGGAATTTTGATATTTTTTATTGTAAGTGATAAAGAAATTCACATAAATGAAGTAAATAAAGAAGCATACTCTATGCAATATGATGAAACATGGTCGATTACTAAAGAAGATGAATTAGAAATAGAATTGGTGCATAAAAAAAGTTCTTCTAATTTAAAGATAAAAATAACCGAATTAGAAGATGAAAACGAATATAAAATGCTAGATGAATTATTTGATAGTTTATTGTATAATATACAAAAACAAAATGAAAATTACAAATTGTTGTATAAAGAAAAAAAGCAGATTACAAAAAATAGCATAGAAGCATATAAAGTTTTGTTTGAGACTGATAATACAGAAGCTATAGTATATTTTTATAAACAAGGGAGTAAATTAGTAACAATAATTTATGAAGCAGATTATGAATATTTTGATATCTTGTTAGATAGTGTTAATAATATTATTTACAATTTTAGTGTAAAAGAACAAATACATGGTATAGATGGATAAATTAATTGTAAGTAATATTTAAAGTAAATGTCAATAAATTTAGGTTATAGGTACCTTAAAAAAACTAGATATATACAAGAGAGAAAGGAATGAAAAATATGAAATGTGTAAATTGTGGGGCTGAGCTTGAAAGTGGAGATGTGTTTTGCAAAGTTTGTGGAAGTAAAGTACAGGAAAATACACAAAATGCAGAAATGCACGCATATAGAGACTCAAATCAAAATGAAAGACCAAATTATTCGCAAAATCCAAGACAAAATTACGGTAGAAATTCAGGAGGAGCTGATTTTATCAAAATTTTTGCACTCATAGCATTAATGGTAGCGGTAGTATTGCTCATTGTATTAGTTGTGAACAATGTATTAAAAAAGGATGATAAAGAAGAGAGCGGAGATGTAATTGGAACATCAGCAAATGCAAGTGTAAATCAAAATACAGTAGCGAAGGGACAATCTAATACGACATTACAAACTACTAATACAATAGGAGGAGGAACAAGTATTCCTTCTGTTCCAACATCATCTAAAGCAACATATACGGTATATTATAATGGCGTAAAATTTTCTATACCAGATAATTTAATTTATGAAAAAGATTATATAAATGATTGCGTTATGATTACAGATGAAGCTGCTTCTTATCTATATTGCGTAACACCTATGGAGGGATCTTTTGCAGAATTAAAAAATAATATAACAAGCTTATCTACTCTTTTGACAAGTCAAGCAGAATTTACTGGTACATGCTCTATGGCTAATTTAGAAACAATAAATGGAGTTGAATGCATACTTTTAAATGTTAGTATAGATGGAGTAAATCAAATTTGGGGATATGCTAGATTAAATTCTATGAATATGGTATATTTCTTAGTTCAAAATGAGGATAATGATTTTAGCAGAGATTATTTAGATGAGCTTATGGCAATAATAGATAGTGCTGAATACACAGGTGATTCAACATATATTAAATCTGAAGATGGAAATAATATGGCAATGATTGGTGATATATTAAAAAAATCACTTGAAAAAGCACAATAAAAATGAACCATAATTGTTATAGTTCATTGAATTTTAATATAACTAACTAAAAGCCTGAAAATAAAACAATTATTTTACAGGCTTTTAAAAAATTACTAAACAATAACGAATAATCAAATTATAACATTTTAATAAATTATGTAATATAATATAATATGAAACTGATATAAAGAGGTAAAAGCAATGTTAATGGTTAAAAAATTTGGAGGAACTTCTGTTGCAGATAAAGAGAAAATATTTAATGCAGCTAAGAGATGTATAGAGGATTACAAAAAACGGAAATAAAATTGTTTTAGTTCTCTCTGCAATGGGAAAGCACACAGATGAATTAGTTTCACTTGCTAGTGAAATAAGTCAAAATGTACCAAAGAGAGAAATGGATATGCTATTTGCTGTTGGTGAACAAATAACTGTTGCTCTTATGGCAATGGCGTTTGATAAACTTAATATACCAGCAATATCATTAAATGCATTCCAAGTAAGGATGCTCACAAATAGCAACTATGGAGATGCAGAGATTTTAAAAATTGAAACTGATAGAATAAAAAAGGAACTTGCAGAAAACAAAATAGTTATCATTACAGGTTTTCAAGGAGTAGATGAATATAATAATTATACAACACTTGGAAGAGGTGGATCAGATACAACAGCAGTGGCACTTGCAGCGGCTCTTAATGCAGATTCCTGTGAAATATATACAGATGTAGAAGGAGTATATACAGCAGATCCAAGGATAGTAGATAATGCAATAAAATTAGATAAAATATCATATGATGAAATGCTTGAGTTCTCGAATCTAGGAGCTGGAGTACTTCATAATAAATCTGTAAGAATTGCAAAAGAAAACAATATAAAACTAATTGTAAGGTCAAGTATGTCAAAAGCAGAAGGCACAACAGTTTCAAACTTTTATAATAAATGTTGTAATTTGCCTAAAATTACAGGTGTTACAGCAAATGGAAATATAGTATCAATTATTGGTATAGACATAGATGAAGCAACAAAAGATAAAGTAATTGAAGGTTTAAATAAAAATAATCTAAAGTTTAATAACTTAAGATTTACAAACATGCAAATATCTGTTACGGTAAGCGAAAATGATGTAAATGCTTGCGTTAGATGTATACATGATTTGTTTTTTAAAAAATAGGAGGCATTTGTTATTATGAATGCAAAAGAAAGGAAGTATAAATTAGCTTTAGTTGGTGCAACAGGCGTTGTTGGGAAAGTTGCAAGGGATGTTTTAGAAGAAAAGAATTTACCAATTTCGGAATATGTATTTTTTTCATCAGCAAAATCAGCAGGAAAAAAGATTATTTTTCAAGAAAAGGAATATACTGTTAGAGAATTAAAAGAGGATTCTTTTGATGAAGGATTTGATTTCGCAATATTCTCAGCAGGTGGTGAAACTTCAAAAAAATTTGCTCCAATAGCAGCTTCAAAGGGCTGTGTTGTTGTAGATAATAGTAGCGCGTGGAGAATGGATAAAGATGTTCCACTTGTTGTACCAGAAGTAAACAGTGAAGAAATCAAGAAAAATCATGGCATTATTGCAAACCCAAACTGTTCTACAATACAAGCAGTAGTACCACTTAAAGTTCTTGATGATAAATACAAAATTAAAAGAGTTGTTTATTCAACATATCAAGCAGTTTCAGGAGCTGGAATAAAGGGAATAAGAGATTTAGAAGATGGAGCAAATACTGATTATAAACTACAAAAATTTGCACATCCGATTATAAATAATTGTTTACCACATATAGATGTATTTTTAGATAATGGTTACACAAAAGAAGAAGAAAAGATGATAAATGAAACAAGGAAAATATTAAATAGACCAAATTTACCAGTTACTGCTACTACTGTAAGAGTACCTGTAATTAATTCACATAGTGAATCTATAAATGTTGAATTTGAAAATAAATTTGATATGGATGAATTAATAGAATTACTAAAAAATTCTAAAGGAATAATAGTTCAAGATAATCCAGCAAGTAGTGTATATCCACTTGCAACAGAAGCTTCTGGACATGATGAAGTTTTTGTTGGAAGAATAAGAAGGGATTACAGTATAGAAAATGGAATTAATATGTGGGTTGTTGCAGACAATTTAAGAAAAGGAGCAGCAAGTAATGCAATCCAAATTGTAGAAAAAATGATTGATGAAAAATCTTGACTTTTATTGAAATACAGAGTAAAATTATAATTGAAGTAAATTGAATAGTCGCGTATATTTTTAATATATGAGGAAAGTCCGGGCTCCACAGAGCAAGGGTGCTGGATAACGTCCAGTGGGGGTAACCCTAAGGAAAGTGCAACAGAAAATAAACGCCTAAATTCAATTTAGGTAAGTGTGAAAAGGCGAGGTAAGAGCTCACCGCCTGTATGGTGACATACGGGGTCAGTGTAAACCCCACCCGGAGCAACGCAAAGTAAAGGACATAAGACTGCTCGTCAGTTCCTTTCGACAAGCGGCTAGAGGCATATAGTAATATATGTTCGAGATAAATGACTATTCACGACAGAACCCGGCTTATAGATTTACTTTACAAGAGATTAAAAGTTAGAGGTTAGATAATAGTTCTAATCTCTAATTTTGCATAATAAAATATAAAAACTAGGAGGTCTTTTGTGGATAGATATAATTCAGTAAATAAAGCGAGTATATTAGGAATTATTGGAAATGTATTCTTGCTCGTTATTAAAGCAATAGTTGGTTTTATAAGTAAAAGTCAGGCAATGATAGCTGATAGTGTAAATAGTGCAGGGGATATTTTTTCATCTCTTATGACATATATTGGAAATAAAATAGCAAGTAAACCTAATGACGAGTCTCATAACATGGGGCATGGAAAAGCAGAATACATCTTTTCAATGCTTATAAGTATTTCAATGGTTGTTATTTCAATAAAACTATTTGCAGACTCTGTTTCTTCATTGCTATATACCAATGATTATAATTTTTCTTGGTTATTAGTGATAGTTTGCATTATTACTATTGCAACAAAGATAGGGCTTTATATTTATACATATTCTTTGTCAAAAAAGTATAATAATTTACTTATAGAAGCTAATGCAAAAGACCATAGAAATGATTGTATAGTTACAGCATTTACTCTCATAGCTTCTATTTTAGGAGCAATGAATATTTTATGGTTTGATGGTGTAACAGGAATTGGAATTGCAATTTGGATATGTATAACAGGTGCAAAAATTTTTATGGAAAGTTTTAATGTATTGATGGATAAGGCAATTAACGAAGAGAGCAAACAAAAAGTTTTAGATATTATTAATAATTATCCAGAAATTAAGAAAGTACAACATTTCAACTCAACTCCTGTGGGATACAAATATCAAATTTCTTTTACGATTTATGTTGATGGCAATCTTTCGACTTTTGAAAGTCATGAGATTGCTAATAGGTTAGAAAAAGAGATTGATGAGAAAATTGATGAAATATATTTGACAATTATTCACGTAAATCCAATGTAGAGGATACAGAAATAATAGTTTGATCGCTTACGCGTTCATTTCAAAACAACTATTTTACTGGCCCTTTAAAAAAGCACTAACATTAAACATAAAATATGTATTTTTGGTAAATAATATAACACATGAAAGAATTTATAAAAAGCATATTAAAAATAATTTTAGGTTGTGTTCTCATGTCATTGGGAGTAGTGTTATTTTTGCTCCCAAATCAATTATCATCAGGAGGATTTAGTGGAATAACAACAGTGCTGTATTACTTATTTAACTTTAAAGTAGGTACTACAACTTTAATCATGAATATACCACTATTTTTGTTTAGCTTCTTTAAATTTGGAAAACAATTTTTTACAAAAGCTATAACAGGAACGATTATTTTTTCACTTTGCTTAGACTTTTTTGAAAGTATAATGAGCAAAATTCCCGTACTAACACAAGATAAATTACTTGCAAGCATCTATGGTGGATTAATGCTTGGATTTGGAAATGCTATTATTTTGAAAGTAAATGCATCAACAGGTGGAACGGAATTAATTTCAAATATAATATCAAGGATAAATCCAAATTTAAAAACGGGTTATTTAATGAGCATATTTGATGTTGCTATAGTTGCTGTTAATATGATTGCATTGAAACAAATAGAAATAGGCTTATATTCAGCAATTGCAATATATATAATAGGAAAGGTCATAGAAACAGTTGCAGAAGGGGTTAATTTCACAAAAATGATTTTTATTGTTTCAGACAAATATGAAGAAATTGCACAAGAAATAAGTGAAAATTTAGCAAGAGGAAGTACAGCAATAGAAGCAACGCGGAATGTATAAAAATAGAGAAAGAAAAATACTTTGGTGCGTAGCATCAAAACATGAAATTATTAAAATAAGGCAAATTGCAAACAGTATAGATAAAAATTCATTTATGTCAATTTTTAATGCAAGAGAGGTTTATGGAGAAGGATTTAAAAAAATCTAAAAAGTACTTGCAAAAAAAATGATTTATATATATAATAAGGACGTAATAATGAAAAGGAGATGAATTTTTTGACACCTCACAATGAAGCGAAAACTGGTGAAATTGCTAAAATAGTAGTAATGGCAGGTGATCCATTAAGAGTTAAATATATTGCCGAGAATTATTTAACAGATTATAAAATGGTAAATCAAGTGCGTGGAATATATTGCTATACGGGATATTATAAAGGCAAAAGAATTTCAGTTATGGCACATGGAATGGGTAGCCCAAGCATGGGTATATATTCTTATGAGTTATTTCATATTTATAATGTTGATGTTATTATTAGAATTGGTTCATGTGGAGCTTTAACTGATGATTTGAACTTATTAGACCTTATACTTGTTCAAAAATCATATACAGAAAGCAATTATGCATATAGCTTTGATAATGAAAGATGTCAAATTTCAGAAGCAAATGAAGAAATAAATGAAATTATTGAAAAAGTTGCGAAAGAAAAAAATATAAAATATATTAAAGGAACTACACTTTGTAATGAATGTTTTGACTTATATCTTCCAGATAAAGAAGCAATAATAAAAAGAGCACCAGAAGGTATTAAATTGCTTGCATCAGAAATGGAAGCATTTGCTTTATTTCATAATGCAAAAAGAGAAGGAAAAAAGGCAGGATGTATATTAACTGTAGTAGATGTACCTTCAAAAGGCGAAGGAATATCTAGTGAAGATAGACAAAACTCATTAACAAATATGATAGAGCTTGCATTAAATAGTGCTATAGAAATATAATAGGAGGAATGAAAATGACATACATATTTGGCCATAAAAACCCAGACACAGATACAATTACATCTAGTATCTCAATGGAAAATTTAGAAAAAAAGTTAGGAAACAGTGATGTTAAAGCTTTTAAATTAGGAAAAATAAATAAAGAAACAGAATTTGTTTTAAAATATTTCGGCATAACAGAACCAGAAACACTTGAAAAGATTGAAGAAAAAGCAGATGTAATACTTGTAGACCATAATACTTTTTCACAAAGCATACAAGGAATAGAAAAGGCTAATATATTGAAAGTCATAGACCACCACTGCATAAGCGAATTTACAACAAAAAATCCATTATTCTATTTAGCAATGCCAGTTGGATGTACTCAAACAATTATTTATGAATTATATAAGACAAATAAAGTTGAAATAGAACCTAAAATTGCTGGACTTATGGTAAGTGCAATTATTTCAGACACATTATTATTTAAATCTCCAACATGTACTCAAAAGGATATAGAAATAGCAAATGAACTTGCAAAAATTGCTGGAATAGATATAGAGAGTTATGGAATGGAAATGCTAAAAGCAGGTACGGATTTAAGTGATTTTACACCAGAAGAATTAATTAATATAGATTCAAAGAAAATAGAATCAAATGGTGTAAATATACAGGTGGCACAAATTAATACTGCAAGTATTGAAGATGTATTAAAAGGACAAGCAGATATTGAAAATGCTATTAATGATTTTATAAAAAAGAATAATATAAATATATTTATGCTTTTAATTACAGATATAATAAATAGCAATTCAGAGGCAATAGTCTTAGGCGATAAGAGTGAAATTGCTGAAAAAGCATTTGGAAAGAAAATTGAAGAAAATAGAATATTTTTAGAAGGTGTTGTATCAAGAAAAAAACAAGTATTTCCAGTGCTAATGGAAAATACATAATATAAGTTGAGAAAACAATTTTAAACTTAGTTTGTATGCAGAAAAGGAGGAAAGGTAAAATGTCTAATGTAAAAGTAAATTTAGCCAATACAGGTATAAGTATGGAAAGCATACTAGAATACAAAAATGAGGTAAAAGAGATAGACAGAATACTACGAAAAAATCCTGATGATCCAATGAATTTTTTAGGATGGCTTCAATTGCCAACAAACTATGATAAAAAGGAATTTGAAAGAATAAAAAAATCAGCACAAAAAATAAAAAAAGATTCAGAAGTATTTGTGTGTATTGGAATAGGTGGTTCATATTTGGGCGCAAGAGCAGTTATTGAAGCCCTAACAAATACATTTTATAATTATAAAAAAAGAGAAAATCCACAAATCTTGTATGCAGGAAATAGTATAAGTCCTACATATTTAAATGATTTGATAGATTTAATTGGAGACAGAGATTTTTCAATAAATGTTATATCAAAATCAGGAACAACAACAGAACCTGCAATTGCTTTTAGGATATTTAGAGAAATACTTGAAAATAAATATGGAGTTCAAGAAGCAAGAAAAAGAATATATGTTACAACAGATAAGGCAAGAGGAGCTTTGAAACAATTAGCTGATGAGGAAGAATATGAAACATTTGTAATACCAGATAATGTTGGAGGTAGATATTCTGTACTTACGGCAGTTGGGTTATTACCTATAGCAGTGGCAGGAATAGATATTGATAAATTAATGCAAGGTGCAAAAGATGCACAAGATAAGTATTTAGATAGTAATGTAAAATACAATGAATGTTATCAATATGCAGTTGTTAGAAATATTTTGTATAAAGAACAAAAAAATATTGAAATACTTGCTAATTATGAACCTAAAATGCACTATTTCACAGAATGGTGGAAACAACTATATGGAGAAAGCGAAGGAAAAATGCGGAAGAGGAATATTCCCAGCAGGAGTTGATTTTACCACAGATCTTCATTCAATGGGACAATATATACAAGAAGGAAGAAGAAATATTTTTGAAACAGTAATAGATATAGCAGAGAATGAAAATGATATTGTAATAAAAGAAGATGAAGATGATTTAGATGGATTAAATTATTTAGCAGGAAAGACAGTTGGATTTGTAAATAAAATGGCGATGGAGGGAACAGTAGAAGCACATGTTACAGGTCAAGTGCCTAATATTATAATTAGTGTAGATAAAATAGATGAAAAAACCATTGGACATTTAATATATTTCTTTGAACTTGCATGTGCAATGTCTGGAAATATATTGGGGGTTAACCCATTTAATCAACCAGGAGTTGAAGAATACAAGAAAAATATGTTTAAACTATTAGAAAAACCTGGATATTAAAAAAATTATTTATATACAAATGAAAGGAGTAAATATGGAAAAATTTTTAAAAAATGAAAGAGGTATAACTTTAGTAGCTCTTATAATTACTATAATAGTTTTAATATTATTATCTGCTATAACAATATTAGAACTTAATGAATATAAAATGTTAAATACGGTTATGGAGGGATCAGTTAACTATCAACAAGCAGAAATAAATATGGATAAGTGGATTCAAAATACTCAATCTGGTTTAGATAGTATATATACAGTTGTTAGTGAAGGAATGGAAAAAGTTAATAAAAAAGTGGAGCAAGAATAATTAAATGATAAATAATGTGAAATATTAAATTCCTTTTTCACATTAGTATTATACTAGAAAGGAATGAAATTTGAGATGAAAATAAAGTCGGAAAAAGGTATAACTTTAATTACATTAATGCTAACAATTGTAATCCTTGTCATTATTTCTTATGTTGCTGTCAGAATTAGCATAGGAATTAGTCAAGTAGCTGAATTTGAAAATGTCAAAACGTATATGTTATTAATAAAAAGCAAATGTGAAATATTGATAAACGAGAAAGCAATAGGAGAACTCGAAGAAAGTTATTATGGCACATTGCAAAATGGAGGAGACTATTCAGGTTGGTATAAATTGAGTCAGGGAGATTTAAACGATATAGGAGTTAATAGTGGTACAGCAGCAAAAACTGATATTGATGGAAAAGTAAGCACCTCTAAATCAGGAAAAGGAGCTGATGCGGATGATGGATATTATGTATTATATAATGAAGCAGAGGCAACAATCGATGTAGCATATGAAAAAGGTGTTGTAAAAGACGATGTCGTATATCATAAATTATCAGAATTTCCAGAATAATGTGAGGATAAAATGACAGAAAAAGAGTTACAAAGACTAATAAAATTAAAAGAAATAGATAATCAGACATACCAAGATGGATTTACATATATATGTGGTATAGATGAAGCAGGAAGAGGACCTTTAGCAGGTCCTGTTTGTGTTGCTAGTGTTATTATGCCTAAAGATTCGATGATAGAGGGAGTAAATGATTCAAAGAAGGTTTCTGAAAAGAAAAGGGAAAAATTATATGAAGAAATTGTATCTAATGCGATTAGTTATGGTGTAGGATTAATTGATGAAGGAACTATAGAGGAGATAAATATTTTACAAGCAACTAAAATTCGGTCTTACATCTTCTTTGAAGGAATTAAAGGTTAAACCAGATATAATTTTGGTTGATGCTTTGCGAGGAATAAATACATTAGGTATACCATATAAGTCAATTATAAAAGGAGATGCTTTATGTTATTCTATTGCATCTGCCTCAATTATTGCTAAGGTTACAAGGGATAGGATTATGTTGCAATATGATAAGATGTATCCAGAATATGGTTTTGCCAAACATAAGGGATATGGTACATCTGCTCATATTGAAGCAATAAAGAAGTATGGACCATGCCCAATACATAGAAGGAGCTTTTTGAAGAATATTATTTCAATATAAAACTAATTATTTCCGCTAAGCTACCTCACTTCACTTCGAAAAGATGAAAATTACTATAGTATTAAATGTTTATATGATGAAAATGAGTGGATATATCAAGTGAACATAATTGAAATGAAAAATATATACATGAGAAAGGAGTGTATGGTTATTTAAGTTATTAAACATATCATACAAGAAAATTATGGCAGTACCAAATGTAGAAAATTTGTCTATTGAAATATTAAATAATATGAGAAATAATATACAATATTCACGAAAAGATATTGTTGATGAACAAAAAAGGGTATTATTAATCACAAAAGAAGAAGAAAAAAGTCTTAAGTTCAAAGTAGGATTTGCTATAAACAGATTAGTGAATTTAGGATTTATATGTCGAGTTAGTAGAGGAAATTATATAATTACTGATTTGGGTATTCGTCAATTAAGAGTAGATAGAGAAGAATTAAAGAAAAACATTAGTAAATATAATAAAAATGTAAAGAAATATAGAAATGTTGCATATAAACTTTTTAAGGAATCAAATGAACAATTTTTGAGATATGAAAAAACAAACATTAAACGCAATGTATCGGAAAGAAACCTTTGTCAAAATTTAGCAAACTATTTAAGAGATAATTTGAAAAAATATGGACTAGAAGATTATTACGCAGATACTGAATTTGATAGAAATCAAAATATGGTAAAAACTATAATAGATAATGAAATGAAAATAATGGAAATAGAATGTGACCTTATAGTACATAGTAGAGGAGAAAATAAAGAACAGGATAATTTAATTGCTATTGAGATGAAAAAATTTACTAATAGGAAAAAAAGAAAAGAAGATAGAGAACGATTAGAATATATGACTAAAAATACGTACTATAATGAAATAACTTATCAAGAATTACCTAGACATATTTGCAGATATGCATTAGGAATATTTTATGACATAAATATAGAAAAACAAGAGGTTAATTTAGAATATTACGAAAACGGTCAACTACGTAAAGAGGAATCATTAAAGTTTTAGACTATATTAAATATTAATCTTTATTAAATATATTGTTACTATTTACAGTCTAACTAGCATGTTTTAAAAACATTCCTCCACGCTTAGCTAGTAAGGTTGTGAATTGTAACATGTATCAACATAATTTTGAAAAAATTTTATAAAAAGTATTGATATTTTAATAAAAAGCTTGTATAATGAATATAATAGTAGTAGATATTTAATATCTACTATAATTAAAATGTGAGTCGCAACCCTATTTGCGAATTAAATGGATAGGTGAGAAAATGTGAGTCGCAACCCTGCTTGCGAGATATAAATGGGCA
>CANQKB010000008.1 GCA_947624405.1 uncultured Clostridia bacterium
GAAATGAACGCGTAAGCGACCAAACGAGCGAAGCGAGTGCAAATTGGAGCAATCGACATATAAAAATATAGAATGAAGATTGCGACACCAAGTGAATGTAAAAGCAACTATTTTCAGGCTTTGCAATTAATTACAATGCACAGTTAATTTTCGCTAAGCTACCTGATATGAGCATTTTTTGTTACTTTTTTATTGTAAGTTTTTTTGATTAATGATATACTAGATGTAAAATAGAAAGAGAGAGGAATATTATGGGCGAAGTGAAATGGACAAGTGAGCAAAAACTTGCAATAAAGGAAAATGGAACAAATATATTAGTAGCAGCTGCTGCAGGTTCGGGAAAAACGGCAGTACTTGTTGAAAGAATAATAAATAAAATAATGGAAGAAAAAATAGATATAGATAAAATATTAGTTGTAACATTTACAAAGGCAGCAGCTTCAGAAATGAGAGGAAAAATATTAGATGCAATATATGAAAAAATAGAGAAAATGCCAGATGATAAGCACCTTCAAAGACAAATTACATTATTATCAAAAGCGAGCATAAGTACAATAGATTCATTCTGTCTTGATGTTGTGAAAAATAATTTTTTTGAAATAGGAATATCTCCAAATTTAAAAATTGCAGAAAATACTGAAATAGAGATTCTTAAGCAAGAGGTATTAGAAGAGTTATTTGAAACAAAATATGAAGAAGGTAACAAAGATTTTTTGAAAATCATAAATATGTATACAAGTTATAAAGGTGATGATATTTTAAAAGAAGTAATTTTAGAAATATATAATTTTATACAAAGTATGCCTTATCCAGAAAAGTGGTTAGAAGAAAAATTAGAAATGTTTAAAAATATAGAGGGGGACTTTGAAAATACCCCTTGGGGAAAGATAATATTTTCAAAAGTAAAAGAAGATGTAAAAGGTGGAAAATTAAGGCTGGAAGAAGAGTTAGAAACGATAAAATTTGAAGAAGATATGGATAGATATATAGCACTACTTTCTGAAGATATAAGAAGAATTGAAAATATAAATGAGAGTAAAACATGGGATGAAATGCATACAAAGATGACAAGTTTTGGATTAGACAATTTTCCAACAGTGAAGCAAGTTCCACAGGAATTAAGGGATAAAATAAAAAATATAAGAAGTGATATTAAAGAAAATATAAAATCTATTGCAGAGAGTTATATGATGTATACCTCTGATGAGGCAAAAGAAGAAACTCTTATGATGTATGATATTTTAAGAATAATAAAAGAAATAACTTTAGAATTTATGGAAAATTTTGCAAAAGCAAAGCAAGAAAAGAATATAATGGATTTTAGTGATATAGAACATTATGCTTTAAAGATTTTAACGCAAGAAGAAGAAGAAAATCATGTGGCAAAAAAATATATAGATAAATTTGAAGAAATACTTATAGATGAGTATCAAGACAGTAATTTACTTCAAGAGAGTATACTTACTTCTATTTCTAAAGGTAATAATATATTTATGGTTGGTGATGTGAAACAGAGTATATACAAGTTTAGAGGAGGACGACCAGAATTATTCCTTGAAAAATATGAAACATACAAAACAAAGGATAAGCTAGAAGAAGGAGATAATTTAAAGATACAGCTATTTAAGAATTTTAGAAGTAGAAAAAATATATTAGATTTAACTAATATTGTGTTTGATAATATAATGAGTAAATCTTTAGGGGATATTGACTATACAGAAGAAGAATATTTGAATTTGGGAGCAGAATATCCAGAAAGTGATAATTTACAAGCTGAATTAAACATAATAGACTTAAAAGAAGAAGAAGAAAGTATGTTTAAAGAAGAGGATAAGCAAGAAGAGGAAGAAGAAAATGTTGAAAATATAGTATTAGAAGCAAGGTTTGTTGCAAAGAAAATACAAGAATTAATAAATAGTGGTTTTGAAGTAACTAATAAAGATAAAACAAAAAGAAAGATTTCGTATAAAGATATAGCGATTTTGTTGCGTTCTACAAAAGAAACTGCACCAATTTATGAGCAGGAGCTTTCAAGTTTTGGATTACCTGTATTTTGTGATACTGCATCAGGATATTTAGATTCAGTGGAAATACAAGTTATGTTGTGTTTGTTAAAAATAATAGATAATCCATCAAATGATATTGCTCTTGTAACCGTTTTAAGGTCAATGATAGGTGGATTTACTGATAATGACTTAATAGAAATTAGAGTAGAAAATAAAAATGATAGTTTTTATAAAGCAATGTGTACATATTTAGAAAAAGAAGAAGTAAATGAAACATTACAGGAGAAAATAACTAGATTTTTAGAAAAAATAGAAAATTTTAGGCAAATGCAGGAATATATGCCATTAAATGAATTCATTTGGAAAATATACTTGGATACAGGATATTATAGTTATGTAAGTCTTATGCCAAATGGAGTTTTGAGAGCTTCTAACTTGAAGCTATTGTTTGAAAAAGCAAAACAATATGAAAAAACGAGCTTTAAGGGATTGTATAATTTTATCAGTTTTATTGATAAATTAAAATCTAGTAGTAAGGATATGTCTGGAGCAAAGCTAATTGGTGAAAATGAAGATGTTATACGTATAATGAGTATTCATAAAAGTAAGGGGCTTGAATTCCCAGTTGTATTTTTATGTAATACTTCTAAACAATTTAATATGAATGATATATATAAGGCACCTGTGTTATTACATCAAGATTTGGGCATTGGTGCAAAGTATATAAATTATGATGAAGGAGAAAGCTATAAAACTCTTGCTCAAGAAGCAATTAAAATAAAGACAAAAAGAGAGATGATTTCAGAGGAGATGCGTGTGCTCTATGTGGCTTTGACTAGAGCAAAGGAAAAGCTTATAATTACTGGATTAGATAAAGACTATAATAAACATATTGCACAAAAAGAGGAAATTTTAAATTCATACAAAGATGAGAAGATAAATAGGGCTATTACTGAAAGATATATAGATTATTTAGAGTGGCTAGAAATTGTTTATTTGAAAAATGTGGAGAAATTAAAAGGTATATTAGATTTAAATGTGTATAAAAAGAAAGAAGTATTGAAAAGTTTTTCTGGCAAAAAAGAAGAGAAAAAAATAGATTTAAAAGAAAAATTGAAAGAGGTAACTCCAAAAGATGTGGATAAGATAAAGGAAAAATTAGATTGGGAATATGGATATAAAATATCTAAAACGGTTCTTACTAAAACTTCTGTAACAAGATTAAAACAGATGAGAATGGATTTAGAGGAAGAAGAAAAGGAAACAAAGTATAAAACTCCAATGTTTTTAAGTGAGGAAAAAGGCATAACAGGTGCTATGAAGGGAACTATTATGCATATGATGCTTTCAAAATTAGATGAAAAGGTTGAGTATGATAAGGAGAATATAAAAGAGCTAATTTTGAATTTAGAGAAAAAAGGTGTGATTTCTGAAAAGGAGAAAAATGTTATAAGTGTAGATAAATTATATAATTTTACAAAAACTGATATATGGAATGAACTTAAGAAAGCAAAAGAAATACATAGAGAAAAGTCTTTTTATATGAATGTAAGTGCAGATGAAGCTTTTGGAGAGGATATAGATGAAAATGTACTTGTGCAGGGAGTTATTGATTTATATTATGTGACAGATGATGATAGACTTGTTTTGGTGGATTATAAGACGGATAAAGTAAAAGAAGAAGCGGAATTGATTGAAAAGTATAAAGAACAGTTAAAGCTATACAGTGAGGCATTAGAAAAGGCGACAGGTAAAGTTGTTGATAGGTTGTATATTTATTCTGTTTATTTGGATAAAGTAATTGTCATATAGATATTGCAAATTGACATAAAATATGATATAATATAATTGTAACTCGTAGAAATGAGTGTAAAAAATTAGAAAGGGGAGTAAACACATGAATAAGGACTCCAAGGCGATGAAACTTTTTGATTCTTCGTTTGACATTTCTGCTTTGAAGCAGATTGTCGAGGAAAAAGTAATTCCTGAGGTAGCGGTAGAGTTGCCTGAGGAAAGTAGCTGTCGGCACCAATCATTCTATATGGAATTGATGCTCACGTTAAGAAAGATGCAGAAAAGCCCCGAGTGTCGGGAAAGGGCATTTTTCCAGCTCAATCCGCTAGTCCCTGAGGATTTGATTCTCATGGGGCAGGCCAGTAAAGCTGGCTTCCGGATTACCTACGAAAGGTATGAAGGGGCATGGATTGTCCTCGACCTTACCAAGTAAGGTAAAGAGCTAATAACCAGCACGGCAACGGGTGCATAAGCACAGTAAAAAGCCACCAAACCTGTTTCTTAGGTTGGTGGCTTTCCCCATGCTTATAGCACAATATATTAATTATTTTTTAAAACTTTTTCCCAGTTAATTTTTCATAAGCAGAAATATACTTTTCTCTTGTAGTATTAACAACATCATCTGGAATTGGAGTAGGATTTTCTGCATTCCAATTATTAGCCTTTAGCCAATCACGCATATATTGTTTATCAAAACTTTTTTGAGAACGTCCAACTTCATAATCATCTTCTGGCCAAAATCTACTAGAATCAGGAGTTAAAACTTCATCTGCTAGAACCAAATTACCATTTTCATCAATTCCAAATTCAAATTTTGTATCAGCAATAATAATTCCTTTTGATTTCGCATAGTCAGCACATTTTGTATAAATTTCAATAGTTTTAGTTTTTACTTTTTCAGCTAATTCTTTTCCAATTAAATTGCAAACTTCATCAAAACTTATATTCATATCATGTCCTTCTTGAGCTTTAGTTGTTGGAGTAAAAATAGGCTCAGGCAATTTTTGAGATTCTTTTAATCCTTCAGGAAGTTTTATACCACAAACAGTACCATCTTCAAGATAGCTTTTCCATCCAGAGCCTGTTATATATCCTCTTACAATACATTCAATAGGAAGCATTTTAAGTTTCTTTACTAACATACTTCTATCTCTAAATTCTTCCTTTTGAAATTCATCAGGAAATTCTTCAAATTTTGTTGTAATAATATGATTTGGAATAATATCTTTTACAAAATCAAACCAAAATTCAGATATTTTATTTAAAATTTTTCCTTTGTCTTTAACTTCAGTAGGTAGTATAACATCAAAGGCAGAAATCCTGTCTGATACTACCATCATAAGAGAATCTTCACTTGCTTCGTATATTTCACGAACTTTACCACTACTTATTTTTTTCATTTTAAATTCTTTCCTTTCTTATTTCATTTGGTTGATATATTCTTCGTAACCTAAAGATTGTAATTTAGCATTTTTTTCAAGAACAGCTTTATTTAAGCTTTCTTTGTAATTGCATAATTTAGTATATAATTCATCATTTGATGTAGCTAAAATAGTTGTAGCAAGAATACCAGCGTTTTTAGCACCATTGATTGCAACAGTTGCAACCGGGATACCAGATGGCATTTGAACTATTGAATATAGAGAATCTACGCCATTTAATGTTTTAGACATAATTGGTACACCTATAACAGGACATGGAACCTGTGCTGCGAATACACCTGGTAAGTGAGCTGCTCCACCAGCTCCTGCAATGATAACTTTAACTTTCCTTTCTTTTAAACTTTTAGCATATTCTGTAGCTGCTTCTGGACATCTATGTACTGAAAGAATTGTTGTCTCATAAGAAACGCCCATATCATCTAAAAATTTACATGCATCTTTCATAATAGGTAAATCAGAATCACTACCCATGATAATTGCAACATCAACTTTTTTTTCCATTATAACCTCCAAACTGAGCAAATAACTGCCCAAAAATATTTATATAAAATTAATTTACGATTTAGATTCTGAAACAAATTCTTTTAAAGCTTGAATTAACTGAATTTTTTCTGCCGTTTGAACTCTTGCAGATAAATCTTCTGGAGTATCTCCAGGCATAACTTTAACTGCGGTTTGCATTATAGTTGGACCACGGTCATATTCCGAATTGACATAGTGTAATGTAACACCACTATATTCTTCTTTTGCAGAAATTACTGCTCTATGCACATTCATTCCATACATACCTTTTCCACCGTATTTTGGAAGTAGGGAAGGATGAGTATTTATAATAGTGTATTTTGATAAAAGCTTTGGACCAATTATTTTTAAATAACCTGCAAGGACTATTAAGTCTATTTCAATGTTTGACAATACTTTTTCCAATTCTGAATCCATTTCAGCAGGAGATTCCGATTTAATTACATATGTTGGAATATTTGATTTTGAAGCTCTTTCTAAAGCAAAAGCTTTTGGATTGTTTGATACAACAAGAGAAATATTTGCTTCTAATTCTTTTGAATCAATTGCATCTATGATACTTTGAAGAGTAGTTCCATTGCCAGATGCAAACACAACTATGTTATACATATTTAAGGATCATTCCTTTCTAAATTCTAAATTTACGTAAATATTCTATCACAAAATACTACTTTTTTCAACATAAAAAGAAAAAAAGTGTCATCATAACACTTTTTTTGCTACAATTCAGTAAATTTTATAAAAACTATTTTACTCTTTCTGTTCCAGCATTTAAGCCAAATAAAAGCTTAAGTTTAGATATAAGAATAGAGAAAAAGCTTTTTTTAACAATAGCTAAGCTATTAAATTCACTAGGATTTATATCATATCTTTTTTCCAATGCTTCCATTTTATCAACGTAATAATCATTATATGAGGTGTCACCATCAGAATATCCAATTAGATTTTTAAACAAATATAATTTATTTCTATAACGCTCAATCATATTAGAAGAATACGTTAAATTAATAGCATTATCAAAATAACTTGTAAAAATAATTTTTTGAGTGTTTAAGAATAATTCTTTTATTTTTGCTTTATTTGTATCTATTTCTTTAGAAATTTTCTTTACTTCACCTTCACCAACATCAGGAATATCCAAATATGAGTATAATGTATTTAATTTTTCCTGAGTTTCAATGAGTAAATCAATATTCTTTTGTATTGTGTAAAATGCTTTTTCTGAAGTGAGTGAAATAAATTCACTTTTAAAATTATTATTTGCGTAAAAAGTACTATCAAATAATGCATCTTCACCAATAAGATATGCCATTTGATTTATTAATGTACATTCAAGAGGATAATACATAGGGGTATTAGTATGCAAAGATATATCAAAGTATTTTACAGATTCACTAGGTAAGTTAAGAGCTTTTGCAGCCATAAGCTGAACAGCTGCTTCATTCAAACCAACGCCTGGTAAAGAAGCATCAGTATAGTCACAAAGACCAAGCTTCAAAATGTCTCCATGTTTATCACGCTTTTCCTGTAAATAATGTATACATTCATGAACTGCAACATCAGTTAATTCATCTTTACTCAAATTATAATCAAAATATATTGAAGTATTTTTATAAAAATATTTTGCAGAAATACCATTTGGAAGTTTTGCATAGTACATATTAAGCCTAGATATACGCATAAATATGTCATTTTGATTAAGATTGAGATTAGGAAAACTTGCAGTTAAAAGATTTGCAATGTTACTTGCAATATTATTTACAGTAAGTGTATCTAGCTTCTCTACAATTTCAATACCTTCTTTTTTTAAAACTCTTTCAATACTCAAAGCGTATTTCCTCCTTTGTATTTAAACAATGACATTATACTATATAGATATTACAGAATAATAACAGATATATTAAATTTTTGTTACAAAATTATTGGGAAATATATTAAAGTCCCATGATAATTGTAATGTAATTATCATGGGAATAAAGGATACAAAATAATTAGTCTATGTATTGCCATACAAATTTATTTTATGACAATATTATAAATTTTATTCTTTACATAAATTTCTTTAACAATATTTTTACCCTCGAGAGCCATAGAAATTTTTTCATGAATAAGAGGTTTTATATCATCTTGTGTACTATCTAAAGGTACACATATAGTAGTTTTGAGTTTACCATTTATTTGAATTGGAAGCTCAATTTCATCATCGATAGTTTTAGATTCATCAAATGTTGGCCATTTGCTTTGAGCAATAGTTTGAGTATTTCCAATTTTTTCAAATAATTCTTCTGTTATATGAGGAGCTATAGGATTTAGAAGAATTAAGAAAGTTTCAAATTCAGCTTTATTAATTCTTTTTAATCTATAGAATTCATTAACCATAGTCATGAATGTGCTGACTGCTGTATTAAATTTCATATTTTCGTAATCATAAGAGACTTTTTTGATAGCTTTATGCATCATTTTTTCAAAGTCTTTAGAATATGTATCTCCATCAATTAAAATTTCTGTTAAATTCCAAACTCTATCTAAGAACTTATTACAACCACGTAGACTTTCCATAGACCAAGGAGTAGATTGATCAAAAGGACCAATAAACATTTCATAAGTTCTAAATGTATCTGCACCAAATTCATCAACAATTTCGTCAGGATTAACAACGTTTCCTTTAGATTTAGACATTTTTTCACCATTATTACCTAAAATCATACCATGAGAAGTACGTTTTGCATATGGCTCTTTTGTTGGCACAACTCCAATATCATATAAAAACTTATGCCAAAATCTAGAATAAAGTAAATGAAGAGTTGTATGTTCCATACCACCGTTGTACCAATCAATAGGAGACCAATATTCAAGAGCTTCTTTAGAAGCCAAGGCATTATCATTATGTGCATCCATATAACGTAGGAAATACCATGATGAACCTGCCCATTGAGGCATAGTATCAGTTTCACGTTCTGCTGGACCACCACAATGAGGACATGTAGTTTTAATCCAATCAGTTTGTTTCGCAAGTGGAGATTCACCATTTTCTCCAGGTAAAAATTCGTCAACTTCAGGAAGTAATAAAGGTAAATCTTTTTCATCAAGAGGAACCCAACCACATTTTTCACAATGAACCATAGGAATAGGTTCACCCCAATATCTTTGTCTTGAGAATACCCAATCTCTTAATTTGTAATTTACTTTTGGAGTACCGATTTTCTTTTCATCTAAATATTTTATAACAGCTTTGATAGCTTCTTTTACTGTCATTCCATTTATAAAGCCAGAATTGATAAGGATACCATCTTCAGTATCTGTATAAGCTTCTTTATCAATATTGACATTATTTTCTTTATTTGTAATAACTTGAACTATTGGTAGTTTGAATTTGGTTGCAAATTCATAATCTCTTGTATCATGAGCAGGAACAGCCATAATTGCACCTGTACCATATGTTATAAGTACATAATCAGAAATCCATATAGGTATAAGTTCATTTGTAAGTGGATTTACAGCTTTTATACCTTTGATTTCAACACCAGTTTTTTCTTTTGAAAGTTCAGTTCTTTCAAAATCAGACTTCTTTGACGCTTGTGTTTTGTAAGCTTCAATTTCATCAAAATTAGTTATTTTATCTTTTAATTCATCTATAATTGAATGTTCAGGAGCAACTACCATATATGTTGCGCCGAATATAGTATCAGGTCTTGTTGTATATATTAATAAATTTTTATCTGTTCCATCAATTTTGAACTTGACTTCAGCACCTTCACTTCTACCAATCCAATTTTTTTGCTGTATTTTAATTTTTTCTAGATAATTAACATCATCTAAGTCATCAATAAGTCTTTGTGCATAATCTGTAATTTTTAGCATCCATTGGCTTTTTTCTTTTTGGATGACTTCGCCACCACATCTTTCACAAACACCGTTTACAACTTCTTCATTAGCAAGTCCTACTTTACAACTAGTACAATAATTTATAGGCATAGTTGTTTTGTATGCTAAACCATGTTTGAATAATTGAATAAATATCCATTGTGTCCATTTATAATATTTTGGGTCTGTTGTGTTTACTTCTCTTGACCAGTCGAAAGAAAAACCAATTGATTTTAATTGTTCCTTAAAGTGTTTGACATTTTGTTCTGTGACTATGCTTGGATGTATGTTATTTTTGATTGCGTAGTTTTCTGCAGGTAGTCCAAATGCATCGAAGCCAATAGGGTAGAGGACATTATAGCCTTCTAATCTTTTCTTCCTTGCAATAATATCAAGAGCTGTATAACTCCTAGGATGACCTACGTGTAACCCTTGACCTGAAGGATAAGGAAATTCTATAAGACCATACCATTTTGGTAATGTATAGTCATTTTTAGCGTTAAATGTTCCTTCCTTTTCCCATTTTGTTTGCCATTTCTTTTCTACTTCTTTAAAATTGTATGCCATAAATTAACCTCCATTTCCTGTATTTGCCTTTTGCAAATACTTTAAATCCCATAATATAATAATATTGTATTTTATCATAAAATACGTAAAAGATAAAGTATTATGTTGAAAAAAATGAAAAAATATGTTAATATGCATATGAGGAGATATTTATGAATGTTTTAGAAACAACAAAATTTTTGATGAAAAAATATAATATAACAGCCTCTAAGGCTCTTGGACAAAATTTTTTGATAGATGACCAAGTTATTGAAAATACAGTAAATTCTGCACAGATAAATGAAAATGATTTGGTTATTGAAATAGGACCAGGTCTTGGAACACTAACAGATGAACTTGCTAAAAAGGCAGGAAAAGTGATATGTGTTGAGCTTGACAAAAAGATGGTAGCAATTTTAAAGGAGAGGTTTTTTCTATATAAAAATGTGGAATTGATAAATGAGGATATATTAAAGGTAGATTTAAATAAATTAATAGAAGAAAATCAATTTGAAAAAACAAAAATTGTTGCGAATTTACCATATTACATTACGACACCAATAATAATGAAACTATTAGAAACAAGGGCAAAAGTGGATAGTATTACTGTTATGGTTCAAAAAGAAGTGGCAGAAAGGTTATGTGCAAAAACAGGAACTAGAGAAGCAGGAGCAATAACGTATGCTGTAGAGTATTATGCAAAAGCAAAAAAACTTTTTATAGTTCCTAGTTCAGCATTTATACCAATGCCGAATGTGGAATCAGAGGTAATAACTTTGGAAGTTAGAAAAGAAGTTCCTTTTGAAATAAAAGATGAAAAACTTTTATTCGAAATTATAAAATATGCTTTTATGCAAAGAAGAAAGACTTTAATTAATGCTTTGCAAAATTTAGATAAATGCGGTGGTAAGGAAAATGTAAAGAAAATTTTAAAGGACTTATGTATAGATGAAAGAGTAAGAGGAGAGGCATTAACTCTTCAGGATTTTATTAGAATTTCTAATAGAGTTGCAAATGGACTAATTGATAACTGTTAAGTGATTTTTTAGGTGTTACAATCTTAAATGGAGCTAATGTGCGTTAGTATTCAACATTTCTATATAAGGTGTCAACTTGGAGTGTGTGATAACTGATGGTATCATGCATTCAAATACACTAAGAAATAAAATAATGGGAGTAGATAGATATGAAAATAGAGACAAAATTTATTTTGAATAATATGAAAGAAAATAAAAAAAGAGCAATATTTACAATAATTTCAATAATACTTTGCACAACAATTATTTTCACTGCACTTTTACTAATTTCTATAGCAAAAAATGGAATCAAAGAAAACATAGAAAAATATTATAATGATTATCATTTTGAAGTGAAAGATATTGATAACGTTGAATTTGATAAGATAAGAAACAAAAAATACATAGACAAAATTTATATACAAGGAGAAAATGGCAAAATAGAAGAAGTTGAAAAGACAAGTAATTTATCAAATGAAAATAATCTTTTCAATGTTTATATTAAATATAAAGATGTCAAAAAAGTACGAGACTATACAAATGACATAATTAAAAGTTTAGAATTGCACAGTGAAGATGCAGAAAGATGTCAATTAAATCAGAAAGTATTAAATTTATATGGAATAATAGATGCAGAGATATCAGGTGGAATTACTACACCTGTTTGTCGAGTTAGGCTAAACTATATGTATGTGGCAGATATATTGATATTGCTTATTTTGGTCGCATTTTCTATTTTATTTATAGTGATACTCTATAATGCATTTCTAATAACTATAGATGAAAGAAAACGTGAATATGCAATATTAAATAGTATTGGAGGAACACAAAAACAAATATTAAAAATGATATTCCTAGAAGGAACAATTCTTGGAATAATAGGCATTATAATAGGGGGAATAATATCAGTAATTTGTGTAAAGCTTGTATTAATTTTCTTAAATAATATATTAATTAATGCAGGATATGAATTTAAGATGATATATGATTGCAAATATATCATTTTAGGATTATTTATTATTATGTGTAATATTTTTATATCATCAATAATGCCGAGTGTTAAAGCAAGTACAACAACTGTTATCGAAGAAATTAGAAATAACAAACAAATAAAGTACAAAAAGAATATAACAATTTTAGAAAAAATATTACCTATAGAAGGAAAATTAGCCGTAAAAAATGTAAAAAGACAAAAAAACAGATATAGGATTATAATGCTATTAGTAGTTGTGTGCTTGGTATCATATATTGCAACGAGTACATATATTGAATATGAAAAAGAAACAGCAGAATTAATAGAGGAATATGATTATGATGTGAAGTTTTTTTTAACACAAGAAACAAAATTTGATTATGAAACAATATTTAATGATTACGAAAAGTTTAGTGGTGATAAAATAGAGTATATTAAAGAAAATATGATTGGAATATTTGCTGTAGTGAATCCAGATAATTTACTTATAGACTTAAAAAGTATAAATTCGCGGAATAAAGGAGTATGGAAATAATGAAATATCTATTTTACAAATGGAACTTATTGGTTTAGATGAAGATACATATAGAGAATATATAAATGAAACAGGTGCAAAATTTGGAGACTTTATAATTTATAATAATAAAACTAGCTATGATATTGATGATGATACTGGAAACGAAAAGTATACATTAAAACCTGTATTTAAGTCGGGAGGACACTTGAATTTTGACATAATAGCTCAAGATTTTAGCAGTGGTAATGTAAAGGCAGAATTAATTGATAATGAAATTTTAAATGGAAATTTTGTATTAACAGAAAATACTCTGAAATGGTTTAAAGACTTAAAAACTGAATATTGGAATCCAGCTATATTTGTAGATATGAATACCTATGAGAAAGTAAAAGAAAAATTTGACCTTTATCAAATGAATGAGTTAAAAGAAAAAACATGGATAAAAAATACTGAACCATATGATATATTAAAGGTTAAATGTAATAAAATAATTGAATTTGCAAATTATATAGAAAAGATTTGCAATAATCAAAATATAAAAATTAATCCACCTAATTATTATGGATTAGAACATCAACAAAAAATAATTTATACTGAATTAATGAAATTGATAATGAATATTATAATTATTGCAATAACAACAATAGCAATTGTGAGTAATGCAAATATAATGAATGCAAGTTTATGTGAAAGAGTGCAAGGATTGAAATTATTAAATAGATTGGGAGCTACTAAGAAAAATATAAATAAAATATTAATGAATGAAATAATATATATATTTATAAAGGCAATAATAATATCATTAATTTTATCATTACCTATATTGTATTGCATTATATCACACATAAGCAAAGTAGTAACACTTACTAAATTACTTATTCCATTTGGAAATATTATTATGTTTATATTATTGTTATTATGCATAAATCTAATAATAGTATTAGGAAGTACAAAAAAGCTTTTTAAGACTTTTGCATAAATGTAAAAATATAACTGATTAAAATATAATTTGGAGATTGCGACACCAAGTGAATATAAAAACAACTATTTTTCTGGCTTTGCAATTAGTTATAATGCACAGCAAATTTTCGCTAAGCTACCTGAGGAAATGATTTTAAAAATGCGGCGTTGCGTTCTCCAAGGCGTTTAAGATATTTTGGACTGTTAAATGCTAGATACGAATTTGAAATAATCCAAGCAAGTAAATTAGCAAGGTCGAACTCACTTCGATTTTTAAAACATTCCTCCACGCTTAGCTAGTTAGGGTGTGAACTGTAACGAACTGTTACCTAAGGAAATGAAAAATTGCTGTAAAACCCTTGACAATTGGCAAAAAATGTATTAAAATATTTAGGTAATTGCAATAAAATATGTTAACTATGTAGGCATTTCCCGGTAGACTACAAAGTTTATGTATTTTATAAGAGAAAATTAGAATGGAGGAAATTAATTGCCATGAATAATACAACATATAGTGTAAAAAAAGATGAAATCGCTAGAAAATGGTATATAATTGATGCTGAAGGAAAACCACTAGGAAGAGTTGCAACAGAAGTTGCAAAACTACTTAGAGGTAAACACAAACCAACATTTACACCAAATATGGATGTTGGAGATCATGTAATAGTTATCAATTGTAGTAAAGTTATTTTAACAGGAAATAAATTAAATCAAAAGATATATAGGAGTCATTCAGGATATATCGGTGGAATGAAAGAGATTGCAGCAAAAGATATGCTAAAAGACAAACCAGAAAGAGCAATGATGCTTGCAATAAAAGGAATGCTTCCTCACAATAGTTTAGGAAGACAAAGCCTAAAGAAATTAAGAGTATATGCTGGTAGCGAACATGAAAATCAAGCTCAAAAACCAGAAGTATGGGAATTTTAAAAGGAGGAAATATAAATGCCTAAAGCAAATTCAGATAAAATAGTATTTTATGGTACAGGAAGAAGAAAATGCTCAATTGCAAGAGTTAGATTAATGCCTGGTACAGGAAAAATAACAATCAATTCTAAAGATATAGATCAATATTTAGGATTAGAAACATTAAAAGTAATAGTTAGACAACCATTAGTTGCAACAGATACTTTAAATAAATATGATATAATCTGTACAGTAAAAGGTGGAGGATTTACAGGTCAAGCAGGTGCAATTCGTCATGGAATAGCAAGAGCTTTAAATGAAGCAAATAGTGAATATAGAGCTGTATTAAAATCAAAAGGATTCTTAACAAGAGATCCAAGAATGAAGGAAAGAAAGAAATACGGACTTAAAAAAGCTAGAAAAGCTCCACAATTTAGTAAGAGATAATGTTGAATATTATAATGAAATATATGAAAAACCAGTAAAGTTGAAAATACAATACTGGTTTTTTATTATGGTTTTACGAAAAACAATGAAAGTAGATAAAGTTTAAGATAACGTTAATTGAAATATTAAATGCAATTATGAAAAAGTAAATGCAAAGTTTAAGATAAAAATATTAAAACTTGACAAATTTTATAAAAAACTATATACTCAATTTGTAAAAATTACAGATACAAATAATTATTTGTAATTTAGTAAAGAATAATTAATATATAGGAGGCGTTATAGTGAAAACAGGATTAGTAACAACAAAGGAAATGTTCGAAAAATCAATGGAAGAACATTTTGCAATAGGGGCATTTAATGTAAACAACATGGAATTTATACAGGCAATAGTAGATGCTGCAAAAGAAGAAAAATCACCAGTAATACTTCAAGCATCATCAAGTGCAATAAAATATGCAAGAATAAATTACTTGATGAAAATGCTTGAAGCAGCAGTAGAAGAAGCTGATATTCCAATTGCAATGCACTTAGACCATGGACCAGATTTTGAAACTTGTAAAATGTGCATAGATGCAGGGTTTACATCAGTAATGATAGATGGTTCAAAATATGATTTTGAAGAAAATGTTGCTTTAACTAAAAAAGTAGTAGACTATGCACATGAAAGAGGTGTAGTCGTTGAAGCAGAACTTGGTAAGCTTGCAGGAATAGAAGATGAAGTCAATGTCTCAGCAAGTGATGCTATGTTTACAGATCCAGATCAAGCAAGGGAATTTGTTGAAAGAACAGGTTGCGACTCATTAGCTATTGCTATAGGAACAAGTCATGGAGCATACAAATTTAAAGGAGAAGCAAAATTAAGATTTGACATTTTACAAAAAGTAAAAGAGAAACTTCCAAATACACCAATAGTTTTACATGGTGCATCAACAGTTATTCCTGAACTTGTAGAAACTTGCAATAAATATGGCGCAAATATTCCTGGAGCAAAAGGTGTTCCAGATGAGATGTTGCATGAAGCAAGCTTGAAAGGTGTATCAAAGATAAATGTTGATACAGATTTAAGACTTGCCATGACATCAGAGATAAGAAGAATATTTGCTCAAGAACCAGAAGCATTTGATCCTAGAAAGTATTTAATACCTGGAAGGGAAAAAGTAAAAGAAACAGTAAGACATAAAATAAGAGATGTATTTGGTTCAAATGGTAAAGCATAAATAAAATCAAATATTGTTTTGATACTAAAGAATCTTAATTACAGTATAATAATTATCACAACAAAAATGAGACTGTTTAAAACATGATATTTTTAATTTATAAAAAAATGTCAATATTTAAACAGTCTCTATAAGTTAGTTGTACAATTAAATCCTTTGTTTCATAGCTCTATCAATTCTACGTTCAGCATCTTTTTTAGCAATATCTTGTCTTTTATCATAAAGTTTTTTACCTTTTCCAATACCAAGTTCAAGCTTTACAAAATTTCTTTTGAAATATAAGCTCATTGGAATTAAAGAATATCCTTTTTGTTGAATTTGACCAGTAAGCTTATTTATTTCACGTTTGTTCAAAAGAAGTTTGCGAGTACGAAGAGGATCTTTATTTTGGATATTACCTTGCTCATAATGACTTATGTGCATATTATATATGTATGCTTCACCATTTTTTATAGTAGCATAGCTATCTTTTAAATTAACTTTACCATTTCTTATTGATTTGATTTCAGTTCCACTTAACACAATGCCTGCTTCTAATGTGTCAATGATTTCATAATTGTGTTTTGCAGATGGATTTTTTGCAATTGCTTCGCTCATAAGTTATCATTCCTTTCATGAGATATTATAATATAGATTTATTCAAAAGTAAAGGAAAACAAAGACAAAAAGGAGAGACAAGCTCCCCTTTATAGTTTTAATAATTATTTGTATTATCAGTTGGTTGTTTAGCATAATACCAAACAATAGCTATAATACCAATAGTTGCAATACCTAAAACTAACCAAATAGGGAAAGAATTAAAGGTAGTGCCCCTATCAACACTTGTACTAGAAGTTCTAGTTGCAGTATAACTATCTCTATTACCACCGTTATTATTAGAAGCACCAGTCATACTTGCCATGTCTGTGTTAGAGTTATTAGAATTATTATTAGAATCACTATTTTCCATATTTTGTGAACCATTATCATCAGACATCATATTTTCTATACCATCTTTTGCATCACGTAAAACATTTCCAGTACCATTTATTGCATCTTGTACACCATTTCTTATTCCATCTAAAGTATCATTAGCACCTTGCATCATATTTGAAGCAAATACATTGCAAGATACAAATAAAATTAAGCAAAAGATTGATATGGCAATTAAAGATTTTTTTAACATATCAATTTCCTCCTTGTAAAATTAAGAAAAACATTCTATAAGAATATAGTTAGTTTGCAAAAATTTTTAAAAAATATTCAGTCAAAAAAAAACTTCGATGGAAAAAAAGTGCAAAAAAATGCATGACACAAATTTTGGACATGCATTTGGAAAGAGTTATATATTAATGTAAACGTATTAAAATAGCAATACCGAGTAATACTAAAAGTATACCTATTACAATTAAAATGATGTTTACAATAACTGATATATCTAAATTACTTGAACTAAGAGCTGCTGATGAAGAATATGTTGTTTGAGCTCTAGAAGAAGTATTAACATTAGTGTTATCATTACTTCCATAAACAGTAGAATCAGTGCTATCACTACTATTAGATGAAAGATTTAAATCAATATTTGATGCGAAAACAGTGGTGTTTATAAATAATATTAAAGCAAATACTATAATTATAAAGCTTAATAATTTTTTCATTCTAAAATTCATTCCTTTCTGGTATAAAGTTAGCAGAAAATTTTTTTCATACTAAAATACCTCTCATATTTCATATGTATAGCTAGGAACTAAATCCTACACATATTTTATAGTATTTTATAAATATTGTCAATAAATTTTTTACATATTGAAAAATAAAATTATTTATGATATTATATCAAGGTAAGGAGATTAAACAAATGAAGGAAGAGAAAAATAAAAGAAAAGAAACTGAAATAACAATAAAAGAAGATGAGCCATTAATAAATTTGTTACAAAATTGTGTTAAAGTAAATGAAAAGAACGATGGAGTAACTGATATAGAAAAAGTAACTGAAGAAGAGGCACTTGCTTATGCAGAGATAGATAATATATTAAATTATGCTGAAAAAAAGTATTATCAAAGAGTTCCAGAAGAAGTGATTTTGTTCTTTAAAAATAATGCTTTGGAAAATTATGAGTATTATGATGAAAAGTATACTCCAAGGGTATCGCCACTTGCAAGAAGGATATTAAGCTATCTAAATCAAAAATATTTTTCTCTAAATGATGAAAAAGAAAGTTTAATAAAAAAATATGAGGATGAGCAAAAATTACAAAATAAAAAACAACAAATGGAAGATATAGAAGAAAGTACAGAAGAAGTAGAAAAAAATATGCAATTAATAGTTAGAGAAAATTGGTTACAAAAGATTATCAAAAAGATTAAATTGTGGTGGAATAAAGTAAAATAGAAAGGAATTTTATAATGCTAAATCAATTCTCAAGAACGGAACTAATAATAGGAAGGGATGGAGTAGAAAAATTACAAAAAGCAAAGGTAGCAGTATTTGGAATTGGAGGAGTTGGCTCATTTGTAGTAGAAGGATTAGTCAGAGCAGGTATTGGAAACTTTATCTTAGTTGATGATGACAGAGTGTGTTTAACTAATTTAAATAGACAAATCATAGCAACAAGAAATACAGTAGGAAGGTTAAAAGTAGAAGTATGTAAAGAAAGAATATTGAGCATAAATCCAGAGGCAAATGTAGATATATATCAAGAATTTTTTATGCCAGATAGTAAAGAAATTATAGATAAAACTGTTGATTATGTTGTAGATAGTGTTGATACAGTAACTGCTAAAATAGAATTAGTTGTAAGGGCTAAAAAGATTGGTATACCTATTATATCGTGTATGGGAACTGGCAATAAACTAAGTCCAACTGAATTTGAAGTGACAGATATTTATAAAACAAGTATATGTCCGTTGGCAAAGGTTATGAGAAAAGAGTTAAGAAGTAGAGGAATAGATAGTTTGAAGGTTGTTTATTCAAAGGAGGAGCCAATTAAGCCTAATGATATGTCTGAGGCAAGTTGCAAAGTAAATTGTATTTGCCCTCCTGATACTAAAAGAAAATGCACTATTAGAAACCAAGTGCCTGGTAGTATTTCTTTTGTACCATCTGTAGCAGGGCTAATAATTGCAAGTGAGGTAGTTAAAGATATTTTAAAATAAAATTATTAATTTCTATTGTAAAATAAAATAAAACGTGATAGAATATTAAAAGTTAACGTAAAAGCAAGTTTGAAGGGTATTTGCATCTTGCTATGTACATAATGAAAGGAATGATAATAAAAAATGGGAATTTTCAGTAAAATATTCGGCACATATTCAGAAAAAGAAGTAAAAAGAGTTATGCCATTGGTAGAAAAAATAAATAGTTTAGAAGATGAAATTTCAAAACTTACAGATAGTGAATTAAGAGCCAAAACAGTAGAATTTAAAGAAAGAATACAAAATGGAGAAAGCTTAGATGAACTTTTACCTGAAGCTTTTGCGGTTGGACGTGAGGCATCTAAAAGAGTACTTGGAATGAGGCATTTTGATGTACAATTAATAGGTGGAATAATACTTCATCAAGGTAGAATTGCAGAAATGAAAACTGGTGAAGGTAAAACACTTGTTGCAACACTTCCAGCATATTTGAATGCATTAACAGGAAAAGGAGTACATATAATTACTGTAAATGATTACCTAGCTAAACGTGATAGCGAGTGGATGGGTAAAGTATATAAATTTTTAGGATTGACAGTAGGACTTGTTATAAGTGGAATGAGACCTGAAGAAAAGCAAAAAGCATATTTGGCAGATATTACATATGGTACAAATAACGAGTTTGGTTTTGATTATTTAAGAGATAATATGGTAATATATAAAAGTCAAGCAGTTCAAAGAGATTTAAATTTTGCAATCGTGGATGAAATTGATAGTATTTTAATAGATGAAGCTAGAACACCACTTATTATATCTGGTACAGCAAATAAATCATCAGAATTATACAAAAAAGCTAATGATTTTGTAAGAAGACTTACACCAAAAGTATTGGTAGAAGAAGATATAAAAGACAATGAACAAGAAGAAGACAATGAAAAATATGATTATATAGTTGACTTAAAGGCAAAATCTGCTTCACTTACACAAAAAGGTATAAAAAAGGCAGAGCAACACTTTAATTTAGAAAACTATAATGATTTGGATAATTCTGATTTAGTTCACCATGTAAACCAGAGTTTACGTGCATATGGAATTATGAAAAAAGATATTGATTACATTGTAAAAGATGGAGAAGTACTAATTGTAGATGAATTTACAGGAAGAATAATGTATGGTAGAAGATATAATAATGGATTACATCAGGCAATAGAAGCAAAAGAAAATGTTAAGATTGCTGATGAATCAAAAACACTTGCTACAATTACATTCCAAAATTATTTTAGAATGTATGCTAAATTGTCAGGAATGACAGGTACTGCAATGACAGAAGAAGAAGAATTTAGAGAAATATATAATCTAGATGTTATAAGTATACCTACTAATAAACCACTTGCAAGAATGGACAGAAATGATACAATTTACAAAAATGAAAATGCAAAATTTAGAGCTATTGTTGAAGATATAAAGCAAAGTCATGAAAAAGGACAACCAGTTCTTGTTGGTACTATTTCAATAGAAAAATCTGAAAAATTAAGTAAGATTTTAAGTAAAGAAGGTATACCACATGAAGTTTTGAATGCAAAATATCATGAAAAGGAAGCTGAAATAATTGCACAAGCTGGTAAATTTGGAGCTGTTACAATTGCGACAAATATGGCTGGACGTGGTACAGATATTATGCTTGGTGGTAATTCTGAATTTTTAGCTTTACAAGAGATGAGAAAAAGAAAGATGCCAGAAGAATTAATTGAACAAGCAACAGCATTCAACGAAACAGAAGACCAAGAGGTATTAAAAGCAAGAGAAGATTTTAAAGAATTGAAAGAAAAATATGATAAGAAAATTAAAGAAGAAAAAGAAAAAGTTATTTCTGCCGGAGGATTAAAGATAATTGGTACAGAAAGACATGAATCAAGAAGAATTGATAACCAGTTAAGAGGTAGAAGTGGACGTCAAGGAGATATTGGTGAATCAAGATTTTATATTGGGCTTGATGATGATTTGATGAAGATATTTGGTGGAGATATGATAACAAATGTATTTGATACATTAGGGGCAGATGAGAATATTCCAATTGAAGCAAAGATGATTTCAAATGCTGTTGAAAGAGCTCAAAAGAGAGTAGAAGGCAGAAACTTTTCAATACGTAAAAATGTATTGCAATATGATGATGTTATGAATGTACAAAGAGAGATAATTTATAAGCAAAGAAGAGAAGTGCTTGATGGGCAAAACTTAAAAGATAATATAACATCTATGATAAATAATGTAGCAGAAGATATTGTTAATTTATATATGAATGATGGAGAAACTAATAGGGAAGGTCTTGTGCAGGAAGTTCAAAATATTTTTGACATAGATATTACAGAAGATGTTAGAAAAATGCATAAAAATGAGTTAATAGAGCACTTAAAAGAAAAAGCATTAGAAATATATGCAAATAAGGAAAATGAAATTGGAGAACAACCATTAAGAGAGTTAGAAAGGGTTGTTATGCTTAAAGTTGTTGACCAAAAATGGATGGATCACATAGATAGTATGGATGAGCTTAAAAATGGTATAGGTTTAAGAGCTTATGGACAAAAGAATCCTGTAGACCAATACAGAATTGAAGGATTTGATATGTTTGATGAGATGGTTGCAAATATTAAAGTTGACGTTGTAAAATTAATTATGCATGTGCAAAAAGCAGAGAATATTCAAAGACAACAAACAATAAGGATAACAAGAGCTGCTCAAGAAAGTTTGAATAGTATTAATTTTGAAAGTTCAAGTGGTCCTGTTCCAAAGGCACCTGAAAAAACAGCTAATGTTCCTGTCGTAAATGAAGAACCAAAAGTGGGAAGGAATGAATTGTGCCCTTGTGGAAGTGGAAAAAAATATAAAAATTGCTGTGGTAAAAATAAAGATTAATAAAATTGACAAGTGAAAAGTTAAATGCAATTTGTGTGATTAAACGAATGTCAAACTTCTGGGACATTTTCTCATTTCCTGTTATATTTACAGCTGATTTCCGCTAAGCTACCTGAGGAAATGATTTAAAAAATGCGTCGTTGCGTTCTCCAAGGCGTTTAAGCTATTTTGGGCTGTTGAATAATAGATACGAATTTAAAGTAATACAAGCAAGGAACTGAATTGGTCGAACTCACTTCGATTTTTAAAACATTCCTCCACGCTTAGCTAGTTAGGGTGTGAACTGTAACAATTAAAATCTAAATTTTGAAAAAAATATTGACAAAGAAGAATGAAAAATGTAAAATAAGGATACACTGAAGTTGAGAGCAAAATTTTTGTGAAAGGTAAAAAATGAAGTGAAAAAAATCGAAAGAAACGCTAGAACCCTTGATACTGTAGAGAGAGAGAGAGAGAGAGAGAGAGAGAGTGACAACTAGGGGTAGTTTAATATACGAAAAAATAAATGTAAAGATACAAGAGCTTTATGTTATTTTTGCATGCACGCATGTGAAGTAACGTAAGGCTCTTTTTAGTGTCTCTTTTTGTCGTGTGAAAATAATAATTTACATACTAGAAAAGATAAAGAATAAAACGGCAAAAGTAAACTAAAATTGCCGTTCATCGACTTTGTCCTTGGTTTTTTCGTACAAGTTCTAAAGTTTCGTGATGGCACCCTTCCGTGGCAAGCACGAACTCTTTCCATCACGAAACATAAGAACTTATATACTCAAAAACAGTCCAGCGCTCTTCACTTTAATTTTAGTTTACTTTTGCCTGTTATGGCATATGACACAAATTGCAATCTCTTTTTGTGGGTGGAAATAAATATAGTTTTGGTTTTGTTTGGTTTTGGTTTGGCTATATTTGTTTCTACCCACAAGGAGAGTAAGTTAGGCAAATGATAAGTAAAAATAAGGTATTAATTTTTTAAATATACAAAACAAAAAGGAGGAAGAAAAAAACAAATGAATAAGCAAAACCGAAGAAAATTAAAACAAACAGAGAGAGGAATTACGCTTATTGCACTTATCTTAATGATAGTGATTGTGGTAATATTAGCTGCGGT
>CANQKB010000009.1 GCA_947624405.1 uncultured Clostridia bacterium
AAAAGCATGTGTGAGATTTGCTTTTGAAGAATTAATCACAATGCAATTACTACTCTTGAATTTGAAAAATAAGTGTGCAGAGAAAAATAGTGGAATACAATTTGATAAAAATGTTAAAATGTCGGATATAATAAATGAATTACCATTTAAACTTACAAAAGCACAACTTCGTGTATTAGAAGAAATAGATAGAGATATGGAGTCTGATAAAATTATGAATAGACTTCTTCAAGGTGATGTTGGATCGCGGAAAAACTGTTGTTGCAATAATTGCAGCATATAAGGCAGTAAAGTCAGGATATCAAATGGCTATTATGGCACCAACGTCTATACTTGCAACTCAACATTTAGAAAGTTTTACGCAAATATTAAGTAAATTTAATATAAAATGTGAACTTTTGATTAGTAATATTCCTGCTAAGAAAAAAAGAGAGATTATAGAAAGAATAGGCAATGGCGAAGTAGATGTTGTAATTGGCACACATTCTTTGTTACAAGAAAATGTTGTTTTCAAAAATCTAGGATTGGTTATAACAGATGAACAACATAGATTTGGTGTAAACCAAAGAAAAATTATGAGTGAAAAGGGAAAGAATGTAGATAAGATTGTAATGACTGCAACTCCAATCCCAAGAACACTTGCATTAATTCTATACGGAGATTTGGATATTTCAATAATAGATGAGCTTCCACCAAATAGAAAAAAGATAGATACTTTTGCAGTTGGTTTTTCTATGGAAGATAGAGTGAATAATTTTATAAAAAAGCAAATAAATGAAGGTAGACAAGCATATATTGTTTGCCCTCTTGTTGAAGAAAATGAAGATATAGATGCGAAGTCTGTGCTTGAGCTTTTTGATAAATATCAAAATGAAGTCTTTAGTGAATATAGAGTAGCATATCTTCACGGAAAGCAAAAACAAAAAGAAAAAGATGAGATTATGGAAAGCTTTAAAAAAGGCGATATTGATATTTTAATTTCAACGACAGTAATAGAGGTTGGAGTAAATGTGCCAAATGCGAGTATTATGGTTATACAAAATGCTGAAAGATTTGGGCTTGCTGCACTTCATCAGTTAAGAGGAAGAGTAGGAAGGGGAGAATATCAATCATATTGTATTTTGAAATATCAGGGAAAGTCTGATAATATACGAGAAAGAATGAAGGTTATGCAAGAGACTAATGATGGGTTTGTAATTTCTGAAAAAGATTTGGAATTACGTGGTTCTGGAGAGTTTTTTGGAACTAAACAACATGGACTTCCAGAATTTAAAGTAGCTAATCTTTTTGAGGATATGCGTATTTTAAAGGTTGTACAAACATTAGCTATGCAGATTTTGAATGATGATCCTTTGCTTGAAAAGGATGAGAATAAGATTTTGAAAAAGGCGATTGATAAAAAATTTAGTGGAAAAATTGAAATATAGTTCAATGGAATTAAAAACAACTATTTTCAGGCTTTGCAAATAATTAAATTTTTTTATGTAAAATCTAGACATATTTCAAAAAATGTGATAAAATAAACAAAGGTTGAAAAAAAGGAGAGCATAAGTGAAACTATTTGACAAAATTCCAGAAAATTTCTTTTCAATATTAGTATCAAAAAATAAAAATATTTATGTAGATGCATTATTTGTATTAGGCGAAGCATATGATCAAGAATTATCTATCTCAAAAGAAAATATCATATCAAGATTAATAAATAATTTAGAAGACGATTTTGAAGCAGAAGATTTTTCTGAAGAGGAAGATAGCGAATTAAAAGAAGATAATGTATCAAGTAAGGCATATTTTTTATTAAGAAAATTAAAATGGGCAGGTTGGATTGAATTTGAAATGCAAAGAGATACATTTGAAGAAAATGTCACATTACCAGCTTACTCATCAGAATTTATTAAATTTTTACGTTCAATAGTTCAAGAAGAAAAGGCACAATTTACAACTAGAGCATTTTCAACATATTCAAGTTTAAAAATAGCAAGTACAGATAAAAGTGAAACATATAATGCGATAAATGCAGCATATCAAAACACAATGGAATTAAATAATGAATTAAAAAGTTTGTATCATAATATAGGAAGATTTCACAAAAAAATGATAATTGAAGATAATATAAATGAAATAATAAGACAGCATTTTTTTGAATACAAAGAGTATAGTGATGAAATAATATTTCCTAGATTTACGAGAGATTCTGTGCTAAGGTATAAAGTGCCAATAAGAAAAATGCTAAATGATATTTTAGCTGATAATGAGTTATTAGAAGAAACAATAGAAAGAGCAAGTCAAAAAAGTATGTACAAAACAAAAGAAGAAGCAGAAAATGATATAATGAGCAAGATTAGAAGTGTGATTGATGTATATGAAAATATAGAATATACTATGAGTCAAATAGAAAAGAAAAATACAGATTATGTAAGAGCATCTGTGCAAAGGATGCAGTATTTATTAACAAGTGATAAAGAATTAAAGGGAAAATTAGTAAATATTTTAAAAAATTCAAAAAAAGAGCAAGTTTTAGAAAAAATGCAGGATGAAGTAAATTTGTTTACTCAAGAATACATAGATAAAGATTCAATCTATATTAGAAATTCCAATGATAAAAGAAAACAAGGAAAACCATTACCAGTACAAAAGACAAATGTAACTGATATGGAACTGTATAAAGAATTTGCCAAAAGCTTAGAAAAGAGATATAGCAATAAAAAAATAAATGACTTTATGAAGAAAAATTTTGGAGATAAACCTTTTATTACAGCAGAAGAAATGGATTTGCAAACAACGGAAGATTTAATTTTACTTATACTTGCAACAGTCAAAGGAGAAAGAACGGAAAAAAGTTTTTATTATGTACAAGATAATAACGAAATAGTAAATAATAATGGATTTAAAATACCAAATATGAAATTTATAAGGAGAAATTAATGTTTGTAGAAAAATATGAGGAACTTACAGATGGAGAAAAAGAAAGTTTTAAGAGAGCAGTCAGTTTAATACTAGCTAAAACATTTATTGTAAATAGAATTTATGATAGGAATCAAAAAAACTTCAAATCAAATCCAGATTATCGATTTATTGAAAGAAATATTGAACTTTTCAAAGAATACTTAGATATTGCTGGATATAATTTAAATAAAGATAGCAATTATGAAGTAATATACTTGGAAAATCAATTTGGATATAATAAAAAAAGGCTTGATAAAAATACAACAATATTTTTGTATGCACTAAGATTAAAATATGAGGAAGAGAGAGAAAAAGTAAGATTAAATACAGATATAGTTGTTACAGTATCTAGTATTATTGATACATTAAGGCAAGTTGGAGCATATGCTAAAAAGCCAGCAGATGCAGATATTAAAAGTGCTTTATCAAATTTAATTAATTTTAATATAATTCAAAAAGGAGAAGGTAAATTAGAAGAACCTTCAACAAATATTATAATATTACCGTCAATTTTATTTGCAATAACAAATGAAAAAATAACGAAATTAAATGAATCAATAAAAAATATAGAAGAAAGTGAAGAAATAGACGAAGAAAACGAGGACATAGGAGTTGATGAAGAATGAAAGTATTGAAAAAAATGTTATTAATAAATTGGCATTATATTGATAAAGAAGTGATTGAGTTTGACAATATAAATTTTTTAACAGGAAAAAATGGAGCGGGTAAATCAACAATTATAGATGCATTACAATTACTAATAATTGGAGATAAAAGAGGAACGTTTTTTAATAAGGCAGCTAATGATAAAGCAGGAAGAAGTCTAGAAGGATACTTAAGAGGAGAAATTGGTGATGATGGAGATATAGGTTATAAATATAAAAGAAATGATAGGTTTTCAAGCTATATCGTGTGTGAATTTTATGATAGAGTAACAAGAAAATCTTTTTGTCTTGGTATTGTTTTTGATGTATACAAAGATAGTGATACTGAGAGCAAATTCTTTTATATAAATGGAAAAATACCAGAAAATGAATTTGTAGGAGAAGGGGATATCCCATTCTCATGTAAAGATTTAAAAAGTTTTTTATCAAGAGAATATGGAAGTAAGAATTTTGAAATATATACTAGTCAAAAACAATATCAAGAGGCATCAAGAGGAAAACTAGGTGGATTAAATCAAAAATTTTCAAGTCTATTTAAAAAAGCTGTTACTTTTACCCCAATAAATGATATAGAAGATTTCATTGAAGAATATGTATGTGATGTACAAAATAAAATTGATATAACTTCAATGCAAGAAAATATACGTCAATATAATAATTTATCTAAGCAAGTTGAAAAAATGAAGGAAAGACAAGAAGAATTAGAGGAAATTGAAAGAATATATAATAAATATACTGATAATTACTTAAAACAGAGAGAAGAAGAATATATAATGTTAAGAGCAGATAAACAAGTAATTATGGAAAATATTGAAACATTAAATAATAATGCTGAAGAAAGCAAAAAAGAAAAGCAAAATCTTGAAAAAGAAAATGAAAAACTAGAAACAGAAAAAAGCAATTTAGAAAATGAAATTGACGAATTAAAAGAAATAAGAGCAAAATCAGAAATAGCAGTAAAAACCAAAAGACTAGAAGAACAAATAGAAAAATTAAAAAATGAAATAGATGATATTGAAAAAATAGAAGAAAAAGATATTAGATTTTTTAGAAATAATACTTTAAAATGGGAAGCAAGTATTTCAAAATTAGATGAGATAAAAAACAAAATTGTAGCAGATGAAATAAAAGAACTAGGTAAAGTAAAAGATTTGATAAAATATTTAGAAGGAATAAATAATAATAATTTTTGTGAAACAGATATTGAAGCAATTAGTGAGATAAGAGAAAAAATAAAGAAGATAATAGATATGGGATTTTCTGTATACACCAATGTATCTATTGAAAAAAGTAAGGATGTTAAAGAAAAAGAAAATTTAGAAAATGATGTGAGAAAATTAAGCAAAGGAATAAATACATATAAAGATGAACTCATTAATTTTAAATTTGATTTGGAAAAAAGATTAAGTCAAAAATATGGAAAAGAGATAAAAACAGAAATATTAGCTGATTTATTGGAAATAAATGATATTAAATGGCAAAATGCAATTGAGGGATACTTAAACAATCAAAAAAACTATATAATAATTGAACCAGAGTATTTTGAAGAAGCATCAAAAATATATAGAAAAATGGCAAGAGAGGATGAAAAATTACATTCATTTGGTATAGTAGATGTAGAAAAAATAGAAATGGAAAATAAGCAGATATTGCAAAATAGTCTTGCAGAAGAAATAGTAACACAGAATAAATGGGCAAGGGTGTATGCAGATTATTTATTAGGAAGAGTTATAAAATGTGAAACTGTGGAAGAATTAAGAAAAAATAAAATAGCAATAACAGAAGATTGCATGTTGTATCAAGGATATGTAATCAGAAGGATTAATCCTGCATTATATAAATATCCAAGTATAGGAAAAAAAGCTTTGCAAATCCAGAAACAGATGAAAGAAGAAGAACTAAATAAATTGAATAAAAAAATTATACAAGAAGAAAACATAATCGAAATAATGGATAAAGTAAAGAAAATGCAAAATTTCAGTGAAAGTGATATCGAAAATTTTGAAGATGACATTGAAAAAGCAAAGAAAAAGGATGAATATGTTAAGCAGAAGGAAGAGCTAAAAGCTGAATTAGATAGTATAGATATGCTTTGGCTAAATAACTTAGATGAAGAAATTAATGGAAAGGAAAAAATAAAAAAAGATAAAGAAGAGAAATTACTTAGCAATGTTGAAAAAATTGCAGGATTAAAGAAAGATATTGAAATAATTGAAAATGAAAAAATTAATGAAAAGCAAGAAGAACTAAATAATAAAGATAAAGAAATAAATGATAGTTTTGATAAAGAATGGCAAGAAAACATAGGAGAAGAAAAGTATAAAAGTAAGATTTTAGAAAAAAGTGCAGAAAAATTACAAGTTATATATAAAAAATTGAAAGAGAGGACGGAAGAAACAGGAAACGAGATAAAAGAAAACTTAGTAAATAAAAAGAGTGACTATAATACGAAATATCAAATGGCATATAACATACTTGATGGAAGTAATGAAGAATTTTCACAAGCTTTAAAAGAGTTAAAAGAAGTTACTTTACCTGAATATGTTGAAAAAATAGAAGATTCAAGAGTAAAGGCATATGAACAGTTTAAAATTGAGTTTTTAGATAAACTTAAATTAAATATTGAAGAGGTTAAAGTGCAAATAAAAGAATTAAATGATGCATTATCAGCACATACATTTGGGGCAGATAGCTATAAATTTAAGGTTACACCAAAACAAGAATATAAAAGGTTTTATGATATGATAAATAGTGATATGCTATTAGGAGATTGGCTGATAGGAAGAGAACAGTTTAATCAAAAATATTCACAGGAAATTCAAGAGTTGTTTGATAAAGTAACTTCAAATGATATAAATTCAAACTTGATTTCTGATGAAGAATATGAAAGAAATATCAAGATATTTACAGATTATAGGACATATTTGAATTTTGATTTGATCGTAAAAGATAAAGATGGAAATGAACAAAGGTTATCGAAAACTTTAACAAAAAAATCAGGAGGAGAAACACAAACGCCATTTTATATAGCAATACTTGCATCTTTTGCACAGATGTATAGAATAAAGAAGAGAGAAAATACTGTGCGTTTGATTGTATTTGATGAAGCTTTTAGCAAAATGGATAGTGAGAGAATAGAAGAAAGCATAAAGCTATTAAAAGGAATTGAGTTTCAAGCAATTTTTGCAGCTCCACCTGATAAGTTACAGGATATTCAGCCACTTGTGGATTCTACATTGTTAGTAATGAATCCAGAGCCATATAAAATAGTAGTTAGGAAATACACCAAAAAGGAGGAATGGTAAATAGGAATGAATTATGAGAGTATAATTCTAAATAGATTATTAGATAAGTACGAGATAAGTAAGTCATTGACCGAAGATTCTAAAAGGAGAATTATTTTGAAAATGACTGATATTAAAGAATATGATATAGAAAATTATGAAACAAAAGCTATTTTACATGATGTGGTTTTTGAGTTGAAGAAAGAAGGAATTATAGATTATTCTTGGGAAAAATACGAGAAGCGGGAATATATTAGAAAAAGTATGGTTAAATAAGGATAATATAACAAGGGCTTATGAAAAAGTTGATAGAATTGGAATACAAGAAATTAATAATGAATTACTAACAATATTAAATAATTCAAAATTTAAACACCAGTGGATAGAAAAATACGTAAATGATATGAGGCAATATATAGAGGTAAAACATAAACCCAATTTATTATTTCCATTTGAATATGCAAAAGATATACTTAAAGTTTTGAAAGTAATAGATGAAGAAAAGGATATTTTAAAAAGAGTATTGAGTATAAAGTGTTTTGGAAATTCTAAATATTTTGAAAAGTATATACAGCATATTTTAGTTAGAATTATAAAAAGATATTTATTATGTAATGAAAATATAGAAGAATATACAAGTGAAGATGTACTTTTAGAAGTTGGAATTTCAAGGTATCCAGAAATTATAGAATTTTGTGGTGATTTAGAAATTTCTATAGAAAATGAAAAAATTGAATATAAAAAGCAGACAAAAGGAAGTTATATAAATAGCTATAATGTGAAGGAATTAAATTGTCTTCGAATAAAAAATGCGAAAAAAGTAATTTTTATTGAAAATAAGGCGAATTATATTGATTATATTTTGAATAAAATGCAAAATGATGAATTTGTTGTTTATCATGGAGGAATGTATAGTCCTGTAAAAGGGGAGTTTTTTAAAAGGTTGTATGAAGCGGAAAAAGATTTACTATATTTTCATTGGAGCGATATTGATATAGGTGGATTTTGCATTTTTGATAGATTAAGAAATATTATTCCTTCATTAAAACCATATAAAATGGACAAGGCATCTTTGAATGAAAAAAGAGATAGCTGGCAAATAATGAAAAAAGAGTATGTTGAAAGACTAAAAAAGATGCGTTATGAAAAGAAATATGAGATTTTTTTTGATGTAATGGACGAAATGATAAATAAATCTTGCAAGCTAGAACAAGAGGCTTTTATTTGAAAAAAGTGCTTGCTTTTTTCTTAAAAATATGTAATAATATATATGTATAATTATGTGAATATAATAATCATAAAACATATAGAAAGTGGTGAGAAGCAGTGAAATATCTAGATAAACTACTCAAAGTATTGAAAACAGACAGAAACACCTTCTTTACATATATATTTACAATGATAACTATATATTTAGCAGTAGATAGAATTGTAGAAATGCTATTTCTAATATTTACAGGAATTGGAATGTCATATTGGGGACCAATAACATATACAATAGCAATAGCATGCCCTGTATTAGCGTTTTTATTCTCTGGCAATTCAAAATATGCAGCATCAGGTTCATTTAAAATAGTAATTATATATATGTATGCAATAGCAATGTATATTTTAGCAATATCCATGTTTGCACAATGGATAAACGCAGCAATGTGGGTATTTTTAATGTCTATACCAAATTATGTAGAGATAATTACTAAATTTACAAGTGTAGTAAAGCCTGCATTTCAGGCCATTGCTTTGTATATACCATTAACATCATTTTTCTCACTATTTTGGTGGTGTTATGCAAAAATTGCAGATACAAGACTTATCAAGGAATCAATTTGGGATTATACAGGTATAGATTTATCTAAAAAAACAACAGTAAGTGGAGCATATAGTTTTGAAAATGTAATATCAATTGATAAAGAAACTGGAAAGCCAGTTAAAATATTTGATAGTAGAAGAGCAGATCCAATGCTTGTTTGTGGACCATCAGGTATGGGAAAAACGGCATTATTATTAGAGCCAATGATGGCACGAGATATTGAAAAAAAATATTTCTTGAAGGAGGCTTCAAAAGAAGTAGGATTTACTGCTTTGAAAACGCGTCTAGCAACACTTAAAGCACCATACACAAATGAATTTTTAAATGAAAATTTTGATTTAAATATGTTAGAACCTGTAGAAGGAAAAGAAAAACTATACAAAGCATATTTAGATAAATTAATTTTAATGGAACAAAAATAGTATATAAAAACTTGGGAATTACATTTATTTCACCAGATTATGAATCAACTAATAGGATGATAGAAGTTGCAGAAAACTTTAATTTAAAAGTAAATGTTATAGACCCAAGTAATGCAAGTTCAATGGGAATAAATCCATTCTCATATGGTGTTGCATCAGAAATAGCAGCAACAATTTCTTCAATATTAACGAATATGTATGCATTTGGAAAACCTGCTGAAGAAGAAATATACTTCCAAAATTCAGCATTACAAGCAGTTGAAAATATTACAATACTTCTTTGTGAAATGTATCCAAGACTTCATGGTGGTTTGCTTCCTTGCTTAGAGGATATATTAGACATATTAAATGATTTTAATATAGCTGTAGATATGTGCGAAAAATTACAAGAAGATGAAGAACTTGCCAAAACATATAAATTACAAATAGGATATTTTAAAAAATATTTTTATCCAAACTCAGTAATGAGAAATGAAACAGAAAAATATGTACACACAGCAATTACACAATTAGATGGGTTATTAAGAATACCAGGATTGCGTAATATCTTATGTAATAGAGTAAATAATGTAAATTTTGATGAAGCTTTAGAAAATGGTGATGTTACGATTGTATGTACAAGAAGAGGAGATTTAGGTTCAAAATTGCAAAGTGCATTTGGATTATTCTTCTTACTTGCAATGCAACGTTCAGTTATAAAAAGGGCAGGCTCAGAGCAATCAAGAATACCTCATATTTTATATGTTGATGATTCTGCAGAATATCTATCTCCTGCAACTATTGGAATGTTTACATTATATAGAAAATATAAAGTAGGAACGATTGCAACTATACAAAACCTTGAACAATTAGATATCACACCATCATCAAGAAGAACTATACTTTCAAATTGTACTGCAAAAATAGTATTTGGAAATCTTACACCTGCAGAAAATGAATTCTGGTCAAACGAATTTGGAGATAAGAGAGAGTGGCTATATAGTCAAGATATGTCAATTAAAGGAGAAGGCTCTGGAGATCAATTCTGGGGTGGAGAAGGTACTGCAAAATCTGTTTCTTATGGTGACTTCAAAGGCGTTAAATGGGGCTGGAAAAAGAATTTTGAACTTGGAAAAATTCAAGCACTTAAATTTAAAAATTGTGCTTTTAAATATAAAGATGATAAAGGAAAAAGCTTTGTTGGAGTTGCAACACTTGATTTTATGGGTTCAAAATATAAGGAAAAGCAAAAAGCTAAGAAATTTGATTTTGAAAAATATCAATCAAACCATATAACTCAACCGATGTCGCATAATTCTAGGTTTAAAGCAAAACAAGTAGATTTTGATAATTTACCTGATGATGAAGAAGTTGACCCAATACAAACAGATATAACAGATGCAGGTGCTTTGTTTAATAATGAAGATGCAATAGTATATAATATTGGGAAAAAACATAGTTAATAAATAAAAAAGAAGAATGAATATAAAAATAAAGTTGTTTTTATTGTCATTCTTCTTTAGTGTTGATTTTGAACAGAAGAAAGTTGTGGAGGTATACGTCATGGGATACAGATTAGAAGAGGATAATCGTATTGTAATTAATAATGTAGCTGATTTGTCACTTAAAAAATTAGATATGTTGCAAAATACTGAACTTATAGATACAGTAGTTATAGAAAGCGAATTAGGCAGAGATGAATATGATGTTGAAAAATATAAAGAAATATATCAAAGTTTAATAGAACTTACAGATGGAATTGATAGAAATTGGAGCAATTTAAAAAAATTTATATTAATATACAGAAGAGTATCAAAACTAATCGAATATGACCATAGAGCAAAGCACACCAAAAGAGCTAATAAGTTAGAACAAAAGTATAAAATAAAAAACATGAAAAAAGCTAGAAATCTAGAAAATGGTCTAATAAAAGGTAAAGCCGTTTGTAAAGGATATGCTGAGATTTTAAGAAATGCATGTTTAATGAGAGGTATCAATGCCATAAAGGTAAAGGGTAGAACTACTCCAAATGGAAGAATTGCCACACATTCATGGAATCAAGTTGAAATAGAAGATGGAGTATGGATTGAGGTTGATCCAACATGGGATCATAATTCTGGCATAAAATATATGGGAACTGATGAAAAACAATTTAGAAAAACACATTTCTATGTAAAAAGGGGAATACCAGCTTTAATTGATGCAGAGGAACATGCAACAACAGAAATTGACTTAAATTCATTTTTAAATTTAGAATTAGATTTGCCAAGCGAATATAGATATACATTAAGTGAACAAAATAAATTAATTGAATTAATCGAGAAAAGAGATGTAGAAGGATTAGATATACATGAAGAGTTGAAATCAGTTTTAGATAAGATTGAAGAGAGAATGGATGAGGAAGGAGAAATCAAAAAAAACATAAGTGTTTTTCAAAGTGTTGGATATATAAATGACGATGAAATGTACGTAAGAGGGATACCAAATAGAAGAAAATTTAATGGAAAGTATAATATAAAAGAAATTAATAGAGAGATTGGCAAAAGTGTTGAAAGTAAAATTAAAGCAAACCAAATTTTATTGATTAAAAAAATGATTAATCAAAAAGGAATAGGTTTACATCCTGATAGAATTGCTGAATTAAGAGAAGGGGTGCAAAAAGGAACAATAACATTAGATGAAGCATACAAAATAATAGAGTATAAAAAGGGACAAATAGATAATATTGATGATATAAGAGATACAATTGTATTAAGACAAATGAAAAAGGGTGCTTTACAATTTGAAACAGAATGTGGATATACAATAGAAAGGTTACATGAATTAGGATTTTCAACAGAAGAAATAAAATTATTACAACGTAAAAGTAGAATTATAGAAAAAAAGCAATTGGATATAAAAATAAAAGATGTTGTAGAAGAAGAAATTGCTAATAAACAAAAGCAAGATTTGTATCCAGGAAAAAAATTAGTATATGGACAGGAAAAAATAGCAGAAATAGGAGTTCGCACAATAAAAAAAGCAAAAGGTATAAATGATTTTATAGATACAAATGAGTATTTAAAAAGTTTATATGAGGAATCTATGATAGCTAAATCTGATACTAGAAGGGCTAGTTATATAGTAGGCAAAAATAAAAGAGAATTGCAAGAAAAAGAGACAATAGATTGGCAACGTTAAGCTTGAACTTTGGAAAGGAAAATAGTAAATATGGATATTAATGAACAAATGATATACTCTGAAGTATATGGAATATTAGATATGCTAGGAAAATCTTATATAGATAAATTGCCAGATGGTTTGTACCGTATGATAAAAGGTAAAAAATTAGATACATATAGTCCAGTATATGATAGAGAAAGCTTCAAAAGTAAAAATATTAAAAGAGAGGCCTTATCAATGATAGCTTTGTTTCATTTAAATTATTGGTGTGTAAATGATGAGGAAAAAAATTCATTGCAACAAATGCTAAATGAAAATGAAGAAAAGTATCAAATGACTTTAAAAGAAAAGTATAATTCGGATAATTTATTCAAAAAAAAGGAGAAAGTTGAAGAATATAATAATGGCAGTGCAATAGTTCAATACAAAGAGACAATATTTTCTAGATTTATAAATAGGATAAAAAAGGTATTTCACTAAGATAGTATTTAAAGAAAATTAAATATATAGATGCACATTTATCATAACGATTTATGTGCTTTTTTGTTCTAAATTTTTATCAAAAGAATATAATTTTATTGATATAGCTCGATGAGAGATATATAAACATGCAAATAATAAAAACTTAATGTTTGAATCATATGGGAGGCTAACAATGTTTTATATATTCGATAAGCAAAAAATATATTCATATTTAGTTGCATCTACCACTATAGTTATTTTACTTGCTGTTTCGATTTTTTTTAATAAAGAGAAAAATGAAAGTATAGAAACATGGGCGAGTTCAGATAAAAATAGTGTTATAAATAATGTTCAAATAAATGGCAAAAATATTTTGATAACAACAGAAAAAGAATTAAATAATAATGAGATGAAAAAGATAATAAATGCAATTGAAAATGTATAAAATTTTTTTGTTATGGCTAAAATAGTATTGTAAATCTTTATTTGAAGGAATGGTGTAAAAATGTCATTTATTGGGATTATTGCAGAACCAAGGGATGAAATGAAGATAAAGAAAACATTAAGTATAAAGTTAAATTCTCCTAATAGAGAATATACAATAATTGCAATAAATGATAAAAGTATAGAAAATGTAAAAAATATAAGATTTGAAACTATATTGGTTCTTACTTTAGATAAGGTTCTTGGAAAAGAAAAAATATTGAATGAGCTCTTCAAAAATTGTAAATATTTAGCTATTAATGCAGATATGGAAAACGGATTGAAATTTATAAATGATATGGAACTAAGAATTATAACCTTTGGATTTAATACAAAATCAACGATTACAGCTTCAAGTGTAGAGGAAAATTTTTTAGTATGTTTACAAAGAAATTTTATAGATATAAATGATAAAGTACTAGAGCCACAAGAAATAGAAGTAATTATTGATGAAGAAAAATTGTCAAAAAGTAGTCATAATATACTTGGAATTGCTTCAATCTTACTTATTTATGGAAAAATTTTGAAAAAAATTTGAAAAAATTAACATTTTATGTAGACAAATACAAAAAAATGTAGTATAATATAAATGTGATTAAGCAATCAAAGGAAGAGCACAAGAAAAAATACGTATGAAATTATTAGTTTTCTACGTAAGATATAGGGAGGAAAAGAAATTGAATACAAATTATTTGGATAATAACCATTTAGTATTGGTTGGAAAAATTACAAGTGAAAAAAAATTTAGTCATGAAATTTACGGAGAAAGTTTTTACATATTTGATTTAGAAGTGCCACGTTTAAGTGAGACATTTGATGTTATACCAATTACAATTTCAGAAAGATTAATTAATGATGAAGAATTACAAATAGGAAAAAGGATTGTTGTTAAAGGTCAATTTAGATCATACAATAGTTATGAAAATGAAAAAAACAAATTGATTTTGACAGTTTTTGCTAAAGATATTATCTTTGAAAATGAAATTGAAGAAAAGTCAAAAGAAGACGAAGAAGTTGACTTGGAAGTATCAAATCAAGTGGTATTAATTGGTCATATTTGTAAAAAACCAATTTATAGAAAAACTCCATTTGGACGTGAAATTGCAGATTTATTGCTTGCCGTAAATAGAGCATATAGTAAATCAGATTATATTCCAGCAATTGCTTGGGGAAGAAATGCAAGATTCTGTGATCACTTAGAGGTTGGAGCACAAGTTAAAGCAATAGGAAGAGTTCAATCAAGAAAATATGAAAAGAAATTTGAAGACGGTACATCAGTTGAAAGAGTTGCTTACGAGGTTTCTATTTCTAGCTTAGAAGTTATTGATGAAAAAGATGGAGAAGAAACTGAAACTGCAGAAGCCGTTTAATAAATAAAGTATATATCATCCTTAACATATAAAACTCTAAAAGGAGAGCTTTCCATAAAAGGGAGCTCTCTTTTTAGTATTCTATTTTAGCATAAAAAAGGAGCATAAAAAAAAATACATAAAAAATGTTGCAAAAAAATATAACTTAATATATAATGAAAAAAATGTTAAAAAATGAAAAATAGGAGCAAAAATGAAAGTAGTAATATTAGCAGGAGGCTTAGGAACAAGAATATCAGAAGAGAGTCACTTAAAACCAAAACCAATGATAGAAATAGGAGAACAACCTATATTGTGGCATATTATGAAAGAATATTCGCAATATGGATTTAATGATTTTATTATATGTTTAGGATATAAAGCATATGTAATTAAAGAGTATTTTGCAGATTATTTTTTGCATACATCTGATGTAACATTTGATTTAGTAAAAAATGAAATGATAGTACATAGAAATTATGCTGAACCATGGAAAGTAACTTTGGTAGATACAGGTTTAAATACAATGACAGGTGGGCGTTTAAAAAGAATACAAGAATATGTTGAAAATGAAACATTTATGTTCACTTATGGTGATGGAGTAGGAAATATAAATATTAAAGAATTGTTAGATTTTCATAAATCTCATGGAAAAATAGCTACAATAACAGCTGTTAATATTGGGCAAAGGTTTGGAATACTTGTAACAGATGAAAAAAGTAACATTAAAGCATTTAGAGAAAAGAATGAAGATGATGGTGCATGGATTAATGGTGGATATATGGTATTAAATCCAGAAGTATTTGATTATATTGATGATGACGATAGTGTGGTATTTGAGAAAGAACCAATGGAGAAATTAGTTCAAAATGATGAATTAGTTGCATATAAACATACAGGATTTTGGCAATGCATGGACACACAAAGAGATAAAAAGAAATTAGAAGAACTATGGAAGAGTGGAAATGCACCATGGAAAATATGGTGAGTTGCATAGATAAGAAAGGGAAAAAATGGATAAATTAACTTTTTATAAAGGAAAAAATGTATTTATCACAGGACACACTGGTTTTAAAGGGACATGGCTTTGTAAACTTTTGACTATGGCAGGAGCAAATGTAACTGGCTATGCATTAGAACCAAAAGATAATTTTTTTGAAATTGCAAATGTGAAAAATAAAATAAATAATGTTATAGGAGATATTAGAGATTTAGAATCATTGAAAAAAGCTTTTGATACTGCAAAACCAGAAATAGTGCTTCACTTAGCGGCACAACCCATTGTTAGAACTTCATATGAAAATCCAGTTTATACATATGAGACAAATGTTATGGGGACAGTTAATATTTTAGAATGTATAAGAAATTCTAGAACAGTAAAATCATTTTTAAATGTTACAACAGATAAAGTTTATAGAAATAATGAATGGGAATGGGGATATAGAGAAGATGAATATTTAGATGGATTTGATCCATATTCTAATAGTAAATCTTGTTCAGAACTTATAACTCATTGTTATCAGAGGTCGTTTTTTGAAAATGGAGAAGTGAGAATATCAACAGCAAGAGCAGGAAATGTAATAGGTGGAGGAGATACAGCTAAAGATAGAATTATACCAGATTGTATTAGAGCGGTAAAAAATAATGAGAAGATTATAGTAAGAAATGAAAACTCTATAAGACCATTTCAGCATGTATTAGATCCAATTTATGCATATTTGATGATTGCTCAAAAACAGTATGAAGATAAAAAATATGCAGGATATTATAATGTAGGTCCAAATGAAGATGATTGTATAACAGTAGGAAGGCTTGTAACACTTTTTTGCAACAATTGGGGGAACAATGCAGAATACATAAGTAAACACACAAATGGGCCACATGAAGCAGGATTTTTAAAATTAGATTGTTCAAAAATTAAGAAAATTTTTGGTTGGAAACCAACTTGGAATATAGAAAAAGCTGTTGAAAAAACAGTCGAATACGAAAAGGCGAAAGATAAAGAAAAATGTATGGAAAGACAAATAAAAGAATTTTTGTCATTACAGTAAAAGTAGGGATGATATATGTTTGAAAATAAAAGTGAAAATGAAGCTAAAAATGAAATTTTAAAAATGGTAGAAGAATATTGTAATAAATACCATAATAAGAATAAAGAATTTAAAGTTGGAGATAGAATACCTTATGCTTCAAGGGTATACGACAGTAATGAAATGGTTAATTTGGTTGATAGTGCTTTAGAATTTTGGCTTACAGCAGGTAGATATACAGATAAATTTGAAAAAGAGTTTGCCAAATTTTTAGATGTAAAATATTGTTCATTAGTTAATTCAGGTTCATCTGCAAATTTAGTTGCTTTTATGGCACTAACATCTCCATTATTAGGTGAAAGAAGAATAAAAAGAGAAGATGAAGTAATTACAGTTTCAGCAGGATTTCCAACGACTGTAGCACCAATTATACAATATGGAGCAATACCAGTGTTTGTTGATGTTACAATACCAGAATATAATGTTGATGTAGATATGTTAGAAAAGGCTGTATCAAATAAAACAAAGGCCGTTATGCTAGCTCATACATTAGGCAATCCATTTGATTTGAAAAAAGTAAAAGAGTTTTGTGAAAAATATAATTTATGGCTTATAGAAGATAACTGTGATTCGTTAGGTTCTACATATACAATTGATGGAAAAACAAAATTTACTGGAACGATAGGTGATATAGGTACATCTAGCTTTTATCCACCACATCATATGACAACGGGAGAAGGTGGAGCTGTTTATACAAATGATAGTATATTAAATAAAATTATTAAATCCCTTAGAGATTGGGGAAGAGATTGCGTTTGCCCTTCAGGGATGGATAATTTGTGTGGACATAGGTTTGATAAACAGTATGGTGAATTACCAGTTGGATATGACCATAAGTACGTATATTCTCATTTTGGATACAACTTGAAGGCAACTGATATGCAGGCCGCAATAGGATGTGCACAATTGGAAAAAATTAACGGATTTACGCAAAAAAGAATACATAATTTTAATAGATTAAAAGAAGGCTTAAAAGGATTAGAAGAAAAAATAATCTTGCCAGAAAAGACAGAAGGTTCAAATCCAAGTTGGTTTGGCTTTGCTATTACATGTAAAAAAGGAATAGATAGAAATGCAGTTGTAGAATATTTGGAGAAAAATGGTATTCAAACAAGAAATTTATTTGCAGGAAATATAATAAAACACCCATGTTTTGATGAGATGAGAAAAGAAGGCATTGGATATAAAGTTGTTGGCAATTTGGAAAATACTGATAGAATTATGAATGATACTTTTTGGATAGGTGTTTATCCAAAAATGACAGATGAAAAAATAGATTATATGATAGAAAGGATAAAAGAAGCATTATATGAGTAAAGTATTAGAAAAAATTAATATAAATTCAAAGGAAGATTTAATAAAACTTATAAAACAATTTGTTAAATTTGGTGCAGTAGGTGCTTTAAATACAGTTTTATCATATGCAATTACTAATATTAGTTTCTATGTATTAGGATTACATGAGCAGATTTCAAATTTTATTGCATTTTTTATTACAGTATTTATCTCTTTTCTATTAAATAGAAAGTTTGTTTTTGAGACAAAAGATGGAAAGAAGATAGATTGGAAAGTACAACTGTTGAAGGTTTATGCATCGTATTCTATAACTGGTTTGTTTTTGACTGCTTTATTATTATTTATTGAAGAATCTTGGCTTGGTATACCTCATTATATAGCTACTCTTATGAACTTAATTGTTACAATACCGATTAATTTTTTGTTAAATAAGTTATGGGCTTTTAAATAAAAAGTTTCAAAAATCAGTATCTTGTTTCGTTGTTTTGCAAAAAATTTAGAAAAGAGGAAGAAGTATGAAAATTAAAGTAGCGAATTATATAGCCGATTTTTTAGTGAAAAATGGTATTTCTCATGTATTTACTGTAACTGGAGGAGGAGCAATGCATTTAAATGATGCTTTAGGGCATCAAAAAGGTTTGAAATGTATATATAATCATCATGAACAAGCATGCAGTATAGCAGGAGAGAGCTATGCAAGAATACATAATAAAATTGCAGCAGTATGTGTTACAACAGGACCAGGTGGAACGAATGCACTAACAGGAGTTGTTGGAGGATATTTGGATTCTATTCCAATGCTAATTATATCAGGACAGGTTAGATATGATACAACAGCAAGAAGTACAGGGCTTGATTTAAGAGCAATGGGTGACCAAGAATTTGATATTTGCAAGTCAGTAGAAGCAATGACTAAATATTGTGAAATGGTAATTGATTCTAAAAAAATAAGATATTGCTTAGAAAAAGCTTTATATATTGCACAACATGGAAGACCTGGACCATGTTGGTTAGATATACCTTTAAATGTTCAAGGTGCATATATTGAAACGGATGAATTAGAAGGATATGATGAAGAAGAGTATAAAAAAATTTTGCCACCAAAGGTTAATGAAAAAACAGTAGAAAATATTATAGAAAAAATAAAACAAGCTAAAAGACCAGTTCTGTATGCTGGTAGTGGTATACGTATCTCAAAAGGGTATGAAGCTTTTAAAAATGTTATAGAAAAATTAAATATTCCTATAGTTACAGCATGGAATAGTATTGATGTGGTTTGCAATGATAATCCATTGTATGTAGGACGTGGAGGAATAAGAGGCGATAGAGCTGGAAATTTTGCTGTACAAAATAGTGATTTAATTTTGTCAATTGGGTGTAGATTAAATTTAAAGCAGGTAGGATTTAATTCAAAAACTTGGGCAAGAGAAGCATATGTAATAATGTGTGATATAGACGAAAATGAACTAAAAAAGCCTACATTACATGTTGAAATGCCAGTGTGGGCAGATGCTAGAGATTTATTAGAAAAATTAGATAAAAAATTAAGTAATAAAAAAGTTTTTAATGAAAAAGAATGGATTTATATTTGTCAAAAATGGAAAAATAAATATCCTGTTGTTCTTCCAAAACATAAGAAAAACATTGAAGAACGTGGTAGTGTGTATTATTTTATAAAAGAGTTAAGTTTAGCTTTAAAGGAAAATCAAATTACAGTTTCAGGTTGTGGTTCTGCAGGTTTTGTTGGAGCACAAGCATATATTATAAAAAAGGGGCAGAGATTTATTGTAAATTCTGCAGTTGCTACTATGGGATACGATCTTCCAGCTGCAATAGGAGTAATGTTTGCTAAACAAAATGATTTAGATGTTATATGCCTTGCAGGTGACCGGAAGCATACAAATGAATTTACAAGAATTACAAACAATAATACATTATAAAATGCCTATGAAAATTTTTATTATTAATAACGATGGGTACCACTCAATAAGGCAAACTCAAGCAAATTTGTTTAATAGTAATTTTGTTGGAATTGGGCCAGAAAGTCATGATTTGAGTTTCCCTAAAATGTCAAAAATAGCAGAAGCTTATGGGTTTCCATATTATAGTATTAGCAAAAATGAAGAGGTGACAGATGTAATACAAAAAGTTTTGAAACAGAAAGGACCAGTAATTTGCGAAGTTTTTGTATCTCCAAAAGAAAAATTTGAACCAAAATTAACAACTAAAAAGTTAGAAGATGGTACACTAGTTTCACCTCCATTAGAGGATTTAGCGCCATTTTTGAGTAGAGAAGAATTAGAGGAGAATATGATAATACCGATGATTTAAATATGAACGTGTTTAGGAAAGGAAATGCAGGAATTCATGAATAAAATAGTAATAACTGGTGCAACAAGTATGGTTGGGTTAAATTTTATACAATATTTATTAAATAAGGAAGTTGAGATTGTAGCTATTATAAGAAAAAATTCAAGTAGAAAAAATCTAATACCAAAGAGTAAAAAAATAAAAGTTGTGGAATCTAATTTGGATGAATTAAAGGATTTGAATATAGAAGAAAAATGTGATGTGTTTGTTCATTTAGCGTGGCAGAGTGCTCCAGAAACAAGTGTAGATAGCGTATATGTTCAAAATATGAATGTTAAATGTACTTTAGATGCTGTGCATTTAGCAAAAAGGATTGGATGTAAAAGGTTTATTGGAGCAGGTTCACAAGCAGAATATGGGAGAGTAGAAGGAAAATTATTACCTACAACACGGTACTAATCCAGAAACTGCTTATGGAATTGCTAAACTTTGTGCTGGCAATTTAAGCAGATTACTTGCAAATGAACTTGATATTGAACATATTTGGCTTAGGATTGCAAGTGTATATGGACCATTCGATAGAGAAAAAACAATGATAAATGTTAGCATAGGAAAAATGCTTAAACTAGAATCTCCTGAATATACTAAGGCAGAGCAGGTATGGGACTATTTATATGCAGAAGATATGGCAAGAGCTTTATATTTAATTTGTGAAAAAGGGATAAATAATTCTATTTACTGTGTGGGAAGTGGAAAGGAAAAAGTTTTAATTGAATACATAGAAGAAATAAGAAATCAGATAAATCCCAATTTGAAGTTAAAAATAGGGGATAAAGATTATGAAAAAAATCAAGTTATGAATTTAAGTGTAGACATATCAGATTTGACTAGAGATACGGGCTTTATTCCAAAAATTGATTTTAAAGAAGGAATAAAAAGAACGATAGATTGGTATAAAGAAAAAGAGTAAAGGTGAGGATAAAAATAATGAAAAAAATAAGTGTAGTAGTACCTGTGTTTAATGAAGAAGAAAATGTAAAACCAATAAGTGAAGCAATAGTGAAAGAACTTGAAAAATTAGAAAAATACGAATATGAAATTATTTTTATAGATAATCATTCAGCTGATAAAACGAGAGAATATTTAAAGGATATTTGCTCGGAAAATAGAAATATAAAGGCAATATTTAATTCAAAAAATTTTGGACAATTTAATAGTCCATATTATGCATTATTGCAAGCAACTGGAGATTGTGTAATGTTAATTACTGCAGATTTTCAAGACCCAGTTTATTTAATTCCAAAGTTTGTAGAAGAGTGGGAAAATGGATATAAAATTGTAATAGGAATAAAAAACAAAAGCAAAGAAAAAAGAATTATGTATTTTTTAAGAAGTGTATATTATAAAATAATAAAAAAACTATCTAATGTTGAGCTAATAGAACACTTTACAGGTTTTGGACTATATGATAGACAATTTATTGAGGTGCTTAGAAATTTAGATGACCCAACTCCATTTTTAAGAGGTATTGTTGCAGAACTAGGGTTTGAAAGAAAAGAAATTATGTATACACAAGAAAAAAGGCGCGCAGGTAAAACTCATAATAATTTTTATACATTATATGATGCTGCAATGCTTTCTTTTACTTCTTATACTAAAATTGGATTAAGACTTGCTACGTTTTTTGGTGGAATTATCGCAGGTATAAGTTTTATAATTGGATGCATTTATTTAATTTTGAAATTAATTTATTGGGATATGTTTGTCGCTGGTATGGCACCAATATTAATAGGGATATTCTTTTTAGGAGCGCTTCAAATATTTTTTATTGGTTTTTTAGGAGAATATATTTTAGCAATAAATGCAAGAGTAATGAAAAGACCGTTAGTTGTTGAAGAGAAAAGAATTAATTTTACGGAGGAAGCGGATGGAAAAGTATAAACAATCTTTTATAAAATTAATAACTAATAAAAGTTTTTTAATAACAGTGATAATAGTTGCTATTGCAAGTTATGGGTACACTTTAGAACATGTAGCTGTTAATATAGATGTATTATCAGCGGATAAGTTTATGGAAGGAACAGAACTTATTGCACAGCATAGATTGATGGGACCAATCATTGAAAGAATATTTAATATAATGGATTTTTATCCTTTTCTAGGGGATTTTATAGCAGTAATATTACTTATAATATCAGCGATTTTGTATTGCTCATTATTTGATGTAATATCAAAAGGAAAAATAAAAAATATAGCATACACAATATTTGCATGCTTTTTTATATCATATCCATTAATAATGGAGATTTTTGTATTTTCACCAATGGGAATATCAATAGCTTTAGGTTTTTGTTTAATAGCGATAAGTTTAATGTTTATACATGAAGCTTTTATTGATAAAAAGAAGAGTAAATTTGTAATTGGTACAATTGCATTATGGTGTGCAATATCATTTTATGAGTCTTTTGCTGTTGTTTATATTGTTGGCGTATTAAGTATTACACTATTAGAAATATTATATGCAAATGATGAGAAATTAAAATTAAGGAAAAATATAGCAAAAGCATTTCACTATGCAATTCCTTTAGTAATAGCTTTTATATTTAATTTAGTGATAACAAATTTAGTTTTAAAAATATTTAATATAAAACCAAGTACAGCTGCTGATAAAAAAATATATTATTTATGGCTAGGACTAAAGGGAGGATGTTACTAGATAATAGATTTTTTTCAAAAAACTCATAAAATGATTGATATAATTATAT
>CANQKB010000010.1 GCA_947624405.1 uncultured Clostridia bacterium
CGGGTAGCGGGAATCGAACCCGCGCTATCAGGTCGGAAGCATGACATTCTACCACTAAATTATACCCGCATATAAAACAATATTAAGTAACAAAAAGTGTCATGAGACACTTTTTGTTACTTAATTCTTATCTTTGACAGAATCTTTTAACAATTCTAATTGAGAAATTAAAAGTGACTCCATTTTTGCTTTATATATATCAAATTGCTTTTGTAAATCTTCTAATTCCTTTTGTTTTAGTTTGATTTCAGCATCTAATTTAAGTAATTCCTCTTTTGCAGCTGTTTGTGCCTCTGATACTATCATCTCAGCTTGTTGTTTAGCAACATTTTTTACATCCTCTGCAGTTGATTGGGCCATAAGTAGTGTATTTTGCAAAGTTGACTCCATTTGTTTATATTTTGCTAAATCATTATTTAATTTTTCTATCATTTGTTTAGAGTCTGAAGCCTCTTTGTAGATTTTTTCATAAGCAACTGTTACTTCGTCTAAGAAATCATCTACTTCATCTGTGCTGTATCCATTAAGAGCCTTTTTTGAAAACTTCTTATTTTCAATGTCTAATGGTGTAATCATAATCTTATCTCCCTCCTAGCATGTATATCAAGAAAGACGAAATTTTGATTTAATTTCGCCTTTTTTATTGTTATCTAAAAATTATTTAAGCCATGATACTGAAAGTTTACTCTTAACCTCTTCTCTTCCCATTTCATTAGCTATGTCATAGTTTGCTGGCGCAATTAAAAATATTGAATTAGATATCTTTTGTATATGGCCATTCAAAGCATAAACACCGCCACTTATAAAATCAACTACTCTTCTTGCAACATCTTTATTTACATATTCTAAATTAACAATGCAAGATTTTCTTTCTTTTAGGTATTGACAAATCTCTTCTGATTGTTCAAACGTTGTCGGTTGAGAAATTACCATTTTAACTTGATTATTCTGTGGCATATTTACAACTTTGTTTTTCCTGCCGAATAGTTTTCTATCTTCTTCTTCCTCTTCTTCATCATCTTCTTGTTCTATATCTTCATTATCTATATCTTCATCATATTCGTCCTCTTGTTCTAAGCCGAACAAATTCCAAAATTTACTTACTAAATTACTTCCTGCCATTCTATAAACCTCCTATTTTTTCCTTTGTGTTTTTCCATATATATAGTATCTTACTTTTATTTCAATTTGTCAATAGTTTTTTTGTTTGTAATGCAATTTTAATCTTTTCGTAATATTGTTGTAACACTACTCTTCAATGGAAATTGATATTTCATCATACAAAAATATATTCTTCATACTATTTGCTTCTTCTTCACTAATACCTTTTTCAATAAGTTCTTTTATACCATAATTTTCAATTATAGAGTAATTTTTGTTTTGTTTTATTACTTTTACAAAAATTTTGTCGTTATATCCTGCTCTATTCCTTATAACATAATATAAATCGCCTTCTTGAAATAACGCTGTATTCGGAACTTTTAACCCTTCATAACTCCACCATATAACATCAACAGATATTTTTCTATATGAAATTAAATCTTCCACTGATTTATTAGTTCTAAATATTATCATTGTATCTCCACTTTCATCTTGAGATACTTTTTTTATCTCTGCATCTATAATTGTAGAATCAGACAACCTAAGATTTATCTTATCTCCTTCTTTTGCATTTTTTGCCTCATCAGAATCCAAAAATACTACAATATAACATTCAAAATTATCAACAATTTTTCCTGCTTCTGAACTTGTTGGAATCATTTGTCCTGTTTTTAAATTATAACTTTCAAGTATTTTTTTTGTTAAATTATCAAAGTTTTCTGGTTTTAATTCATCTTCTAATCCATCTATTTTATAAGAAACTATCCCACTTGTATCTGTAGAAATGTATTCTTGTCCTCCATTTAGCTGTTCTTCATATGTTCTTCTTTGTTCAATTAAACTACTAATGTGCGAACCAGATGGACTTAACTCTCCTGCAATTTTTGCTTTTTTGATTAGCACATCAGATATATTTGTTCTGTATTCTTCTATATCTACGATATTATTTGTCATAAGCAATTTTCCTAAATAATCTTCGATTTGTTTATCTAAAAGCTGTATATCTGCTGAATATCCCTCTTTTTGCCCTTCTAATGCTTCTTGTATTTCAATATCCAAATTTGCTATTTGTTTTTTTAGATTTTCTTCATTATTGCTATAATATCTAAATACATTTTCTCCTTTTGATACTTTCGTGCCTTCTGATGCAATTTCTACTAAACCGTTTTTATAATTTTCTCCATACAGCACTTTTTCATTTCTTATGATATATCCATAAGTGGTTTCTTCCTGATAGATTTTTCCTTCTTCTACGACAAAAATATTAGATGGTTGAATAATTAGTCCAATCAAGTTATATAAGAAACATAGAATTAATACAATACAAAATAAAGATATTAAAACTATAAGTATTTTATTTCTTATTTTGTGTTTTGTACTCATTTGTCCTCCCTTTCTTCTTAAGTATTTAATATTTTTGTAATGTTTGCCTCTATCCCATCATCCATATCTAGCCAAATAGCTCCTACATTTTTTCTAAACCATGTAAGTTGCCTTTTAGCATATCTTCTTGTTTCTTGCTTAATCTTATCTATCATTTCCTCTTTTGAAATTTTGCCTTCTAAATATTCTTTTGTTTCCTTATATCCCAATCCTTGCATAGCAGTTGGATATTCTTTGTATTTTTCAATTATTTTCTTAACTTCTTCTATCAACCCTTGTTCTAGCATTATATCTACTCTTTTATTTATCCTATCATAAAGTTTTTCTCTATCCATATTAGTTACATACAATTTGTAGTCAAACTCTACTTCATTTTTTCTTGATTCTTCCTCTACTTGTGTTTTAGTCTTTCCCGTTTCTTTATATATTTCAAGTACTCGTATTATTCTTTTTTTATCATTTTGTGAGATATTTTTCATTGCTTTTTCATCTATTTTACATGCTTCTTTGTATAATACCTCTACTCCTTCTTGTTCTGCCCTCTTTTCAAGTTGTTTTCTATATTTTTCATCAAATTTTATGTCTTGATATTCTATCCCATATATTAGTGAATTTATATAAAGACCAGTTCCTCCAACTACTATTGGCATTCTATTCTTTGCTATAACTTCTTTTATACACTCTGTTGCCTGTTTTTTATACTCTGCTACACTATACCTTTTATCTGGACTTACAAAATCTAACATATGATGAGGTATCCCCTGCATTTCTTCTTTGCTAGGCTTAGCACTTCCAATATCCATTTCTTTATATATTTGCATTGCATCAGCCGAAATCACTTCACCATTTATTTTTTTAGCAAGTTCTATTGATAAAGCTGTTTTGCCGCGAAGCTGTAGGTCCTGCAATCACTATTACTTTTGGTTTACTCATACTATGTTTTCTCCCTTTATTTTTTTTACATACTAGCTAAAAGCCCTGTAATAAAATTACTAATGTAGTTTCCTTCAAATATGAATATTATTATAAATACTATTACTGCTATCATCAAATATTTCCCTGCTTTATCTGTTCCTATCACACTATCTTTAACTTTTCCAAATATATTACCCAAAACACTGAGTACTACCATTGAATTAACAGGTGTAAATATCCATTTCATTACTGACACCGTATCATTCAAAGCTTCTTTACTATGCACTTGTATTCCTTTAGTTTGCATATTACATAATATTGATGTTATAAAATACATAACAATATTACCGAATTATTATATATATAATCCTTTGTTTTGGCTCATATGCATTTGTATTATGATATACTGCTACACATGATATTGCAAATATTATTAATGCAATAGCTTGTACTACTGATATTACAGTCATTTTTTCTCCTCATTTCTTTATATCATTTTCTTCTTGCAAATTTCTTTTCTATATCTGTTTTACTAAGTTTTATTGCTGTTGGTCTACCATGTGGGCATGTAAATGGATTTGGGAGTTTAAGTAATTCATCTAATAAACTTGCAACTTCCTCATCAGTTAAAGCCATATTAGCTTTAACCGCTGCCTTACATGCAATTGTTGCAATAAATCTTTCTTCTATCTCCTGTTTAGCTGTTCTTGCTACTGTATTTATTTCATCGAGAGTTTCTAGGAATAATTCCTTTGTATCTAAGTCAAGACATATATTAGGAACTCCTGTAAGCTTTATCGTATTATCACCAAATTCTTCTAATACAAAACCAGCCCTCTCAAATTTATCCATATTTTCTCTTGCAATCTCCATCTCTTTATGAGTTAAAGTAATTATATCTGGAAGAAGCATTAATTGTGAATCCTTTTCTTCATCAGAATAGTAATTTTTCTTAACTTTTTCATACATTATTCTTTCATGTGCAGCATGTTGGTCTAATATATATAATTCATCTTCTATTTCCAGTATAATATATGTTTTAAAGGCAATTCCAATTAATTTATAATTCGCAGTGTTATTTTCTTTTTCATTAAACAAGCTCATATTGCTTTTCACTATATCATTTGCATTTGTCTTTTGCATTTCTTCTTTTTCTTTCTCTTTTACTGCTGATGTTTCACTTCCAAAAATTTTTGCATACATTGTATCAAATTTATTTGAATTTTCTGTATTTTCAGTAATTTGTGTTGTTGGAATATCTGTCTGTATATTTTTTTCTTTTATTATACTTAATAAAACATCTGCAGGTGATTGTCCTTCTCTTTCTGCATTTTCTGCATTTATTTCTTTTGTTTCCTGTATTTCTTCACTATCATTTGCTTGTATTTTCTTATCATTTTCTATAGCTTGCTTTATTTGTTCTGTTTCAATTCTTTGAGTCTCATATTTTGTTTCTTCTTCCTCAACACCTATATCCTCATTTGAAACATTATCAATCTCTGATGCCTCTACTATATTTTCTACACTTTCGTTTTCTTCATTTTCAACTATTTTATTTTCATTACTTACACTCGCTCTAGCATTTGTTGCAATTTGTGAAATTTTCTCTCTTATTTGTTCTGCAGTAAGTTGTTGTCCCATTTGTAAAAATTCATTTATTGTATTTTTTATTTCTTGCTCATTATTTACTGTTTTTGGCTCCTCATTTTTTTCTTGTTCTTTGATTTCTCTTGTTTTTATTGTGCTACCAAGTGGTGCTAAGCCATACTTTTCCCTTATTGCATCTATTTTACTAACATCATTGTAAGCTTCTTCAGGTGTTTCCATATTTGGCATCTCTTTTTTAAAACTTCCAAACGCCTCACTATCTGCTTCTGTTTTTGTTTCTTCTACTTTTGTTTCTTCTACAAAATTAAAACTACTTTCACTTTCTTTGTTTTTATCTCTAAATATACTTTCTATAACATTTCCTTGATCATACTTTTCATTCTCACTAGCATTTCTTGCTATTTTTCTAAACAAACCTGACAATGAACTTTTGGTAGACTGTTCTTCCTCTTCTTCATTTTTTTCTGCCTTTTTTTCAATTTTTCCTGTAATTGGAGTTTCAGAATTTGCAATTAATTCAGCTTTTAAAAGTGTATCTTGTATAGCACAATATACTGCTTTAAATACTTTTTGTTCTTCTTGAAATCTTACTTCAAGCTTAGCAGGATGCACATTCACATCTACACTACTTGGTGACATCTCTAAATTTAATATTACAAATCCAAATTTTCCAATTGGTATCATACCCTTAAAGGCTTTCTCTGTAGCATTTGATAATATTCTATCTCTTATATATCTTTTGTTTACAAAAAACATTTGATTTGACCTGTTTGACCTTGCAATTTCAGGTTTTCCTACGACTCCTGTTATTTGTATTCCTTCAAAATTGTAATTTACATTTAAACACGCTTGAGATATTGTTTTACCATATATACTATAAATTACATTTTTTATATTTCCATCTCCTGTTGTTTGTATAATTGTTTTATCTCCATTTATTAGTTTAAATGAAATTTCTGGGTGTATCAATGCTATTCTTGTAATAACATCTTCTATATATCCTGTTTCTGTATAGTCTTTTTTTAGGAATTTGTATCTTACTGGTGTATTATAAAATAACTCTTCAACTGTAATTGTTGTTCCGACTGGTGCTCCTATTTCTTCTATCTCTTTTATATTCCCACCTTCAATTACTATTTTATTACCTGTTTCAGCATTTTGAGTTTTCGAAATCATCTGTACTTTAGCAATAGCAGCTATACTTGCTAATGCTTCTCCTCTAAACCCCATTGATTTTACTTCATCTAAATCTTCTGCTTTTCTTATTTTACTTGTTGCATGTCTTTCAAAAGATAATTCCAAGTCTTCTCTTTCTATTCCTTTTCCATCATCTGTAATTCGAATATATGATATTCCTCCATTTTTTACTTCTACTTTTATGTTTTTAGCTCCTGCATCTATAGAATTTTCTACCATTTCTTTTATAACTGATGATGGTCTTTCAATAACCTCTCCAGCAGCAATTTTATTTATAGTTAACTCGTCTAAGACAACAATACTTCCCATTTTTCAAATTCCTTTCAATCTTTTTATCAAGATAAAGCTCAATTTTTCACATAATAAATTATATCATTTTATATTAATTTTGCAAGCATTTTTATGCTTAAAATTATTTTATTTTTCGTTGATTTTTATGTAAATATGTGTTATAATTTTAGTCTGGAAATTTTTAGTATTTTTTTGAAAAGGGTGAGATTTATGCCAAGAAATGGTGTTGCTGATTTTCATATTCCTAGATGGAAGGAACTTCCTAATTTAGATTTATACTTAGACCAATTAGTCACCATACTTGAAAAATATTTAAAAGAATATATTGGAAACAAAGATGAAACTATTATTACCAAAACCATGATTAACAATTATGTAAAGCAAGGCTTGATTAAGCCACCAAAAGGGAAAAAATATAATAGACTTCATATTGCTACTTTATTTGTTATTTGTATTTTAAAACAAATTTATAGCATTAATGATATAAATCAATTAATTACACTTGCTATAAAAACTGTAAAATTTAATAGTGCTTATGACCAATTTTGCGATGCTCTTGAAAAGGCTATTTTATATACCTTCAAAGGTGTTGAATATCAAATCGATGAAACAATGAGTTTTGAACAACTCCTTTTAAAAAGTGTAGCACAATCTTTTGCAAGTAAATTATATGTTGAAAAAACTTTTTTACATAAGTAAAAATCAAAAAATAACAAGAGCCTATTAAAGACTCCTGTTTTTCTTTCTTTGGTATTTTGGATGAATTCATTTGTCAATTTATTATGCAGTTTTAAGTTCTAACCTAAGTTTATCTGCTATCATTGCAATAAACTCGCTATTTGTCGGCTTACCCTTTGTTGCTGATACTGTATAGCCAAAAATGCTTTCAACTGTGCCTGTCTCACCTCTTCCCCATGCAACTTCTATTGCATGACGAATTGCACGTTCAACACGAGATGGTGTCGTCTTATACTTCTTAGCAATTTCAGGATAAAGTTGCTTTGTAATTTGATTTATTATATCTATATCATCTACAACCATCATTATTGCTTCTCTTAAATATTGGTATCCCTTTATATGTGCTGGTACTCCTATTTCATGAATAACATTTGTAACTAATGCTTCTAAATTTTCCCCTTCTTTTCTTTTTTCTGGTAATATGTCTATGTACTGTGGTTTCGTTTCTTTATAAAAATTAGTGTTAAAACTAATTGGTTTATAAAATTTTAATTCTTTAATTCTTTTTATTAGTACATCAATATTGAAAGGTTTTACTACATAGTATTGTGCTCCTAACTCTATTGCTCTAGATGTTATTTTATCTTGTCCTACTGCTGATAAAACAATACACAACGGTTTTTTATCTATTCCAGAATTTTGTATTTTTTCAAGTACACCTAAACCGTCTAGTTGAGGCATAATAACATCTAAAATTGCTACATCTGGTTTTGTATTTCTTATCATATCTATCGCTTCTACTCCATCTTGTGCAATCCCAATAACCTCCATTCCTTCCTCTTTTTCAATGTGATTAGATAAGTTTTTAGCAAAATCTGCATTGTCATCCGCCACCAAAATCGACAATTTGTCCCTCAAGTTTTAATCCTCCTAATTAAAATTTTGTAAATAAATTTACTGCCTCATTATAATATTATTTAAATATTTTGGCAATACTTTTCTGGAAAATTTTTACAGTGGTGTTTTTACTTTTTGACATTAATCATTTTTATATTTTTCTATTTTCTTTGATTTTTCAACGTTTTTATATATTTGTTTTCTTCAATTTTTATTAAAATACCGTTCAAATTTTCGTCTGCCATTTTTTGACAAAATTCTACATATGTGTTTTTTGATATTTCTATAATATTTTTAATTTTTTCAGCATATTCTTTTGAAATAATATTAATTTTTCTTTTTTCGCAAGCATATTCAAACTTTTTTTGCATCTCATATTCTACAATAGCTTCTACAATATATCCTTTTTCTATTTCAATTTCATTTGTATTCTCTAAAGCTTTTTTTGTTGCTTCTGAATATGCTCTAACCAATCCTCCTGTTCCTAAAAGTATTCCTCCAAAATATCTTGTAACAATTACAATTACATTTACTAATTCTTTTTTCGAAAGTATATTAAGCATAGGTACTCCTGCTGTTCCTGACGGTTCACCATCATCACTTTGTTTTTCAATTAAATTATCTTCCTGCATAATTCTATATGCATAGCAATTATGCCTTGCATCATAATACTTTTTTCTAGTTTTTTCAATTATTTCTTCTGCTTCTCTTACACTTTCTACATAAAAAATATTTGCAATAAATTTAGATTTTTTTTCAATGACAATAGCTTCTGCATTATTTTCAATACTTCTCATAACCATTTTTACCTCTATTTTAATAATCCCGCTGTATACCCTGTTGAAAAAGCAATTTGTAAATTAAATCCTCCAGTATATGCATCAACATCAATTATTTCTCCAGCAAAATATAGATTTTTTACAATTTTTGATTCCATCGTTTTGGGCTCAATTTCTTTTATTGATATTCCTCCTGCAGTTATTATTGCTTCATCAATTGGTCTAAATTTACTCAAATGCAATTCGAATCTTTTTATAACATCTATTAATGCTTTTCTTTCTTCTTTCGTCACTTCATTAACCTTCTTCTCCGCATTTATCTTTGACAAATCTATAATTGGTTCAATCATCTTTTGTGGTAATAATTTATCCAAACTATTTTTAAATTTTTTATTTTTAAATTCTTCAAAATCTCTTCTTATTCTCAAATCCAACTTTTCATTATCTAAAGCTGGTTTTAAATCAATATCCAAAACAATCTTTTTATTCGCAAATAATTTTTCTATATTCTTATATCTCACAATATGAGATGATGAACTAATAATTGTTGGTCCAGTAACTCCAAAATGTGTAAACATCATCTCCCCAAAATCTTCATATATTTTTTTATTTTTTTCCTTATCTATCAATTTTATAGAAACATTTTTTAGTGACAGCCCCTGCAAACGCCTACATAACTCTTTTTCATAACACTCAAATGGTATAAGTCCTGGTTTAAGATTAGTTACTGTATGCCCATGTTTTTTTGCAATATTATACCCATCTCCTGTAGAACCTGTTGCTTTATAACTTGCACCACCTGTTGCAAGAATTATTTTATCTGCATTAATTGCATACTCTTTATTTTCTTTTATATATTTTACACCACAGGCTTTTTCTTCTTTTACAATAATATCCTCTACATTCGCTCCTGTTACTATTTTTACTTTTAATTTATTTAATCTACTATACAAAGCATCTATAACACTTTGTGCACTATCTGTTACAGGAAATATTCTATTTCCTCTTTCTACCTTTGTTTGCAATCCTTCTTCATGTAAAATTTTTATAATATCCTCATTCGTAAAATTTTGAAAAGCACTATACATGAATCTTCCATTACCTGGTATATTCTGTATAAATTCATCTATATTTATATTATTAGTAATATTACATCTTCCTTTTCCTGTAATACGAAGTTTTTTTCCTAAACTATTCATTTTTTCTAAAATTATTGTTTCATTATTTGAACTTGCAGAAGAAATACCAGCAAGCATTCCTGCTGCCCCTCCACCTATTATTACAACTTTCATATATACCTCGTTTCTTTATGCATATATTATACTATATTTTCCATAAAAAAGAAATAGATAAATAATTTTAGTAATATTCCTTTGGTAACCTTAATATAAATTAAGTAAAAGTTAATTGTACAAACGTTTATTATGGAGGTTATGTAATGGAAAATTTAAGTTTATATCAGGATATTAGGTCTAGAACTGACGGTGATATATATATCGGCGTAGTGGGTCCTGTCAGAACTGGGAAATCAACTTTCATCAAACGCTTTATGGACTTACTTGTCATTCCAAACATTGACAACGAGTACAAAAAAGAGAGAGCACAAGATGAACTTCCACAAAGTGCAGCAGGTAGAACAATAATGACCACTGAGCCAAAATTTGTTCCAAATGAAGCAATAGAAATTACATTAGGCGATAATGTACGTTTCAAAACTAGACTTGTCGATTGTGTTGGATATCTAGTAAATAATGCTATTGGATACTTAGAAGATGATGTTCCAAGAATGGTTAAAACACCATGGTCTGATGAAGAAATACCATTCGAAACTGCTGCTGAACTTGGAACAGCAAAAGTAATTTCCGAACATTCTACTATAGGTATCTTAGTTACAACTGATGGAAGTATCACAGATATTCCAAGAGAAGACTATATTAATGCTGAAGAAAGAGTTGTATCTGAATTAAAAGCATTAAATAAACCTTTTGTTATTGTTTTAAACAGTGATAATCCTTCTTCTGATTACGTTATCGACCTTGCTAGATCTCTTGAAGAAAAGTATCAAGTTTCAGTTCTTCCTACTAATTGTTCTAATTTATCAATAGATGACATAAATGACATTTTTAGTAAACTTCTATATGAATTTCCTATTGAACAAATGAACATCACATTACCTAAATGGGTTGAAATTTTGGATAGTGAGCATTGGCTTAAAGTACAACTTATGTCAGAAATAAAAGAGGCATTTTCAAATATTTCTGTTTTAAAACAAGTAAATGAAAGTGTAAGGGCAATAAAGTCAACTGAAATAATTTCAAATACTACCCTTAATGAAATAAATTTAGGTAATGGAAATATCTCTATAAATATAGAACTAAATAATTCTCTATTCTATCAAATACTTACTGAAATGACTGGAATAAACATTGAAGATGAGGGTTCTTTATTTTCAAATCTTACATCTCTTGCTCAAACTAAAAAGGAATATGATAAAATCGCATACGCTTTAGAAGAAGTAAAAGCAAAAGGATATGGAATTGTTATGCCATCTATGGATGACCTCATCTTAGATGAACCTGAAATGGTTAAACAAGGTTCTAGATATGGAGTTAAACTTAGAGCCAACGCCCCAAGTATTCATATGATAAAAGCAAACATTTCGTGTGAAGTTTCCCCAATTGTTGGTTCTGAAAAACAATCAGAAGAATTAGTTACTTCACTTCTTGCAGATTTTGATAATGATCCTAAAAAAATTTGGGAATCTAATATCTTCGGAAAAAGTCTACATGAGCTTGTGAATGAAGGTTTACAAAACAAATTATATAGAATGCCAGAAGATGCACAAATGAAACTTCAAGAAACATTAGAACGTATTGTTAATGAAGGTAGTGGTGGTCTAATCTGTATTATTCTTTAGTATTTTATCTATTTAATTGATTGGGTAACTTTTACAGTTGCCCTTTTTAATCAAATCTATATTTACTAACTTTTAACATAAAAATAGTTACGGCAATTCCAATAAATGACACTATCAAACTACCAAATAACAAAGTATAATTTATTTCATTACCTGTTTGTATTACGGGTATTGGCTCATTTGAATATTCTACTTCATACTTTTCATCTTGTTCCTCTAATTGTATACCACCTGCAAAAACACCTTCATCATTTATATCGATTTTTACTACTCTTTCTGACAATGTATATCCATCTGGAGCTTTTATTTCTTTAATATAATATGTTCCATATTTTAAACCTTCGAATAAAATATATCCACAATCTTTTTCAGCACTTACTTCTTTTAAAATTTTATTGCATTCTTCATCCTCATAAATTCCAAAGCTAAAATTTGATTTTATAACTTCATTTGTTTTGCTATCAATTTTTATTATTTTTACATCTTTCAATATTAATTTATCTTTCATTTCTACTATTTGATTTTCTTTATCTTTACTTACAGTAAACGTAATACTTTCTGCTTGTTCATATCCATATGGGCATGTTTTTTCAGTTAAAATATACGTTTTTCCTTCCTCTAATCCTGTAATATAATGTTCTTCTTTTGTAGATACCCAACTTTCTATTATATTTCCATTTTCATCTGTTATTGTAAGTTCTGCTCCTTCTAATTCTTCTCCAGTTGTGAAATCTGTTTTTTTAACCAGTACTTTTTTATCAACCATAGTTATTTTTTGAAATTCACTACTATTTGTCACAGTAAATTTAATATCTGTTGCTTTTGCATAGCCATTTGGGGCTATTTCTTCTCTTAAAGTATAGGTTTTACCTGCAATTAATCCTTCAATTTTGTGAGTTTTGCTAGTCGATGTCCAACTATCAATCACTTTTTCTTTTTCATCTAATATTGTCAGTTTAGCACCAATAATTTCTTCCCCTCCTGTTATCTCAGTTTTACTTATTTCTGTTAAGGTTGTATAATTTTCAATAGTGATTGAAGCTATACATTCTTTTTTACTATCATCTGTTGATTTAATTATTACCTCATGTTTAGTATTATCTAAAACTAATCCTTCACATGTAGTTATTTCATGTAAATAATATGTTCCTAAATTAAGATTTTCGATTATTAAATTGCCATTATTATTAAGATTATATTTTCCTAAAACTGTCCCTGCTTTATATATAACACTTCCATCAATATAATCAATTATATCTTCTTTTGCAATTAATTCAAATGATATTTTTGTTAAATCAATATTTTTTAATAAAGTAGTATCTACATTTTGATTTAATTTAACTACCTTTTTTACTTCTAATTTACCATATTGTTTTTCATTTTTAACTACTACAGTAATCCATGCATCCCAATCATCATCATAATTTAAAGTCTCATTTTTATTATTTACTTCAAAAAATATTTCTTCTTTTGATAATACAAATCCTTTTGGTGCTTTTATTTCTTTTACTTTATACTTTCCAGGTAATAATTTAGTTTCTGTTTTTGCAATTCCTTTATTATCAGTTGCCCATGACTCTAAATATTCATCTCCAACTTTACACTCTACCTTTTTCCATTCATTTGTTTCTTCATTTAATTTATATAAAGAAAATGTTGCATTTGAATATGTAATTAATTTTCCTGTTTCTTTATCTCTCTTTTGTATTTGTAAATACGATTCAAATGGTGTATCATTTTCAAGCAGTTCTCTAATTGGTAGTTGACTATCTTCATCTATTGTTACATAAAATTCTTCAACCGTATTTATATTTGCAGAAGGTGTATAGGTTTCTCTTACTGTGTATTTTCCATATGCTAAACGTGCTGAAATTCCATGCCCATCATTGCCAGTTTTAAAAACAGAATATTCATCTTGAGCTAACTCATTTAAATGTTTTAGTGCTTCTTCAAAACTGCCATAGAATTCAACGTATCTTGTAAGTATTGCTGTAAATTCAGCATCTGGTATAACATCAGCAGTAGAATTTGAGTTTGTACTAACTTTTATTACCTCAAAAGGGGCTTTTTTAACTTCATTTTTTACTATTCCACTTGTTTCTATTACAGACGTTTTATCATCTATATATTCTAATTTGTATTCATTTACATTTGAATCTTGATTATATCCGTTCTGGTACAACAGTTTCTTTTGCATAATATTGTCCCATTGGTAACCCACAAAGTGTATCCCCACTTGCACTTATTTTCGCTGTAGTTTGAGTATTTATCACATTTACATTTCCCACGCCATAGCTATTAAATGTAAATGTCGCAATTGGTTCATCTTTAGAAAAATATTTTACAGTTTTTGCAATATTATATATATCATTCTTTGCATATAAAGTGTAAACTGCTCCTTCAAATGATACATCTCCATGATGTGGCATACCATCTATTCTATCTGTATTTCCTGTATCTTTATCCGTTTTTGAAAGTTTTATTTTTCCGTGTTGGCTCATTATTTATTTTTTCATCACTTGCTGAAACTACTGTTGTATTTTGGTCTAAATATTTTAGCGTAAATGAATATATTTCATTATCAATTAAGTACCCATTTACAGTTTCTATTTCTTGATAATAGTATTTTCCAAGCTTTAAGTTATTTACTTGTATTTTTCCATTGCTATCTGTTTCATGAACATTATCATAGCCTTCATCATTCCATACACGATATTTTACTCCTTTGATTCCTGCTGATTTATCTGCATTTGTTTTTGTAAGAGTAAAACTACCTGTAGGCTTGCTATTTGAAATAACTTGTTTTGTTGTTTGTCCTACTTTTATTTCTACTTGATATGTTTTTGTATCAAGCAAATAGCCACTTGGGGCTTGTACTTCTTTGATATAATATGTTCCTGCTTTTAAGTTATCCAAAATAATTTTTCCCGCTGTTACAGTAACTTCTTTTTTATAAGCACTTGGTCCTTCTATACTGAATTTAGCTCCATTTAGTAGCTCTCCATTTTCACCATGTTTCTCTAATTCCAATTTTCCAAATGATTGTATAGATAAATTTAAGGAAAGTGAAACCTCATCATTATAATTCATAGAGTATATTTGATTTTGTATCCCTTCGCTAAATGTAAAATAAATTGTTGTATTATTGTCTTTAGATAACTCTTTTACCATTCCCCATTCTTTAAAAGTTTCTTCACTAATGTTATACTTTTCAATATTGCACTCATCTGTCACATTAATTGTCATTGTATTTTCGCCCTTTGTATGAGTTATTTTAATTCCATTTATTGTTTTATCTAAATTACAATAATCTGAAAGTACACCATTATCATCTGTTAAAATTCTATTTTCACCTACATCTAATTTTATAGTTGTTCCACTAAAAGATGGCTTTTGCTTCATACTTGTTATTTTTGAATTTATCTCATTTTTAAATGTTATATATTCATTTTGAATGGCAGGTTCTACAAATGTTGCACTACTTTGTCCTAGTACTTCCCAAATCATCTGTTGTGTAAATGCATACTGCTTAAGAGATGGGTTATCTATTAATCCATCTGCTCCATAGTTTCCTTTAGGTTGATACCAACCGAAATATGCAACCTTCGCCGCTTCTTTTAGTATATCTGTAATTGGTTTAGTATATGAAGCTTCGTAGTAAGAACCAGTTTCATATGATACTCCATTTTCTGCACAAAATACTAATATTCCATCACCTTGCGAAAAATCCCAATTTTTAGATTGTGGCAATAACCTTCTTGCTATTATTCCATTTTCTCCTCCATTTCTTTCATCTGTTGTCTTAAGTTTTGTTGCATATTGTCTAGCAATAAAGTGGTCTACTCCGCTTCCAGAGAATTCATTATCTCTTGCTAAAACTATAGGTTGTATTATATTAATTAATATCATAATTAACATCAATATTGCTGTAAATTTTTTATGTATTTTTTTCATTTTTTTCATTTTTTTAGTCCTTTCAATTTATTTTTTCCATACTTGCAACAATGTAATATCTCTTTGTTGTTGGAGTTGTTGTTGCATTTAAATATGAACAAGTTGATAATTTTACTAACTTTGTAATAGTATTTATTTCTATTTTATGTTCACTTTTTTCTTTATAATATTTAATTTTTTCATCAAAATTTAATTTTTCTATATTGCTATTTTCTTCTTCTACACCGATTGAATATGCACTAAAAACTAAACATTCATAATTGTCATTTGGTGTATATATTTTGAATTTTGAATGTGTTTGAAAAAAATTTTTATCTAAATACTTACTAAGTTCAGAAAACATACTTCCATTTTTCATATTATGCCCATAGATTATTACCTCTTCTTCATCTAAATTTATGGTAAATATTGCTCCATGAGCATTTTTCTTCTTATTGTACGTATGTGTAAGATAATACAATCTTTCTACATTATCTTTTAAAATTGGGTAATTTATTTTTGTTCCTTCTATTTCAATCCATGCAATTATATCTCTATTAACTTTTTTCAAATTTTCCCAATCTACCAAAACTTCTTTTGTCTCTTCATCTTTTTGAATAACCTCTTTGGTTAGTTTTTCTAAATCTTTGTTATTATCATCATAACTTTTGAATTGATCTAATATTAAATAAAATGATATTCCAAAAACTATAATACAAAATATTAAGATTAATTTTATAACTCTTTTATTCAATTCTATCACTTCTTTTTCTAATTTCTTTGATAACATTTATTGAATAAATTTAAAACAATTAAAAAACTTAAAAATACAAACAAATCAATTAAAAATATTTTTATTTTGAAATAATCTTCTCCTGTCCTTGGTAACTTTTCTAATCCTTTATTATTTTGATACCCTTCGTTGCTAACTTTTGTATATTGTATATCTTCAGCTTCTTCAGTTTCACATTTAAACTGCATATTCTCTTTAGAATTTCCTTCTTCTTGTCCACTACTTAATCCTTCATCTTGATTTTCATTATAGTTAACTCTTTCCTCTCCATTAGCTAAGCTTTCGTTTCTATCTTCTTTACTTTTATCATTACTATGCTCATTATTAATTTCTCCAGAAAATCCCGCTTCTTCTTCATCTTCTTTTTTTTCATTTTCACTTTCCATATTGCTATCCTCTCCATCTAGTATATCTTTTGTATTTTCTTCATTGTCTCCTTTTTCGCTATTTTCTCCCTCTTCTTTGCTCTCTTCTTTATCATCTATTTTATTTTCATCTTCTGTTGTTTCAATATCTCCTTTATCATTATTATCTCTATCTTCATCTTTTGTTTCATTATCCGTTTCTACTTTATCTCCTACTTCATTATCTTCTCCTACTTTATCATCTGTTTCTGTACCCTTTCCTTCTTCATCTATTTCATCCTCTCCTTGGTTTACATTTTCATCTTCTTTATTTTTTTCATTATCTTGCTCTCCATTATTTTGTCCATTATTTTCTCCAGAATCGCTTTCATCTTTTTTCCCTCCTTCTTCATTATCTTCATTATGTTCATCTTCCATTTCTCCTTTCTTTCCATCGTCTCCTTCACCTTCATCTGCTACGTCTTCTTCTTTCCCTTTATCATCTTCTAATTCCTTTTCTAGATTGTAAATATCAATGTATGTAGTTTGCTGATACTCTATTGAAAAAATCTTATCTTCTGCTAATTCATAGTTTCCATCTATTTCAGTTTGTCTTAATACATATTTACCTGTTCTTAAATTATCTAATTCTAATTTACCTTCATCATCTGTTTCACCTTCATAAATCCTTTCAAAATTAGAATCATATATTTCGTATTTAGCCTTTGAAGAATGTGTTGTTACTTCTAACTTTCCTTTTTTTCTTTTAAGTATTATATCTTCTTCAACTGTCTTTCCATATGGTATATCTATTTCAAACGCCCCATTTTCAATATAATAATCATCTGGAATATATAACATATTACCTGAAATTTTTCCTTTTCCTATTTCTCTCATATATATTTTTCCATCAGCTCCTGGTATTATTTTATTTCCATTAATTTCTACCATACATCCTTTAACTGCTTCTCCTGTATCTTCATCAGCAAATCCTAAAAGCAAGTTTGATTTTTTATTATTATAAAAAAGATGTAAATTAATCTCCTTTTCTTTATTTCCATAAATATAATATGTTCCTGTTTCATTTGTTTCTTCACATAAATTCTCAGTTATAAATGTAACTACAAAACTCACATTTAATGTGAAAGGTTCTTCATGATATTGTGTTGGTATCATTATTCTAAATTTTTTATCTTCTGCTGTAAATTTTTGTTTTTCCTCCTTTCCTTCAATTCCAGCTATATAAAAATCACTTACATCATCACTATTTTTAGACATTACCTTATATTCTTTCATTGTAGCATTTTTAAATCCTATATTATATGTTTGGGAGTAATATTCCTCATCTACTGCTTCTAAATCACCTTCTTTATCTACTTGGACAATTTCATAATTAATATATGTTCCATGATATCCTTCTTTAACTAATTTCGCCACTGCTTCTAAAATCTTTTCTGCTCTTTTTCTTTGTTCTTCACTTGCTTCATCTACTACTTGATAAATATTCATAATATCATTCTCTGACGTACCATTTTTTACGCAATCTATTGCTATCTTTGTAGCTATGTATAAATCATTTTCACTGTCTAAAGCAAATTCACTTTCCCAATTTTTATTATATTTATATCCTTTTCTAATAATTTTAATAATACTCGTATCTTGAGAATCTTTTTCCTTTTTTAACTCAGTAAAATCTCCCTCCTTATCATTTTCCCTTTTATATATCACGTCCTCTCCATCTGTATATTTATTTATCTTTAGATTTTCCCATTCATCACCTACTTTTACTTTAATAATATCCTCTAAGCTTTCTTTTTGTACAGCCCCTTTTACATTAGACGTTCCAAAGAAAATTAAAGTCAATACCGTTAAAGCAAATACTGTTAATAATTTTTTTATCATTCTATCATTTCCTTTCCTATGACGCACTGTCTATATCTACTCTTGCCCGTAACACATGTTATTAATGTTATAGTATTTTCTTCGGTATCTTCTAAAACTTCTACGTTTGTTTCATTTATAATTTTATTTTCACATACACTATATCTCCTTTCTCCCATATTAGTTTTATATACAATTTCTTCACCATTTTTCAACTCTTTTATTTTTGAAAAATAATGAGCATATGAGCCTTCATTGTGTGATGCTAAAGCAACATTTCCAAACCATAAATTAGTTTCATTAAAATGACCGTACTGCATATTTTAATATATCGGTACTCGTGCCTTCTACAATTGGTGCTTCAACACCTATGCTAGGTATTATTATCATTCCTATAGTACCATCGTTAAAAATTTTATCTTTCATTTCACTATTATCTAGATTATTTTCTATTTTTGAAATCAAATTTTCTTGCATTTCTAAAACCTTATTATTTTTAAAATTGATTATAAAAAATGAAATCAAAAGTAAAACAAATAGAAATAGCATAACTATTTTTATTTTCTTCATTATTTTCCTTCTTTTTTCTTGAATTTTAAGGCGAAATTGCCTTGATTTGAATTAAAATTTTAAAATCATTTAATTAACGTAAAGATATACTAACATAAATTTTTACAAAATGCAAGCTTTTTTGAAAAAATTTTTGAAATTTTTGTGTAACAATGTTACTATTTACAGTACAACTAGCTAAGCGTGGAGGAATGTTTTAAAAATCGAAGTGAGTTCGACCTACAAATTTTTTTGCTTGCACAGTTTCAAATTCGTATTTATCATTTAACAATCCAAACTATCTTAAACGCCTTGGAGAACGTAACGCCGCATTTTTAAAATCATTTCCTCAGGTAGCTTAGCGGAAATCGACTGTGAATTGTAACCACATACTGCAAAAAAACCTCAAGTACATATACACATACATGAGGAAATTAAATTATTCAACCGTTACCGATTTAGCTAAATTTCTTGGTTTATCTGCATCAAGCCCCTTTTCCTTAGAAATATAATAGGCCAAAAGCTGTAAAGGAATAATCGACAAAATAGGAGAAAGAAATGGATGAATTTTAGGAATCTTCACAATATTTTCGAATATTTTCTCATCAATTCCTTGATCAGTAACAATAAGAATTTTAGCTCCCCTTGTAGCAACTTCTTGAAGGTTGCTGATCGACTTATTCACAAGCCTCCTATCCGTAATAATGCCAACAACAGTCACATCATCTTCTATCAAAGCAATAGGTCCATGCTTTAATTCTCCTGACTGATAAGCCTCCGAATGAATGTATGAAATTTCTTTAAGCTTTAAAGATGCTTCCATTGCAGCAGCATAATCTATACCACGTCCTATAAAGAAAAGATCTTTTTCTTTATATACTCTTTTTGCAAATTCCTTAATCTTTTCAGAATTTTCTAAAACTATACTAACTTTTGAAGGTATTTCAGTCAATTCATTTTTTAAATTATCAATAATTTCTTTATCTTCATTTTCTAATACTTCAGCAAAATGAATAGCAAGTAATGTAAGTAGCGTAATTTGAGAAGTATATGCTTTGGTTGAAGCCACCGCAACTTCTGGACCTGCATGAGTATATAAAGTAAAATCAGCTTCACGTGTTATTGAACTTCCCATAACATTTGTAATTGCTATTGATTTTGCTCCTTTCTTCTTAGCATATTTAAGTGCTGCAATTGTATCCGCTGTTTCTCCAGATTGACTAATACAAATAATTAATGTGTCATCTCCAACAATTGGTTTCCTATATCTAAATTCTGAAGCTATATCAACTTCAACAGAAATATTAGTTAATCTTTCTATTATCGGTTTTACCGCAACACCTGCATGCATAGCCGTACCACATGCAACTATATAAATATGTGAAACACTTTCTAAAAATTCTTTCGTTATATTAATATCACTAAAGTCACATTTATCATTTTGTACAATTCTAGTTCCAATTGTTTCACGAATTGCATTTGGCTGTTCATATATTTCCTTTAACATGTAGCTTTCATATTCGCCTTTATCTGTTGACTTAGAACTCCATTCTATAATTTCTGCTTTTCTTTGTACTTTTTCAAAATCTTCATCAAAAAAAGTTATATTATCTCTTGTAATTTTTACTAAGTCACCATCATTTAAAATAAAAATTTTATTTGTATACTCTAATATTGCTGGTATATCCGATGCTACAAATTTTTCTCCTTCCCCATCTCCAACAACTAATGGACTATCCTTTCTTGCAATAATCATAGTATCTTTTTCTATTTTAGAAATAATTGCAAGTGCATAACTTCCTTTTAAATCTTGTGTTGCCCTATATACTGCTTTTAATAATCTATCATTACTTTCCTCTTCTTTAGAATAATAATAATCTATAAGATTTGGAATAACCTCTGTATCCGTTTCTGATACAAATGTATAACCTGCATCTGTAAGAAATTTTTTTAATTCAATATGATTTTCTATAATACCATTATGCACAACTGCAAAATTCTTATGACAATCAATATGTGGATGTGCGTTAACTACAGATGGTTTTCCATGCGTTGCCCATCTAGTATGTGCAATGCCTATTGTCCCCTGTGCCTTATCTAGATCTTTAGATTTTTTTAACTCTTTAACTCTTCCCTTGTTTCTAATAATTGTGATATCTTCATCTTCAAGTGTTGCAATCCCTGCAGAATCATATCCTCTGTATTCTAATTTTAATAAACCATTTATTAAAATTGGTGTTGCTTTGCGATTACCTATATAACCTACTATACCACACATATTGTAACCCTCCTATTTTTATGAAACACTATATAATATTACCACAAAAGGCAAAAAGTAGCAAGTACTTTTTACCTTTCTTAATATTTATATAAGAATTTAGTTAACAAATTCAGTGCTACTTATAAAAAGCCTGTAAAATAGTTGTTTTTATATTCACTTGGTGTCGCAATCTCCAAATTGTATTTTAATATGTCGATTGCTCCAAATCGCACTCGCTTTGCTCGTTTG